>JADJEE010000012.1:1370000-1712500 GCA_016709225.1 Deltaproteobacteria bacterium | reverse complement strand
TTGGCTTAGAAGCAGCCATCCTTTAAAGAAAGCGTAACAGCTCACTGGTCGAGCGAACCTGCGCCGAAAATTCAGCGGGTCTCAAGCAAAGAACCGAAGCTATGGGTGTGCGCAAGCACGCGGTAGGCGAGTACTCTCTTCTGCGGTGAAGCCGTACGGTAACGAGCGGTGGAGCGTAGAGAGGAGCTAATGCTGGCATGAGTAGCGATAAACAGGGTGAAAAACCCTGTCGCCGTAAGCCCCAGGGTTCCTGGGTAAAGATAATCTGCTCAGGGTTAGTCGGTCCCTAAGGTGAGGCCGAAAGGCGTAGTCGATGGGAAGCAGGCGAATATTCCTGCACCAGCACGGATAGTTCTACGAGGGGGGACGGAGGAAGATAGCCGAGCCATCTACTGGATGGTGGTTCAAGCTCATAGGCTGAGACTGTAGGAGGCAATGGCCACAAACGCAGTCTCGAGGCCGAGGGGTGATGAGGAGTGCCTTCGGGCGCAAAACTCGGTGATTCTCGGCTTCCTGGAAAAGCCTCGCGTAGGTCAACTGCTGTGCTGACCGTACCGCAAACCGACACAGGTGGGTGGGAAGAATATTCCAAGGCGCTTGGGAGAACTCGGGTTAAGGAACTCGGCCAATTGACACCGTAACTTCGGGAGAAGGTGTGCCCATACTCGTGAACCGCGAACGCGGGGAGCGAGTGGGGGTCGCAGAGAATCGGGGGTAGCGACTGTTTACCAAAAACACAGGACTCTGCTAAGTCGTAAGACGACGTATAGGGTCTGACGCCTGCCCGGTGCCGGAAGGTTAACAGGAGATGTCAGGAGCAATCCAAAGCATCGAATCGAAGCCCCGGTAAACGGCGGCCGTAACTATAACGGTCCTAAGGTAGCGAAATTCCTTGGCGGGTAAGTTCCGTCCTGCACGAATGGCGTAACGACTTCCCCACTGTCTCGACCCGGGACTCAGCGAAATTGACCTGGGGGTGAAGATGCCCCCTACCCGCGGAAAGACGGAAAGACCCCGTGAACCTTTACTGCAACTTGACACTGTTTTTCGGGCTGATCTGTGTAGGATAGGTGGGAGGCTTTGAAGCAGGGTCGCTAGATTCTGTGGAGCCAACGTTGAAATACCACCCTGGTAAGTCTGGAAAACTAACCGAGGTCCGTAAGCCGGATCCGGGACAATGTCTGGTGGGTAGTTTGACTGGGGCGGTCACCTCCGAAAGAGTAACGGAGGCGCACAAAGGTACCCTCAGGCCGATTGGAAACCGGCCGTAGAGTGTAAAGGCATAAGGGTGCTTGACTGCAACACATACAAGTGGAGCAGGGACGAAAGTCGGTCTTAGTGATCCGGTGGTTCTGTATGGAAGGGCCATCGCTCAACGGATAAAAGGTACTCCGGGGATAACAGGCTTATCACGCCCAAGAGTTCACATCGACGGCGTGGTTTGGCACCTCGATGTCGGCTCATCGCATCCTGGGGCTGTAGTCGGTCCCAAGGGTTTGGCTGTTCGCCAATTAAAGCGGTACGCGAGCTGGGTTCAGAACGTCGTGAGACAGTTCGGTCCCTATCTTCCGTGGGCGCAGGAATCTTGAGGAGAGCTGTCCCTAGTACGAGAGGACCGGGATGGACGGACCCCTGGTGTTCCGGTTGTTCTGCCAAGAGCATCGCCGGGTAGCCACGTCCGGAATGGATAACCGCTGAAAGCATCTAAGCGGGAAGCCAACTCCAAGATGAGGATTCCCCGAAGGTTCGTCGTAGACTACGACGTTGATAGGTCGGATGTGGAAGTGCTGCAAGGCACGGAGCTAACCGATACTAATCGACCGTTCGGCTTGGCCACTCGCTGAGACGGCTTCGCGCAAGCGAAGTACCGTTTCTCATATGACGCGGTCCACCGCCAATCGCCCGGCACTCGGGCGGCGTTGGGTCGATTCCAAGGTTTCGAGCGAAACCATGACGTGCACTGCACGCCTTTGGAGGAGCTCGAGCTCGCAAGAGCTCGGGCAAGTACCCCCGGTCGGGATGACAGCACGCGATGGCGTGGCGGTCCTGGCTGGTGAGGGTGCCGCGCGAACAGGTTTCTGGTGGCTATTGCGGAGGGGTCACACCCGATCCCATCCCGAACTCGGAAGTTAAGCCCTCCAGCGCCGATGGTACTGCAGGGGACACTCTGTGGGAGAGTAGGACGTCGCCAGATCTATGGGCCAGTCATCCGCTGCAAGGCGGATGACTGGCCCTTTTTTTTTGGCCTCGCGAGCGCTGGCGGGCGGCGTCGGCCGGTTGGCCGCGGATGCATCGGTTCGGCTGCGACGTGAGGCCGCTGCGTGGGGACTGTCCTGGCGCCCGGACAGTGTTTCGTGCGAGACCTGCCGCCGATGGCGGAAGCGCGAACACAGGAATCGCGGAGCTACTTGGCGGAGCCCGACATCCACGAGCAGTGGGAGTCGGACTACCTCAACCCCGAGGTCGAGCCGTTCTACGAAGCGGCCTTCGACGCGATCGTGCGGCGACTCGGCGTGCCGCCGGGCGCCGCGCTACTCGACGCGGGGTGTGGCTACTGCCTGCACGCGGCCCGCTATGCGCGGCGGGGCCTCGAGGTGACGGGCGTCGACTTCTCGGCGAGCGCGCTGCAGGCCGCACGTCGCAACCTCGATCGCAACGGGCTCGCGGGGCACGTCACGCTGGTCGAGGGCGATCTGCTGGGTCTTCCCTTCGCAGATGCGCAGTTCGACGTGGTCTCGTGCTGGGGCGTGTTGATGCACATCCCCGAGGTCGAGCGGGCGCTGTCCGAGCTCGTTCGGGTGCTCAAGCCCGGCGGCCGGCTGGTGCTGATGGAGAACAACGCCGACTCCCTGCACGTGAAGCTGTTCGAGCCCGCGTTGCGGACCCTCAAGCGCTTCGTGCGGCGGCGGATCGCCGATCGCGAGCGCAACGTGCGAGGCGTCGAGGAGTGGATGCGCCAGGAGGATGGCGGCCTGATGGTGCGCAAGATCGACGTCGAGTGGCTCGAGGGCTTCCTCGCCCAGCACGGCTGCCACCTCGTCGACCGCTTCGCGGGCCAGCTGACGGAGGCCTATACGGCGCTGCCGCTGAGGGCTCTGAAGCGCGTGCTGTACCGCGCCAACATGGCGTACTTCGAGCACGGCGGAAATCCCCGCTACGCCATGGGCAACATCATGATCTTCGCGAAGGACTGAAGCGGCTCCGCGAGCCGGCGTCGCTCAGCCGATCGGCTTGCACCACTCGCTGGGCAGGGTGGCGTTGTTGTCCTCGCGGCACTCGTTGAGGGCGCCGGTGCCGGTGCCGTCGTCGTCGACGACCGCGGTGATGACGTAGGGACCACCGGGTGCGTCCGGGACGCTGAGCGAGACCTTCTCGGAGGCGCCCGCTTGGATCGCACCGACGGTCTGCACGACGCCGAGCAGGGCACCGTCGTCGTAGAAGGCGACGTTGACCCCGGGGCCCACGCCGAGGCAGCCCTGGTTGAGGACGCGCACGCTGAGGTCCAGCGCGGGGCACATCAAGGTGTCGACCGTCAGGTCCGTGGGCGCCAGGTCGGGTGCGCACAGGGTCTCGAGCTCGCCCTGGGTGTTGCGGCGATAGCTGTTGTACGGCGCGCTCACGGGCGTCGACCAGTTGTCGGGCTCGACGTCGGGGATCGTGGCGTCGGCCAACACGTTGGTCACGTGATAGGTGTGCTGATTCCAGATCGGCACCGTTGCGACCCAGTTGTCGAGGCGATCTTCGAAGACCTCGATGCCGGCGTCGCCGATCGCACCCTGACTCGATTCGTTGTTCGAGCTGATGATGAGCTCGGCCTTGAAGTCGCCGTCGACGTCGGCGACGACCGGGTTCTCCGTACGCGTCCGCGAGGAGTTGATGTCGATGAACAGGATCTCGCTGTCGGACATCACCCCGTCGCAGTTCACGCCGCCGGGGCAGTCGGGCTCGAGGCCGGGGTAGATCCGCAGGTACCACTCGTCGTCGTAGATCACCTCCGAGCGGCCGTCGCCGTCGAAGTCGAAGACGGAGGAACCGGTGCGCTGCGAGGAGCCGTCCTTGGTGTCGGAGATCCACAGCTGCGTCCACGCCGACGTGCCGTCGTACTTGACCACGACGTAGTGGTCGGCGGCGGCGGTGCCGAGCTCGGGCAGGCCGTCACCGTCGAAGTCGGCGATGTTGGGCGGACCGCCCGCGCCACCACCGGGCACCGTGAAGTCGGCCAGCTGCGCGCCGGTCTGGCCGTTGAGGAGGTAGATGTGGCCGGAGTTGACGAGCCCGACCTCGGGGGTGCCGTCCAGGTCGAAGTCGGCGATGCCGCAGTAGCCGTCGGCGGGGGAGGCCGTCCACAGCACGCTGCCGGTGAAGTCGACCCCGACGGTGCCGGTGAACGCGTAGGCGGTGCCGCCCGCGATCACCTCGGGGCGCCCGTCGGCGTCGAGATCGGCCACGCACGACAGCGGTCCGAACCCGCCGCTGGTGCCGGTGGCTCCGGTGGCGAACTCGTAGGCGATCGCCCCGGTGTTGTCGTAGACGGCGCGGCCGAACACGACCTCGGGTGCGCCCTGTCCGTCCATGTTGGCGATCGAGGGCGCTCCGCTCTTGCCGCCGAAGCCGTAGTTCTCGGAGATCCACATCGGCGTGCCATCGCCGTGGACCGCAACGAGGTAGGCGCCCTCGCCGGGCGAGACCACGTCGGGCTGGCCGTCGAGGTCGAGATCGCCGATTGCGGGGTGACCGCTCGGGTCGGTCTGGTAGGCGTCGTCGCCCATGCTCCACGCGGTGGTGCCGTCGTCACCGTGCAGCGCGCGGAGGATGCCGTTGGTGGTGTAGGTCGAGTCGCGGTAGCTGTTGAAGACGATCTCGGGCACGCAGTCGCCGTCGAGGTCCGCGATCATCGGCGTCATCACGACTTGGTGCCACTCGGGGAAGTCGTCGTCGGCGATGTCGTGGTGGGTCCAGTTCGGCGTGCAGACGTCGTTGACGCAGCTCTCCTCGACCTGACAGCCGAGGCTGCAGGCCCGGACCTGCCGTACACCCCAGCTGAAGCGCGGGATCGGATCGAACACGCCCTTCTCGGGCTGGAACGCGCAGGTCGGATCGGCGAGGTTGGGCACGCAGAAGCCGAGCGTCGGATCGCAGATCTCGCTGTCCTCGCACTCCTGCGTGGTGTTGGTGGCGCACGCGAGGCCCTTGCACGCACCACCGGGCACCACGCAATTGCCGGCATAGCAGAGCTCGCCGTCGGCACAGCAGACCTGGTCGGCGCCGCACGGCTCGTCGTCGCCGCAGTCCACCACGCAGGCGCCGTCGGTGCAGATCTGACCGGGCTCGCAGCAGGCCGCCTCACACACGAGCTCGGCGGGGCACTGGCCACCGCTGCTGTCGCTGCTGCTGCCATCGGCCGAGTCGGTCACGCCCGAGGAGGACCCGTCGGTCATGCCTGCGGTGAGCGTGACGCTGATGCCCCCGGAGTCCTCGGACGCCGAGCCCGACGATGACGCACCGCCACAGCCACCCACCATCGCGGCGCCGGTCAACGCCGTCGCCCACAGACCCCGCCCGCACTTGCCCATCGTCCCTTAGTACCCGCGGGGGGGTGTTCTGTCCGGGGGCGACCGAGGAATCACGTGCGCGCGCTGACGAATCCATCGTCTCCGGCCGCGCGTCGCGTGGCCGGAGACGCACTCGGCACCGTGTCGAGCCTCGCGACCACGCGCGCGTCGGCCCGACTGGCCGCCACGGCGGCCTTGGGGCACGATCTCCGTCGCCGAGATGGCCCGCGGACGCATCGAGCCCGGCCCGGGGCGCCTCGGCCCGTCGACGGCAGCGAGGCGGCTGCACGTGTGCCTCGTGCGCCCGCCGGTGGTGACGGTGCCGCGGAGCCTCAGCTACTACGGCGCGGTTCCGGACCTCGGGTTGGCCTACGTCGCCGCGGCCACCCGCGCGGCCGGCCACACGGTGTCGGTGGTCGACGGACCGGGGGCGGCGATCGAGCACGCGTGGACCCACCCGACCACACTGGGCCCGTTGCGCGCGCACGGCCTCGAGCTCGACGCGATCGTCGACGGGGTCCCGCCCGGTACGGAGGTCATCGGCGTGGCGCAGATGTTCCTCCACGAGTGGCCGTTGGCGGCGGAGCTGCTGCGCCGCCTCCGACGGGCGCACCCATCTGCCGTGCTGGTGGCCGGGGGCGAGAACGCGACCGCGATGGGCTCGCGGATGCTTGCACAGTGCGACGCGCTCGATGCGATCGTCTGCGGCGAGGGCGAGGATCGTTTCGTCGCGTTGCTGGCGGCCGTAGGCATGGGGCACAGCCCGGGCGTCGTGCCGGGCGTGCTCACGCGAGGGGCCGCACCGGCCGCCAGCGCGGCGGTGTCGACACGTCGTCTCGATCTCGACGCGCTGCCGTGGCCCGCGTGGGACCTGTTTCCGATCGAGGCCTACCTCTCCCATCGGCACGGCAGCGGCGTCGACCTCGGGCGCTCGTTGCCGGTGTTGACCAGCCGCGGCTGCCCCTACCGCTGTAGCTTCTGCTCGTCGCCGCAGATGTGGGGGACCCGCTACGTTCGCCGCGACCCCGAGCGCGTGCTCGACGAGATCGAGTTCCTGCAGCGGCGCCATCGCGTGCAGAACATCAACATCAACGACCTCACCGCGCTGCTCACCAAGCAGTGGTTGCTCGAGTTCTGCGCGGCGATCGAGCGACGAGGGCTGCGCTTCACCTGGCAGCTGCCCTCCGGTACGCGCTCGGAGGCCATCGATCGCGAGGCCGCGCAGCGGCTGGTCGCGGCCGGCTGTCGCAACTTCTGCTACGCGCCCGAGAGCGGCGCGCCGACCGAGCTGGCGCGCATGCGCAAGCGCGTGGTGCCGTCGCGTCTGCTGGGTTCGGTGCGCGGTGCCGTCGAGGCCGGCATGGTCACGCACGCGAGCATCATCATCGGCATGCCCGGGCAGACCACCGGCGAGCTGCTGCAGACCACGCGCTTCGTCGCCGAGCTGGCGTGGGCGGGGCTGCACACGCTCTCGGTCATGGTGTTCGCGCCGTATCCCGGGAGCGAGGCCTACGAGGCCGCGGTCGCGAACGGGACGGTTGCGCACGACGAGCGCTGGATCTACGGCTCGCTGCTGCGCTCGGTCGGCGGTGGTCGCAGCCACCACGGGCAATGGGGTCCGCGTCGCTTGCTCGCGACGCAGCTGGGCCTGCTGGGTGGCTTCTTCGCGCTGTCGTGGCTGCGCCGCCCGGCACGTGTGCTGCAGACCGCCAAGACGCTCGCCCGCGGTCGTCAGCGCACCGTGCTCGAGCAGCTGATCGCGGCCAAGCTCGCGCCGCTGCGGGCGCGATGGTCCGGTCGCGCGCGTGCGTGAGACCGGCGCGGCCCCGGCGATCACGACGCGGCGTTCAAGCGCGCGAGCACGGCGTCGGACGAGGCCCCATCGGCCGGCGGCTCGAGCTCGTGTGCCCCGGCGATGCGCGCGGCGTCGGCGAGCCAGCGTGCACGCAGACGGTAGAGCGCGGGCTCGTCGATGCCGTGGCGGCGCGCGAGCGCCCCCGGCGGTGCGCCGGCCAGCATCGCGATGACGAGTCGTTCGTCGAGGCGCAGCGGTGGATCGACCTCGACCCCGCAGGCCCGACGCAGGTGCGCTGGCGCCTCGGCGAGCCGCTCGCGCACCCGCGCAGCGACCCGCTCGGCGATCGGCTGCCACGGCGGCGCCGCGCCGAGCGGTCGATCGAGCCACGCGAGCACGCGCACCAAGGTCCGGCGCGGATCGTCGAAGGCATCGCGACCGTGCACGACGCGGTGGTTGTCGAGCAGCAGCGCTTGGCCGGGGCGCAGCGTCACGCGCTCGCACGGCGCGGCTGCGATCGCACGGGCGAACCCACGGCCGACCACGTCGTCGATCGGGGCGTGCGGGCCGAGCACGACACAGGCTCGGCCGCCGCGCATCGTTGCGGTCGCGCCGAGCACGTCGCCGAACACGAACGGGATGCGGCGAGCATGCTCGAACGCGGCGCGGGCGAGGGCTGGTTCGTCGCGCTGCAGACGATCGAGCACCGCCCACGTGTCGACCAGCAACGACGCACCGCCCTGCGACGAGGCGTGCAGACACGCCGTGAGCTGCAGCTCGGGCGGTCGCGCGTGCCACAGCTGCGCGTCGGTGTGGAGCGGCGCGGCGGCCTGCGAGGCCGCGAACGACCGCGCGTGGGCGATCGCGCGGATCGGCTGCACCTCGAGCATCACCGGCGGCTCGCCGAGCAGCGTGTCGACCAGCAGCCATGGCGTCGCGAGTCGGACCTGCGCGAGCTCGTCGAGTTCGATCACCGCCCAGCCGTGCTCGGCGAGTCGCTCGCGCAGCGTGCCCGGGTTCATGCGTCGGCCTCGGGGCTGTGTCGGCGCGCGGCGGTGGGCAGCGGCGGGGCCCAGCGCGGCGACAGTCGAGCGGTCGCGGGTTCGAACGGCAGCAGCGTGAGCAGCGGATCGCCGACGCCGATCGCGAGCGCGGTGGTGTCGTGCATCGCGAACACGGCGGGGGCGGCGTGGAATCGATCGGTGTGCACGACGCCGCGCAGGACCTCGGCAGTCGGCCAGCGCGGGCCTTGCAGCAGCATCGACCAACCCGGCGGCGTGGCGAAGAGCGCCGGCGGCTTGACGAAGAAGTGCGGCTCGCCGGCCACGTGGGGCGTGAAGAACTTGCTCAGGTACAGCAGCGCGCCGCGGTGCTCGGCGAGGACCTCGTCGCCATAGACCTCGCGCCAGCACTGCATGGTCGCGCGCGCGAGCCGATCGAGCGCCGCTGCATCGTGCTCGATCGTGACCTGCAGGCCGTCGTAGCGCGCGGTGAAGGCCAGCGGCGAGCGCCACTGCAAGCGCTGCAGCGCTGGGGGTGTGCCGACTTCGTCGGGCCCGTGCGCGCCGTGAACGCGCTGCAGCGGCACGATCTCGAGGTCGACCGGGCCCGCGAGCGCGGCGACGACCTCGCTGCCGTCGGCCGTGCTGGCGGGCGCCTGCAGCTGCTGGCGGTACTTGCGGGTGGGCCCATGCTGCTTCTGCGCGAAGTACTGCGCGTCGTAGAAGCAAAGGTGCGCGAGCCCCAGCTCGGGGCGGCTTGCGAGCGGCACACAGCTCGTTCGCGCACGGGTCGACAGCGCCGCCAGTGTGGCCAGCTCGGCGCGCCACTGCACGCGGTCGCGCGCGCCGTCGAGGCGCAGCTCGAGCGCGAGCGGGACCCATCGCTGCGCGGGGACGACGACGTGTTCCTCGAGTGCCACGTCGCGATTGCGACGATTGCCGGCGTCGCCGCACCACAGCACGTGTCCGGGCTCGACCCGCACCAGCAGCCCCGTCCACAGGCCCCATCGCGGCGCGCTGCGCCAGCGCGGACGCGGCAACGGGAATAGCGGTCCGTCGGCGAGCAGCTCCGCCCACGCCGGCGTCACGAGTCCGTCGGCGAGCAGGTACGGCACGCACGCGCGGGCCTGTCGCACGGCGTCATCGTCGTCGAGCTGCCATCGGCCACGGCGCTTCGCGAGCTGCAACGGGGCATGCGGCATCAGCTGCCACCCGAACGCGTTGCCCTCGAGCAGGGGCACGCAGGCCCGTGCCGCGCGCAGTGGAATCGAGCCATCGAGGTCGGGGCTGCGACGCACCAGCGTGCACCACCCGAGCGCGTCGAGCAGCTCGAACGCGTGGCTCACGAGCAGCCGCCGCCGCCTCCACACCCGCCGCCGCCGCCACAGCCACCGCCGCCGCCACAGCTCGAGGAGCCGCAGCTCGATCCACCCGCGCCGCTGTTCCCACTGGCGAGCGCCGTCATCATCGGCTGGTGATAGAACGTCTGGAAGGTCGCGAGCATCGGCACCGCCGAGAGCGCGACCAGGCCGCCCACCAACACCGCGGTCTCGACGTCCTCGGGCTCGCGTCGACGGCCGCTGCTCACGTCCGCGCGCATGGTCATGGTCGCGTCGCCGAGCCAAGCCAGATAGTCGTTGGCCGCCGCCGAGGTCCGGTGGTGGCGCGCCATGATGAGGCCGATGAACGCGAACAGACACAGCTCGCCGACGAGGAACAGCGGCAGCGGGGCATCGCCGCCGTAGAGCCGCGCCCGCACCACCAGCCGCAGCACCCCGATCGCCAGGATCGCGGAGGTGCCGAGCAGCACGAACACGCGCAACGTAGCGGTCGTGCCCCGGGTGCGGCGCAGGCCCGAGCGCTCGAGCAGCGCCTCGAACTCCGCGATGTGGCGGCCTGCGACCGCCTGCGCGGCGTCGTGGACCTGCGTCGGCGTCAGTGTGCCACCACCGCTGGTGATGCGTCCGAGATCGTCGCTCAGCTCGGCGACCAGCGCGTCGTCGACGTACGGCCGCGGCATGAACACGAGGTTCTGCTCGGCGTCGACGCCCAGCAGGTCGCGCACGAAGGCGGCGGCGACCAGCGCATCGGCCACCTGCAGCAGATCGCCGCGCAGGTACGCCACCGCCCAGCGCTCGTTGCCGTGCGGTAGCCGCCCGATGCCGATCGATGCGGTCTCGGGCGCCTGCGTGCGGTAGCCGCCCATGTGCGTCGGCGGCGTGCGGGGCACGGCCTGGCGATCGAGCGCGTTGCCGACCACACGGGTCACGATCCACAGCGCGGTGAAGCCGACCATCGCGATCGCGAGGTAGACGAACATGAAGGTCGGACCGGGGGGCAGATCGAACGGGAACACCTGCAGCATCACGCCACCTCCTCGTTCGCGACGTGGTCGACGTCGGCGATCGCCGCCTCGAGCAGCCGCACCATCGCATCGTAGGCCTCGAGCGGCTGATCACGCACGCGCGCGAGCCCCGTCAGATCGAGTTGGTACTGCTTCGCGCAGGCGGAGATCACCGCCGCCGCGTCGTCATCCCCGGCGAAGCCGCGCAGGGTTGCGAGCGCGTGCAGCGGGCCGCGCATCTGCTTGAGCTTGCGTTCGACTGCGCCGGCCAACATCCGCGGCACGCTGACGGACTCCGCCGCCACGCGGCGCAACCGGATCCGCGCCTCGCGAAGCTCCTGCTCGATGCGCAGGCGTCGGTGCTCGTCGAGGATCTGTAGGCCCGCGAAGGGGTTCTCGCCGCGCAACACGATGTTGCGGCTGCGGATGTCGTCGTAGAGCAGCGGGAACACGTCGGCGGCGCTGCGCAGCTCGTCGAGTCGCAGCACGATCGGCTCGATGCGCGCGGCGTGACGGGCCAGCTCGAGCGCGCCGCCAACCGCGAACAGGTGTTCGCGGTCGTCCTTGCGCACCACGATCACGAGATCGATGTCACTGCGATCGGGGTCGAAGCCACCCCGCGCGAGGCTGCCGTACACGAGCACGCCCACGAGGTCGCGCTCGAAGCCGGCCTCGAGGGCGTCACACAGGCGCATGAGGTGATCGCGGGCGTGCCGCGGGAGTCGATCGAGACGGACATCGTTCATGGACGGGACCTCGGTGCGGCGGGGGTCAGGACGTGGACGGTGGCGTCGTCGCCGGGGCCCTTGAGCGCCCAGACGGTGCGTCCGCCCCCGCGGGCGCGCCCGAGGAACGGCAGCCGACGCGGTCGCACCGGGTGATCGGCGATGGGGGCACGGAAACGGGCGCGCAGCACCAGAGCGTCGAGCTCGGCGTCGTCGTGCAGCGCGGCGATCGTGCGCACGTGGGCGAGGATGTGCCAGGCGTCTGTGACACTCGCGCTGCGATCGGTGCGCACGCGGCCGGCGAGCGCATGCTCGGCGTGGACGCGCACGCGCTCGCCGTGTGCCGCCAGCCGCGGTAGGTGGGGCAGGGCATCGTCGATGCGCTTGCGTGCGAGGATCGTGCGCGTCCGCGCCAGCGCGTCGGCGCCGAAGCGCTGCACGAGCGCCGGGCCCGGCGGTGCGAGGTCGGTCAGCGCCCGTGCGAGCAGCTGCTGGTCGGCGAGCAGCGCTGGCTCGTCGGCGATGGCGATCCCTGGCGCGTCGAGGTGTGGCGTGCGGGCGCGCGGCGACGACCCCTGCAGTGCGCGCAGGCGCTCCAGCTCGTCGCGCAGCGGCGCGAAGCCGTGGAAGCCGCCGTCGCGCTCGAGCAGGATCGGCACCGCGCCGACCTCGGCCAGCGTGCGCTCGACGAGCGCGAACACCGGCGGCGCGATCGGGTCGGCGTGGGTGTCGAAGTAGAAGCCGTCTTCCCAGGTGCCACCTGCGACGTGAAGCATCGCGACCGACGACAACGGGAAGCGCAGCAGCGTCTGCACCGGGTCGTGTCCGGCGTTGACCGCATTGGCGTAGAGGTTGCCGACGTCGAGGAGCAGCGAGCAGCCGGTCGCGCGCACCACCTGTGCGTAGAAGTCGGGCTCGTCCAATTCGTCGTCGGGCCACGTGAGGGTCGCGGCGGCGTTCTCGAGCAGCAGCGGCACGTCGGGCAGGTGCCGCCGCGCGAGCGCGACGTTGCGCGCGAGCACGCGGACCGCGGCCTTGGTGTACGGCAGCCGCGTGAGGTGCCCGATCTCGCGGGGACCCCCGCGGGTGAAGGCCACGTGCTCCGAGACCAGCGGTGCGCCGAGCTCGCGCGCGAGGGTGCCCAGCCGCCGTGCGTGGTCCTCGCGGATGCCGTCGGCGCTTCCCAGCGAGAGCTTGACCCCGTGGGGCACGACCGGCCAAAGCGCCCGATTGGCCGCGGCCTCGCGCCGTGCGAGGCGGTTGGCCATGCAGGCCTCGGCGACCACTTCGACGAAGGACACGCAGCTGGGATCCCGCAGGAGGTCGCCTGCGAGCTCTGGGCGGTGGCCCAGGCCCACGCCCTGCACGGGGCCGATCGCCGAGCCGGCCATCGAGGGTGGTGCGCGGCCTGGGCTCGCCGGCGCGTCGATCCGATCCGCGGTGGGTCCCGGCTCCGTCACGACAAAGCGCTCCAGATACTTTACAGCGATCCGACTTCTTTCATAATGCGCCGATCGTGACCCTGACTCCGGACGCGCGCGGCGAACCCACATCGAGCTCGGTCCCCTCGTCCTGCATCCGCTGCACGCCGGTCCTGCGCGTGGTGCCCGAGACGCTGTTCGTGGCGGGCGACGGTGACTGTCAGGAGATTCCCACCGCCGCGCTGGAGCTGTCGTTCGACTACGGGGGCGTGCGCGTGCGGGCTTCGGCCGCGCGGGCGCCCAGCGGGCTCCGGCGGGACATCGGTGCCGAGGCACAGGCGCGCCGCGTGCTCGAAGGCTTCGGGCCGATCGAGGTCGAGTCGCTCGATCACTGTGCGCCGTCGCCCGACGCCGACTTCGACTACGTGGTCGACCCGCACGGCGACGCCGCGCGGCTGTGCAGCTTCAGCAGCCACGCGATCCCGCAGCTGCGCGCGCTCGGCTGGCAGGTCGAGGTCGATGGCGATCTGCAGCTCGAGATCATCGATGGCAGCAACTGGTACGCGTCGATGGAGTCCGACGAGCGCGGGTGGTTCGAGCTCGAGCTCGGCGTCGAGCTCGATGGTCGCCGCGTCGACCTGCTGCCGGTGCTGCTCGACATCATCCAGAGCAAGGGCTTCGATCGCATCTCGCGGGGCGTCGGTCGCACCGCGATCGTCGATCTCGGCGCGCGCCGACACCTCATTGTTCCGGCCGAGCGGCTGCAGACCCTGCTCAAGGTGCTGAGCGAGCTGTACCGCGTCGAGGGCACCGGCAAGGACGGCAAGCTGAGGATCCCCGAGATGGTGCCCGGCTGGCTCGACAAGATCGACGAGGCGTTCGGAGAGGCGCCGCCGGTGTGGCACGGTCGCTCGCACACCGCGGCGATCGAGCGCATGCGGCAGCCGCACGAGCCCGCCGATTCGCCCAAGGGGCTGCAGGCGGAGCTGCGGCCGTATCAAAAGCTGGGTCTGGCGTTCCTGCAGCGCATCGCCGAGCTCGGGCAGGGCGGCGTGCTCGCCGACGACATGGGCCTGGGCAAGACCCTGCAGACCATCGCGCACATCGTCGCCTGCAAGCAGCGCGGCATGCTGCGCTCGCCCGCGCTGATCGTCACGCCCACCAGCCTGGTGGGCAACTGGCGCCGCGAGCTCAAGAAGTTCGCGCCGAGCCTGCGCGTACTCGAGCTGCGGGGTGCCGATCGACACCGTCGCCGGCTCGAGCTGCCCGATCACGACGTCGTCATCACCTCGTACGGGTTGTTGGTGCGCGACCGCGAGCAGCTGGTCGGCGCGCGCTTCTCGATGCTGGTCGCCGACGAGGCGCAGACCATCAAGAACGCCCGCAGTCAGGCCCATCAGGCCGTGCGCTCGCTCGACGCCGATCATCGCGTGTTCCTCACCGGTACGCCAATCGAGAACAACCTCGAGGAGCTGTGGGCGCTGTTCGACCTGCTGCTGCCGGGGCTGCTGGGCGATGCCGCGACCTTCCGTGCGGTGTTCCGCGGCCCCATCGAGCGCGATGGCAACGCGCAGCGCATGGAGAGCCTGCGCAGCCGCATCGCACCGTTCGTGCTGCGTCGCATGAAGGACCAGGTCGCCAAGGAGCTGCCGCCCAAGACCGAGATCGTGCGGGCCATCGAGCTGCACGGCTCGCAGCGCGACCTCTACGAGGGCATCCGGCTCGCGGGCCACGCGGCGGTGCGTCAGGCCGTCAAGCAGCGCGGCATGTCGGGCGCAGCGATCGACATCTTGGGCGCGCTCATGAAGCTGCGCCAGGTCTGCTGCGACCCGCGGCTGGTGCGGGTCTCCGCGGCCCGCGAGATCGAGGAGTCCGCCAAGCTGCAGGCGCTGTGCGAGATGGTCGAGACCCAGCTGGGCCAGGATCGCAACATCCTCATCTTCTCGCAGTTCGCGACCATGCTCGGCCTCATCGGCCAGTCGCTGAAGGCCCGCGGCATCGAGTTCGCGCTGCTCACCGGCGCGACCGCCGATCGCGAGGCCGAGTGCGACCGCTTCCAGTCGGGCCGCGTGCGCGTGTTCCTCATCAGTCTCAAGGCCGGCGGCACCGGTCTCAACCTGACCCGCGCCGACACCGTCATCCACTACGACCCGTGGTGGAACCCGGCTGCGCAGAACCAGGCCACCGATCGCGCCTATCGCATCGGACAGAAGCGGCCGGTGTTCGTCTACAAGCTCATCATCGCAGGTAGCGTCGAGGAGCGCATGATCGCCCTGCAGCAGCGCAAGCAGTCGCTGTCCGACGCGTTGCTGGCGACCGGTGGGCCCGGCGGGGTGCCGTGGACCGAGGGTGACGTCGACGACCTGTTCGCGCCGCTGTCGGCCGAAGACGCATCGTCGGTCGCGGCCAGCTCCGGCGCGACTTGAACCCGGCCGCGGCCGGGGGCACGCTACGCAGACAATCGATGCGAGGCTTTGCGCGTGTGGCCGCCGCGGTTCCGCTGGTGGCGGTGGGTGATGTCGATGCCAACGTCGAGGCCACGGTCGCGCTGTGGCGGCGCGCCGACGCCGAGCGCTGCGCGGTGGTGGTGTTCCCCGAGCTGGGGCTGTGCGGCTACACGGTCCGCGATCTGTTCCACGATCGCCACCTGCAGGACGGCGTCGACGCGGGCCTGACGCGGCTGTGCGCGGCGTCGTCGAAGCTGGCCACGATGGCGGTGGTCGGCGCTCCGCTGCGGGTCGGCGACGCGCTCTACAACGTCGGCATCGCGATCCAGGGCGGTCGCGCGCTCGGGGTGGTGCCCAAGGCCTACCTGCCCAACTACCGCGAGTTCGAGGAGCGTCGCTGGTTCCGCGCCGGCTTCGATCTCGAGCCCGGCGCGAGCGCGACGATCGACGGCGTCGCGGTGCCGTTCGGCATGGATCTCCTCTTCACCGCGCGGCAGCTGCCGGAGCTCGTGGTCGGGCTCGAGCTCTGCGAGGACTACTGGGTGCACGTGCCGCCGTCGGTCTATGCGGTCTCGGCCGGTGCGACCGTCATCGGCAACCTCTCGGCCTCGAACTTCACGGTCGGCAAGTCGGAGCTCCGGCGCTTGTTGGCCCGCAGCGCGTCCGACCGAGGCAAGTGCGTGTACATCTACACCGCCGCCGGGCCCGGCGAGTCCTCGACCGATCTCGCGTTCGATGCCGATGCGTTCGTCTGCGAGAACGGCCGCGAACTCGCGGCTTCGCAGCGGTTCGCTCGCGAGCCGCAGCTGGTCGCGGTCGACGTCGATCTCGAGCTGTTGGTGCGCGAGCGCGTCACCACCACCAGCTTCGGCGAGTGCAGCCGCGCCCACGCGCGTGCGCACCGACGCATCGCCTTCGAGGCCCCGGCGGCCGTGACCATGCCGCTGCGCCGCGCGGTCGCGCGGCATCCGTTCGTGCCCAGCGACCCCCGCACGCTCGGCGAGCGCTGCTGGGAGATCTTCGAGATCCAGACCAACGCCCTGGCCACGCGCATGCGGGCCATCGGCACGCCCAAGCCGGTGCTGGGGCTGTCGGGCGGGCTCGACTCGACCCACGCGGCGCTGGTCGGCGTCGGTGCGCTCGCGCTGCTGGGGCGGCCGGCCAGCGAGCTGGTCTGCGTGACGATGCCAGGGCTCGGCACCACCGAGACCACCCGCGGCAACGCCGAGCGCCTCGCCGCCGCGCTCGGGGCCGAGCTGCGCACCCATGGCATCGGCGAGCCCTCGCGCGTGATGCTCGAGCTGGTCGGCCACGCCGCCGCGACCGGAAGCGACGACGTCGAGGCCATGCTGGCCCGCGTCCGCGCGCAGCCCGAGCTCGGCGACGTCGCGTTCGAGAACGTACAGGCGCGGCTGCGGACGCTCGTGCTCATGACGATCGCCAATCAAGTCGGCGGCATCGTGGTCGGCACCGGCGACCTCTCCGAGAAGGCGCTGGGTTGGTCGACCTACGCCGGCGATCACATCGCGATGTACGACGTCAACGCCGGTGTGCCCAAGACGCTGATGCAGTCGGTGATCCGCTGGGTCGCCAACGAGCGCGCGGCGACCTGGTCATCGGCGGTCGACGAGCTGCGCGCGACACTGTTCGCGATCCTCGACACGCCGATCTCGCCCGAGCTGCTGCCCGCCGATCCCGAGGGTGCGATCGCCCAGCTCACCGAGGGCACCATCGGGCCCTACGAGTTGCACGACTTCTTCCTCTATCACTTCGTGCGGCACGGCGAGACGCCCACGCGGATCCTCGATCTCGCGCGGGTCGCCTTCGGCGACGACTACGCGGTCCCGGTGCTCAAGAAGTGGCTGCGACTGTTCCTGTCGCGGTTCTTCGCGCACCAGTTCAAGCGCTCCTGCACCGCCGATGGGCCCAAGGTCGGGCAGGTGGCGTTGTCTCCGCGCGGCGACTGGCGCATGCCTTCGGATGCTCGCGTGCGCACCTGGCTGGCCGAGGTCGATCGCTACACCGGCGTGTGACCAGCCGCTCGTGTCGGCGGCCGCGATTTCGCCGTACACTCGCCGTCGTGGATCGAAGCGTCATCGCGCGGCTCGCGATCGTCGTGGCGCCGCTGCTCGGCTGCCGCGAGGCCGGCGAGGCGATGAACATCGACGTCGAACAGGCCGAGCGCGTCGCGGACCAGGCCGGGCGTGTCGCGGACCAGGCCGGCGAGCGCGTCGCCGAGGGTCTCGAGGTCGCGCGCGGCCAGGTCCAAGCCGCCGGCAAGGAGATCGGGCGTGCTGCGCAGGACGTTGGCCAGCGTGTCGACGACGCCGCGCAGGCGACGATGACCGACGACGCCGCGCTGCGCGAGCAGGTCGCCCGCGAGGCCGAGACCGCGGTGGTGTGCGACGAGCAACGCTGCACCATCACGCAGTCGCTCGCCGATCGTCTGCGCGCGAATCCGGGCGTGGTGCTGCACCAGGCGCACGTGGAGCCGCACCGTGTCGACGCCCGCGTGGTCGGCATGCGTATCAGCCGACTGGAGCCGCTGCCACTGCGCATGGGATTTCGCGACGGCGACCTGCTCGTGTCGGTGAACGGACTGGCCCTGCAATCCCTGCAGTCCGCCCCACAGCTCTACCTGCAGCTGAGATCGGCGCGACGCTTCACGGTCGTGTTCGAGCGGGACTCGCAGCGACGTACGTTCGTCCTCGAGGTGGTCGCCGACGCCGACAAATGACCGCTTGCACGGCGCGACGAAGTTCGCGACCGTCGCTGGCGATGAGCCGCTCCGAGATCTGTCCGACCTGCGGTACCAAGCTCGGCCCGACGCATCCTCGCGCAGCGATGCGGGTGTGCACCTCCTGCCAGCGCAGCAACCCGGAGGGCTTCAGCTACTGCGGCTTCTGTGCGTCGCCGATGGAGAACACGGAGATGCGCGCGCGCATGACGGAGCTCGCGGCCCCGCCCGGTGGCTGGCCCAACATCACCAGCGAGCTGGTCGAGGTGCGGTTCTATCTGCAGCAGGGTCTGCTCGACGACGCCTACGAGCTGCTGTCGATCATGCAGAAGCGCCATCCCGGCCATCCCCAGCTGTCGGAGCTGGTGCGGCGGCCCAAGCCCAGCAAGCGCGTCGACACGGGCGTGCTCGCGCTGGTCGACACGGTGCTGGCGGAGTCGGCAAATCTCGTCGCGAAGGTGCCGCGACGCGCGGCGCCGCAGTTCCAGGCCCCGAGCCCCGGGAGCCCGAATCGAACCGATGTGCACGCGCCGGTCGAGCCCGCGGCGCGCAGCAGCAGCAGCACTCGCGCGCGCACCGGCAAGACCGGCTCGCAGCCGACGAGCGCACCGGCGCCCAAGCCGGTCGCGTCGCCGTCGCCGATCGAGAGCTCGCGGGCGGCTCGCACTGCCTCCAACGCGGGCACGCCGAGGACCACCACGCGCGCGCCCTCGGGCTCGCAGAGCGCCCCGACCGGACCGCAGGCGCAGGCGCAGGCCCGCAGCGAGGGCGAGCCGATTCCGGTCGCACGCGAGCGCACGCGGATCTATCGCACCGTCGACGCCCCCGGTGCGGTCCGACAGGCACCGCCCATCGCGGTGCCGCCCTCGAGCGCGTCGACTCGCGCGGCCTCGGGCTCGCATCCGACCACGCCCGAGACCGCGGGCCCGGCGGTGTCGGGCTCGATCGCGTCGCGGTCGTCGGGGGCCCACACGCCGGTCGCGGCCCAGCCGGTGCCGCGGGTGCGCATCGATCCGCCCAAGGGCGGCACGCAGATCCGCCCGGTGCCGCAGACGGGCAACACGATGGTGGTCGACGCGCTGCAGCCCGCGGCGCCGTTCGCCGGTGGCGAGGCGGTGGCCGAGGGCGACGAAGCGGACGGCGCGATCGAGGCCGAGGCGAACGCCGAAGCAGAGTCCGCAGTCTCGTCGTCGCGTCGTGCCCGCGGCGAGAAGCGGCGGCGTCGAAACGCCGACGCACCGGCGGCGAAGCCGGCCCCGGCCCCGGCCCCGGCCCCCAGCGAGTCGGCCACCGCGGGCGCGAGCCCCGACGCCGAGGAGTCGCCGCGTCGACGCCGGACCACCTTCGGCGAGCATGTGCTCAACCGCCTGCGCTAGTACCTCGACACAGCGATTGTGACGGGTCAGTACTAGCCGTCCGCAGCGCGGCCCGTGTCCACGCGTTGGCGCACCGCCAGCCGACTGACCATCGTGCCGTGGGCGCGAGGGTCCCGAGATGGGCCGCCCTGCTCGCGCTTGCAGGCCAAGCCGAATGGTTCCGGGATGGCACGGCGGTTGCTCTTTTGGTGGGCGCGATGAGCCTGCGATCCCGAAACGATGTCGTGTGCCTCGAGTTCGACCCCCTGCGTCGTCGCTGCATCAAGCTCGCGAAGACCAAGCAGTACCGCAAGGCCGCAATCGCCCTCGCGGAGCTCGCCCACCGCGAGCAGGATCCGCCATCGTGGGTGCGCTTGGGCATGATGCTGATGCGAGCCGGTCGCGAAGACGCCGGCATCGATGCGCTCAAGCAGGGCCTGTGGCTGCTGCGCAGCCATCGTGACACCAAGCGTGCCGCCGTGGTCGCGCGCTTGATCGCCGATCTCGGTCAGGGCCGCGCCGCGCGGGCCGGCTGAAGTCTTCGCGTGCCTCAGCGCCCCGCGAGCGCGGCGACGCGTTGGAAGATCGATTCGGGTAGACGCCGCACGACGCCGAGGATCGGCCGCCAGTAACCGGGTGTGTAGACTTCGCCGACCCTCGCATCGATGCCGGCGACGATCGCATCTGCGACCGCGTCGACCTGGGCGAACAACAGGTTCTTCGGGTGATCGAGGGTCATCGGCGTATCGACCGGACCGAGCTTGAAGGTGTGCACGCCCACGCCGCGCGGCCACAAACGGCTGCGCAAGCCTTGGGTGTACACCGTGAGGCCAGCCTTGGCTGCGCCGTAGGTGAAGTTGCGCGGCCGACCGCGCTCACCCGCGACCGACGACAGCACCGCGATGTCGCCGGCACCTTCGCGCTCGAGATGGTTGGCCACCGGCAGCAACAGCGAGATCGGCGAGAGCAAGTTGGTGCGCAGCACCGCCTCCGCGTGGGCCCAATCGTGCTCGCTGCGCTGCTGATCGCCGAGCCACCCGTGCGCCACGATCGCGAGATCGAGGCCGCCCAGCGCCGCGATGCCCTGCTCGACCACCGCCGCGTTGCGCTCGAGCGCGTCGAGATCGGCCTGCAGCGCACCGATGCACGCAGGGCCGAGCTCCGATCGCAGCGCATCGAGCTTGTCGGCGCTGCGTCCGACGATGAACAGCGTTGCGCCACGTCGCGCGAGGCGGTGGGCGACCGCGGCCGCGATCGCAGAGGTTGCACCGAGCACGAGCACGCGGGTCATGACGGGCGAAGCGTACTACGTCGCGCATGCCCGCACGCCGCCTGCGGCCTCGCGCTCGCCGCCTGCGGCGTGCGACCATCGTGCCCGTCATGACGCCCGAGCGCCCGCGACTGGCCGACCACGTGCTCGCGCGACTCGATCGCCGCGCCGGTCGCGAGCGACTGTTGTTGTTCGACCGCCAGCAGCGGCGCGTGCTGACGCTGCCGGCGCGGGCGTGGTCGCTGCTGGTGCACGCCGATGGCACCCGCGAGCTCGCGGGGCTCGTGATGGCGGCGCGACGGCTCGGCGCGCGCGTCGAGCTGGCCGAGGCGCGCGCACTGCTGGGCGAGCTCGCGCAGCATGGGTTGCTGGTGGGCGATGCGCCGGAGACCTTGCGCGCGGGCCTGCCCGAGCCGCCGCCGACCCACGGCGACGAGCGGGTGATCGTGGAGTGGCCGCAGGGGCGCTACCACTGCGATGGTCGCGGTGATTGCTGCCGCAGCTACGACAGCATCACGGTGCTGCCCGACGACGTGCACCGGGCCGCGGCGACGTTGCCCGAGGACCTCGAGCTCGCGCACCTGCAGCACCGCGTGTTCCTGCCGCTGGCCGGGTCGGCGCCGGGGCCCGCGCAGGCCATCGCGCTACGCGACGGCGGCTGTCGCTTCCTCGATGCGCGGGGCTGCTCGCTGCACGCCCGCGGCGGCGCCGAGGCCAAGCCGATCGGCTGTCGATGGTTCCCGACGCGCATCGTCGACGACGGCGCGGGGCTGCGCGCGACGGTGTTCGTCGAGTGCGTGTGTCTGGCGACGCATGAGCCCACCGCCGCGCCGCTGCTGCCGGCGGGGGTGCGGCGCGGCGCCGATCTGCCGCGCGGGGTCGTGGTCGCGCGGGTGCCCGAGCAGGTCGTGCTGCGCGAGGGCGTGACGGTGTCACGCGCGGCCGCGTGCGAGGCCATCGATCGCCTGCAGGCGCAGTGCGCCGCCGAGGACGATGCGATCGCGCGGCTGTGGGTGCGGGCCGATGCGTTCGCGCGTCACGGTGCGCTGCGCGACGATGACGATCGCGAGCCCGACGACCCCGAGCTGGTCGCCCATCTGGCCGCGCGCTGCTCGGTCATCGCCGACGCGGCCGCCGCAGCGTGGCAGGTCGAGCGCAGCTGGCGGGACGAGCACGAACCACCCTGCGTCCGGCTGTCGGCGATCGCCCAGGCGGCGCGCTTGCTGTCGAGCCCGACCGCGGCGGCGTTGGTGATGCGCTCGGGGCCGGTCGATGCGGCGCTCGAGCAGCGCGTGGTCGCGGCGGCGTGCTTCGGTCGCACGTGGCTGTGCCTGCCGGAGATGATCGAGGGCATGCGCGAGCAGGCGACGCTCGGGTGGATTGCGCGGGCGGTGGCGGCGTTGATGCCCGAGCACGCCGACGCGACGCTGCGCGAGGCTCCGCTGGCGGCGATCGCTGCGACGGCGCGGGTGCATCGGCTTTGAGAATTGCGCGTGCCCGCCGAGGGGGCGGGCACGGGCAGGGACACGGACACGGACACGCAGGAGCTTGGCCCCCTCGAGGGGGCACGCTGCTAGCCTTGGATCGGGCAGGCGACCGTCTCGGTCGTGCCCTCGTTGTTGTCCTCGTTGCACTCGAGGATCGCGCTCGTATCGGTGTCGGCACCGTCGACCGCCGCGTAGTAGTTCTTCGGCTCCTGCGCGGGTGCGGGCACGTTCCACACGAACTGCTGGAACGCGCCGGGCAGCAGCGGCTGCATCGTCATCTGCGTGCCGACCAGCTCGCCGTTGGCGTCGGTGCCCTCGTACAGCGACACCGGCACGCCGGCGGGGATGCCGATCGAGCCCGAGTTGCGCACCGTCACGTAGATCTCGAACACCTCGTCGAGGCAGGTCGCGAGGCCCACCGCGATCTCGACCGACAGATCGGGCGCAGGACACCGGCACCAGGCCCGACGAGGTCGCGTCGGTCACGTGGTAGGTGTGCTGCGGCCAGACCGCACGGGTGCGGACCCACGCGTCGCTCGAGTCGCCGTAGACGAACACGCCCTGACGGCCCGAGTAGCCCGGCAGGTCCATGCACAGCTCGGGGTTCGAGTTGGCCGCGACCACCACGAACTCGCTGTTCCCGTCGCCGTCGATGTCGGCGACGATCGGGTACTCGTGGATCGTCGGTGACGAGTTCTCGAGCTGCACCAGCACGTTGCCGGTCGCGCCGTCGAAGACCCACGCGTAGCACTCGTCCTGGTACATGACCTCGGCCGCGCCATCACCCTGGAAGTCGAACACCGACGAGCCGGTCACGTTCGACGAGGCGTCGCGGGTGGGCTGCGACCAGCGCACGTAGATGTCGCCCGGGCCCGGCGGCAGCGAGCCCATCGGCTGCACGACCTCTTCGTCCTCGCGGTTGAAGTCGTAGACGGCGTAGGCCGAAGCCCCCGCGACGCCGACCTCGGGTCGACCGTCACCGTCGAAGTCGGCGACCGTGGCCGGACCCCCGCGGCCGACCTCGCCGCCCAGGTTGTCCGTCGCCAGGGCGATCGGCTGCGTGCGTGCGGCGTTGTTGCCCATGCACATCACGCCGGTCGGGTCGGCGCCGCACCACAGCAGGCCGGTGTCCGACTCGAGGATGCGCAGGACGCCATTGCTGACCAGCACGACCTCGGGGGTGCCGTTCATGTCGAGATCGCCGATGGCCGGGAAACCGTCGTCGTCGCCGGCGGTCCACAGCTGGGTCGGCGTCACGTTGGGGAAGCCGATCATCGGGTTGACCCACGAGACCGAGAAGGCCTCGCGGCCGGTCACGATCTCCGGATACATGTCGCCGTCGATGTCGACGGCGGTCGCGATGCTGCCGACGTAGCCGGGCGGGCTGCCGAAGCCGCCCGAGCCGACGTTGTACTCGTTGTTGAAGGCGTCCGAGACCACCAGACCGTCGTTGTCGACGATCGCGATGCCGTGCACGATCTCCGACTCGGGATCGTCGTCGAGGTTGACCGCGAGCACGGCGCCGTTGCGAGTGTAGATGTAGTGGTCGGTGCCGTTGGTGGCGTGCGTGCTCCACAAATGCGCGCCCTGGCCGTTGACCGCATGGATGAGCGAGCGGTTCGCGACTGCAGGTATCGCGGTGGGCAGGCCGCCGTAGATGATGTCGGGCAGGCCGTTGCCGTCGACGTCGGCGAGCGCCGGCGTGCCGCGCATGTAGGCGCCGTAGTTGCTCATTGCCGGGTTGTCGTGGATGCGGAACTTCTCGGCGCCGGTCTGGCCGTTCAGCACCACGATCTCGCCGGCGAAGCCGTTCGACGGCGGCAAGCGTGCGACCACCACGACGTCGGTCTGATCGTCGCCGTCGATGTCGGCGACCAGCGGCATGGTGTTGGACCAGTCGGCCTCCCACGACCACTCGAGCGTGGGCACGACCTCGCTGAAGGTCGGCACGATCTCGCAGGCGATCGGGTCTTGGTTGGGCAGGCACTTGCCGAGCGTGGGCTCGCAGAACTCGCCCTCGGGGCAGTCGTACGAGTCGAGGCAGTCCTGGCCCGGCGTGACGCACGAGGGCTGCAGGCACACGTCGCCCATGTCGCAGCACGTGCCCAGGTCGTCGCCGCAGCGGACCTGGCTGGCGCACGCGGGCAGACAGGCCCCGAGCACGCACTCCTCGTCGTCGTCGCAGCACTCGCTGCCGCACTGCACCGTCTCGCAGGCGGGGCCCGGGCCGGTGGTGCCGCTCGAGTCGGGGCTCACCGTCGGATCGGTGGTCGAGGTGGTCTCGTCACCGGTGCTGCTGGTGTCCGCCGACATCGTGGTCGTCAGCGTGGTGGTGGGAAAGGTCGTGGTGCCGTCGTCGTCGTTCTGCGTGCGGTCGTCGCGACAGCCGAAGGTGAGCAACGAGAGGGCCGAAAGCAGTCGAGCATGGGTCAGTCGCATGGGCTAAGGACAACCTTCCGGCTTGCAGAATATCAAGGCAGCCGCGGGTCCGCACGTGCGCGGGACCACCTTCGGGTGCGCGTGCACGACCAGGACACGGGCGTCATGCCCGTGCGCGTCGCGTGCCGCTGCGGCTGGCCGCAACGCGTGGTGTGGCTTTCTTGGCCACACCATTCTTGGTGTCAGCTCGGGCCTTGGTGCCAGCTCGGGCCGCCGGCCGCCCTCGTGCGGCGCGAGGCTCCACGTCGCCGCGCCAGCCGAAGCGACGCAGATCGATGCGCCCCGTGTCGTCCACGACGACGCCCTCGCGACGCAGGCGACGACGCTGTTCGACCGCGGCCGCACCGCGGAGGCTGATCGCACCGCGGGCGTTGACGACACGGTGCCAGGGCAGCGTGCATCCGGGGGGCACGCGGGCGAGCGCGCGACCCACCGCTCGCGCGGCCCGTGCGGAGCCCGCGAGGAACGCCACCTGTCCGTAGCTCGCAACCGCGCCCGGCGGGATGCGTGCGACCACCGCGTGGATGTGCTGCTCGAGCGCGGTCACGCCTCGACGTCAGCGTAGCTGGGAATCCGCCAGCGCGGCGCCGCGGGGCGCGGGGGCGTGGCTTGGTAGGAACCCGCCGCGATTTCGGGCCCGCGGGAGCCCGCGGGCCTCGAGATCGCACCTCGGGCTCGGAAAGCCGCGGTACCGTCGGTGTCCGACCGTGCGCAGCCGGTCGACCAGCCCGTGACGCTGCGACTCCAGGGAATCAACGGCATGGCACGACGAGAGTTCCGAGCACTGGCAGCGATCGCCCTGGCGGTGGCATGTGGCGGCGACGACGAGGGGCGAGCCGGCGGCGACGCCGGAGCTTCGGGCATCAGCTCGGGCCTGTCGCTCTCGGGCGGCGATTCGGACGGCAGCGGTGGCGGCGATGGCACCGCGAACGACTCGCTCGATCCGTTCCCCGATGTCGGCATGACGAGCGGCGGGCCCGGCGGCGGAGAGGAGTGTGCCTCGCAGGTGACGCCGGCCGAGAACAAGAAGCAGCCCGCCGACATCATCGTGGTGGTCGACAACTCCGGCAGCATGGACTTCGAGGCCCAGGCGGTGCAGACCAACCTGAACGGCTTCTCGCAGCAGATCGTCGACAGCGGCATCGACGTGCGCGTGGTGTTGATCTCGAGCTTTCCCGGCGATGGCAACGGCATCTGCGTGGCGCCGCCGCTCGGCAACGGCGGCTGCCCGGACAGCGACACCAACCCGCCGATCTATGCCCACATCGATCAACGCGTGAACAGCAACGACGCGCTCGAGCACGTGCTCGCGCAGGAGCCCGTGTGGGGTCCGCTGCTGCGGCCCGACGCGCAGCTGCACTTCATGATCGTCAGCGACGACGAGTCCGACCTCGGCGCGCTGGCGTTCGACGACGCGCTCAAGGCCATCAACCCCGCGTACGCGGCCTACAAGCTGAACGGAATCGTCTGCACCACCGAATGCAACGAGACCGCGGCGATCGGTCAGGTCTACATCGCGCTCGGGCAGCTGACCGGCGGCATCATCGGCGATCTGTGCCTGCAGGACTTCCAGCCGGTGTTCGACGAGCTCGCCACGCAGGTCATCGCCGGTGCCCAGATCGCGTGCGAGTGGGACGTGCCCGCGCCGCCCGACGGCGAGGCGTTCGACCCCATGCAGGTCAACGTGTCGTTCGATGACGGCATGGGCGGCGGCTTCGACATCGGCTACGTCGAGTCCGAGGCCGACTGCGCCAACGTCATCGATGGCTGGTACTACGACAACCCCGCCGCGCCCACGAAGATCCTCGCGTGCCCGCAGACCTGCCAGAAGATCCAGGGCGTGGACGCGGCGACGATCGAAATCTCGCTCGGCTGCGCGACGGTGCCCGCAGGCTGACGCGCAGCGACGAGCTGACGAAACCCACGCGATGTGATCTCGATCGCCATGGCGTGGGCGCCATGCGACGCATCGCCCCGGTGGCTTTGCACCCGCAGCGGTCGGGTGTCACGCTGGCGATCTACCTTGCTCGAAGGACTTGGAGATCGTCATGACTTATCACTCTGGGACTCGCATCATCATCGCGTTGGCGTCGACGCTTGCGTTCATACCGGGCTGTATCTCCACGCAGAGCTCCTCGTCGGGCTCCGACGGGGCCGACGACGGCAGCGACGGCGCCAGCGCCGGTGACAGCGGCGAGCTCGATCCCGGGGCCCTCGACGAATGCCCGGGCGACGCGACCCCGGCGCAGCGACGTGATGCGGTCGTCATCGCCCAGGAGTACGGCGACAGCGTCCACGAGATGATCGCCTGCGGCATGCTGCAGGTCGCACTGGTCGGCGCGATCGTCGAGGGCATCGTCGACGCGATCGCGGCGGGCACCAACGATGCGACCCCCGACGGCTGGAGCTTCGACGACGGCGTCTACCGCACGGCGGGCAACGGCGCGACCATGGAGACCCGCTTCTACCTCGCGCAGGACACGTCGTTCGGCCACGCGGGCGACCTCGTCGAGCACAACCTGTTCCTGGTCGACAGCTACCTGGTCGGCGCGGTGCTGGTGGTCGACCTCGTCGACGGCGTCAGCGAGATCCAGTACGCGTCGCACGGGCCGCTGGTCGAGCTGATGGGGTTCGGCGCAGCGCCACCGAACCCGCTCCCCGTCGACTACACCGACCTCGAGCAGATCCAGCGCCGACTCGGCGCGCTCGACTTCGAGACCCGCATCGATCTGGACGATCGCCGCGAGCACGCGACCGTGGTCTATCACGTCGACACGCCGCGCATGTCCGCGGGCGCGCTGCTCGACGGCGAGGCGATGGTGCTCGGCCTCCAGTCGGCGACCGCCGAGCGCAGCGATCTGGGACAGTCGCTGCTGGTCGATCGCTGGGATCTCCACTTCGTCGAGCACGGCAGCCTGACCGGCACCGTCGATACCCACGTCGAAGGTGGTCCGCTGCCGTTCGTGGCGCAGTTCGTGTGGGCCGACAGCGGCTATCCCGAGGTCGAGCTGGCCTGCGCGAACTAGCCCACGCGAAACCAGCGACCGATCGCCGCGCGTCAGCGACGACGGCGGCGATTGGCGAACGCGAGCAGCACCACGAGCCCGAGCGGCGCCACCCCGGCGTCGCCGTCGATCGAGCAGCCCTTCTTCTTGGGCTCGACCGGCGGCGGCGCACCGGTGGCACCGTCGCCACCGCCATCGCCACCACCGCTGATGGTGTCGAGTGCGTCCTGGGCGGCGGAGTCGGCCTCGGGCTCCTCGCCGTCGTCATCGCCGTCGGCCTTGGGGTCTTCCTTCGGCGCCGGCGTCCAGCCGAGCTTGATCTTGCCAGCGGCGAGCTTGAAGTGACGCCCCTTGTCGTCCTCCTGCGTGATCTCCACGTCGTAGGACTTGTTCTTGTTGAAGCCGTCGCTGCCCTCGAGCTCGAGCTCGAGGCTGAGGTACTTGCCGCCGTCGAAGCTCGCCTCCACGTGGCGATGGGCGAGGTAGCGCTTGCCGTCGAGCTCACCGAAGAACTCGACGTTGAGTCCGCCCGGCGCGGGCTTGTCGAGCTTGGCCCAGAGGTGCGCGACCCAGAGCTCTTCGCCCGGGGCGCTCGGAATCTCGTCCTTCGCGGCGGCTCGGCCGGCGTCGGTGAGCTTGCCTTCGCCGTCGACGGCGAGCGCCTCGGTGCCGAACTTCACCTCACCGGCGAAGGCCAGTGCCGGGGTTCCCAGCACGGCCACCAGGGCCAGCGCCGCGAGGGGAGAACGGAGCGAGCGAGTGCGGGTGCGCGAGATGGTCATGGTGTCGTCGTTCTTCGTTTCGGGCGGAGGATAGCAAGCACGTTACGCACGCTGCAATGCGCGCTCGAACGCACCCGAGGCGTGCATCGCCGCGAGATCGTCGTAGCCACCGATCGCGTCGCCGTGCACGAAGATCTGCGGCACCGTCGAGCGACCGGTACGCTGCACCAGCCACTGTCGCGCAGCGGAGTTGCCCTGCACGTCGACCTGCACGAAGTCGACGCCCAGCTTCTTCAGCATGCGCACGGCGGAGATGCAGTACGGGCACCACGGCGTGGTGTAGGCGACCACGCTGGCGGCGATCGACTCGGGCGCATCGATGCCCGGCGGAGCAGGTGGCTTTTCTGTCGGCGGCGTGCCCATGGCGACCTCCCGCGGACGCGTTCACGCGTCTTCGCGGAGCAGCGTGAGGATCTCTTCGTCGAGCTGCGCTTGGTGCTCGCTGGCGAACTTGCCCACGATGATGTCGCGGCGCTGCGTGATGGGTGTGCCGGCCTTGACGCCTGCGCCACCGATGCCACCGACCGCACGACGGCGGATGCGGCTCGGGCCCGGGCTCGGTCGCGACTGGCCGTGACCCGCCGCGGCGGCGGCCACCTGCGCTCGCGCCTCGGCGGCGGCGAAGACCGGGTGCGAGAGCCCCGGATCGACCGTCGGTCCGGGTCGACCGTCGGCCAGCGGCGGGCCCTGCGGCTCGACGTCGCGGGGCTCCGGCGGGGCGCGACGCTCGGGCCGCTGCGCGGTCGCGGTGTCGGGCGGCAGCTCGGTGATCTCGCGGTTGTCGGCGACCGGGTGCGCACCGATGACCCGCTCGATCTTCTCGTCGAACTCGCCATTGCGCAGGGCCCGGATCATCGCCTTGTGCGAGTCCTGCATCAGGCCGATGATCATCGGCGCGACCTCGCCCTCGCCGAGGCGATCGCGGTACTCCGTCTTCCGACTCGCGATGATCGTGCCGTCGTAGAACACGTGCGTGAAGATGTGGGCCTTGTCGACGCCCGAGTCTTCGGTCTGCACGTGGTAGAGGCGACCGCGATGCGGAATGTTGTGGTTGTACCCGAGCTGAGGCGACGCGGACTTCATTGGGCGAGAGCCCTTGCACGCCAAGCCTAACACGAAGCCCGCCGGGGTCGCCGCTTTCGGGCGCGCCGAACGAAGAGGGACCGACCGCGTCTGGGCCGGATCGCGCTCGTGCTCGGGACCTCAGCCCGCCGCTTCCTGCCCGCCCGTGACCCGCGCAGCAGCGGATTGGGCGCGAGGGCTCGCCCTCGTCGCGCGTTTCGTGATAAGCCCCGGGCCCCTCTTTGACCCTCTCCCGAGGACGAACGGCCGTGGCCACGCCGAGCACCGAACCGTGGGTCCCCGAGGACCTCCTCGCGCCGCTGGGCGAGATCGCGGCGACCCAGACCTATCCCGCGAAGTCGGTGATGGCGCAGGTGGCGGCCAACGCCGCGCGCGTCCGCGAGATCGAGCCGGCGCGCGTGTACGAGCTGCTGACGCCGCCGTTGTGCAGCAAGGTCCCGCACCTCGTGCTCCAGTGGATGCGCGACACCGGTCTGCTCGCGCATGTCCTGCCCGAGCTCGACGCCACCGTCGCGTTCTCGCAGGAGGCCGATCGCAAGCACAAGGACGTCTGGGAGCACACCAAGTGCGTGGTGTGGCAGGCGGTACCGCGGCCGCGCGTGCGCTGGGCCGCGGTGCTGCACGACATCGGCAAGGTGCCGACGCGGCGCTTCGCGAAGGACGGCAAGGTCACCTTCCACGGCCACGCCGAGGAGGGCGTGCGGATGTTCCGGCGTGGGCCGGGGCAGCGCATCGGCTTCCCGCCCGACGTCCGCGCCGATGTCGAGCTGTTGATCCTGCACCACCTGCGACCGGGGCAGTACGACGGCTCGTGGACCGACACCGCGGTGCGTCGGTTCCACCGCGAGATGGAGCCCATCCTCCGCGACCTGCTCGATCTCTCGCGCGCCGACGTCACCAGCAAGCGACCGGGCAAGCGCATGCGGTGCCTGCGATCGATCAGCGCGCTGGGCAAGCGCATGCGCGAGCTCGCCGAGCACGACGACAAGCCCAAGCCGCTGCCGGCGGGGCTCGGCAACCTGCTGATGAGCGCGTTGGCGCTGCCGCCGGGCAAGCACATCGGTGAGCTGCGTGCGCGACTCGAGGCGTTGTTCGAGGCCGGTGAGGTCGAGGGCGGTCGCGAGCCCGAGTACTACGTCGAGCTCGTGCGCGCCCGCGGCCTGCTCGAGGGGCTCGCGATCGTGCCGCCGCGCGGCCTGGGCTGAAGCTCGCTGCGACCGCGCCGGCGCGGGATCACGCGTTCGCTGGGCCAAAGTCGGCGGCCGGTCGAGCCGACGCGTGCTCGCGTGGGCGCGCGTCATCTCTTCGCGCGAGCCCGACAATGATCTGGGCGTAGGTGCCCTGTGCTCGTGGGCGGTCGATGCTGACCGACACGATGAGCTCGTTCGCAGGCGCCGCGATGGCTCGAGGTGGTGGAACACCCGGGCCGCGATGGAGGAAGCCATGAAGAACCGAATGTTTGCTGCTGCTGCCCTGCTGCTCGCCACCACCGCCCTCGCCGTGCCCTCGGCCCAGGCCGACGATCCCGGACTGACGGCCTCGAAGACCGGTAAGGAGACGTTCTGCCGGGCGCGCATCCGGATCAAGAACGCACTCGATCAGACCGTGCAGGTCGACAAGGTTCGCATCAGCTCGAGCTCGGATGCTGGCTACTACTCCGAGTTCGAGCTGTCGGGCAGCCGCTATCGCCCGGTGAGCGGCGCGACGGTGCCGATGCCGGTGGTCGACGTGATGGTGCCCGCGGGTCACAAGCTCGCGACCGCCGTCACCTACCGCAAGCAGGTGACCGCTGGCGCGAACCCGAAGTTCTCGCAGCCGAAGTCCGACTCTGCCGGCGCGGGCGCGATCCAGCCGGTGTGCTCGCTCGAGCCGCAGGAACTCACCATCCTCATCAACGAGTGATCGACCGGAACGGAGAGACACGACCATGGGCATCACGACGATGGGGTTCTTGTGGGCGGCGGCGTTCTTCGCAGCCGCGCCGACCAACGACGCGCCGCGACTCGACGACTACGGCGGCAAGTACAAGTGCAGCGACGCCGCGGTGAAAGCCCAGGTCCTGCGCACGCTCTCCTCGGCGGCGGTGCCCTACGAGGCCAACGCGATCCAAGCCGCGCCTGGCAAGCTCGCGTATGACGCCAAGGGGGTTGCGATCGCGGTCGGCAAGCCGACCGCGATCGTGACGCAGCCCGGCGCCGCGGGTCGACCGACCGGGGTCAAGGTCGCGCGCTCCGGCGCCGGTGCGGCGGTCGACGTGTTGATGTGCCGCTACCGTCGCACCGCCGGCAAGACCTGGTCGCAGGTCGGGCTCGCCGACCTGCTCCCCGACGGGCACCTCGCCAAGCGCATGCCCGCCGACGTGCGGGGCTTTGGTCGCGCCTTCGCGTTGCACGAGAACCCCGGCGAGTCCGAGGACTCGGTGGTGGTGCTGGTGGCCGCCGGTGTCGACGGCAAGGCCGCGGGCTTCGAGGTCTCGGTCGCGTCGCAGGGGCTGCACAAGCGCAAGCACGACGGCGCCGCGAAGGGTGGCGGCAAGGATCTCGGCAAGCGCATCCTCGCCGAGGCCGCCGACCCGAAGTGGCAGCGCTACACGTACGGCGAGCACGTGCTGTTTCCGGAGGCCGCGGGCGAGGTCGACGGCTACGACGACAAGGCCTTCGATTGCTCGTACTTCGTGTGGCTGGTCTACCACCACGTCGGCATCGACTACGACTTCACCGGCACCGAGGGCCTCTCGAAGCTCGGCAGCGGCCAGTTCGTGCAGGTGACGACGCCGCGGCCCGGTGACCTCGTGGTGTGGCGCGAAGAGCTCGGCTCCAACGTGAAGGGCGGGCACGTCGGCATCGTGATCGACGACGAGACCTTCTACGACAACAGCGGGTCGAGCTCCGTCGGCATCAGCCACTTCTCCGCGAAGAGCTACCAGATGCCGCGCCTGTACCTGCGTCGCAAGGGGCTGTGAGTCGGCGCAGTGGCACCACACGGCCTCGCAGGACGTCCGCATCATCCGCGAACGTCCTGCGCCATGTTTCGAGCGTGCTAGCGACGCGGTCGCGGCTTCTTTCGGCCGCTCGGCTTCGGTGCCGGCGCGGGGGGGGCGGTCACGCGGCGCGGATCGTCGCGCAGCTGCACACCGGGCGGCAGCTCGCGGAACGAGTGCGTGAGATCCTCGAAGAGCACCTGGCTGATGCCGGGGCGACCGCTCGCAGTGCCGCCGGGTCCACCGGCACCGCCGGTGCCCTCGGGACCGGGCGGCGGATCGTCGCAGCTGTCGCATGCACGCTCGGGTGCGGGTCCACCTGCACCGCCGTAGCCACCATCGCCGCCGTAGCCGGGCTCGCCGCCCGAGACGTCGATGCGGACCACCTGCCCCAGCTCGGGATAGCGATCGTCGATCACCAACGACACCGCGCCCCCGTCGCCCCCATTGCCACCGGGGCCGCCGTTGCCCCCGAAGCCGCCCGCGCCCTGCGGGTCTGCACCCTGGGCACCGGCGCCACCGAAGCCGCCGCGCCCACCGGTGCCGCCGCGCGCGTAGATCGTGATGCCGGCTTCGAGATCGAACAGCGTGATGCCGTCGGCACCATCGGCGACACGCGCCAGGCCGACGCGCTCGTACTTGGGCGTGCGCACGATGGTCACGTAGGCCTGCACGCGCGGGCCGGGCCCACCGTCGCCGCCGGCCCCACCGTTGCTGCCACCCTGGCCCGGCTCGGCGCCGTCGTAGCCCGACTGCCCCTCTTGGCCAGTCGCTCCGCTCGCGCCGATCGATCCGATGCACGCGTAGCTGGGCTCGAAGTGCAGCTCGACCTGCTTGCTCGGATCGTTGCGGTACTTCGCCCGCACGTCGTAGCCCAGCAGCGACGCGAACGGATCGTAGTCGGCGGTGAAGACCCCGCGGGAGACTTTGCCGCCGCGGCCCTCCATCGCGAACTCGATGAGATCCATCTTGCCGCGCTTCTCCTTGGCGGTGGCGAACTCCGTTGCGGTCTCGAGCGTGACCGGGTGGTTCTTCTTGTGGTCGCGGGCCTGGGCGACGACCTTGAACGATCGCGACTCGCCGGGGCACCAGTGCGTGGGCGTGCCGTCGAACACGACGTCGATGGCGTCGACGTCGTACTTGTCCATGTTGGCCATGAGCGCGACGCCATCGCTGCCCGTGACATTGCCGGCGAGGCCGGCGATGAGGAGCGAACAGCCGGTGGAGTCGGCGAGCAGCGCGGTGGCGGCGAGCGTGACGAGGAGCGTTCGCATGGTGATCATCCTTCGGTCGTGGTGTCGGAGCTCTCGGTGGTGTCGCCGCTGCTGCCGCTGCTCGAGGCCTCGCTGTCGAGCACGCACACCAGCGCGGTCGCGTCGCAGATCATCGCGGGGTACTCGATCTCGTCCGGCAACGCCGGCTCATCGCAGGCATAGGAGTTCGCAGGGTCGCAGCTGCAGCCGAGATGCTTGCCGGGGGCGCAGCTCTCGCCTTTGGGCCGGCAGATGCCGGGCAGGTCGGCGGCTCGCTCGGCGTCGGTGCGCACGCAGACCTGGTCGGTCCAGCACTCCTTGTCCTCGAGGCAGGGCTCGTCTTCGAGCCTTCCGCTCAAACAACCCGCGATCGCGGCGAGCACGAACGCAGGCACGAGGTGGCGAGCGCGTGGGCGTGCCATCAGAACCTCACCTCCGCGGAGAACGAGACTCCGCCCCAGCCCGGCATCGCACCGAACGCCACCTGCGTGCGCCGTTCCTCGCGCAGCTTCTTGAGTCGACGTGCCGAGATCAGCGTCATGGTCGCGCCGACCAGGACCATCGCCGCGCTCGCGCCCAGCATGTACGGGGCCGCCTTGGCGGTCATGATCGCGCGCTGGCGCGCGGGATCATCGGTCGGCAACACGCCGCCGTGTTGCTCCTTGAGCTTCTTCAGCTTGTTGTTCGGCTGCAAGATCATCACGTAGCCGCCCATGAGCCCGACCAATCCGAGCAGGCCGAGGATGCCGCCGGACAGGCCGGTCACCGCGGTGCGCCGGATCTTTCGCGTGGCCTCGCGGGGGTCGACGTCGCTCGTGTGGGCATCGGCGCCGCCTTCGGGGAGCCACGCCGGTACGGGCGCCTGTGCGGCGAGCGCCTCGTCGACGACCGCGGTGGCGGCCGGCGTGGGCGCGTGGGGAGGTTCGCTGGCCGCGAGCGAGAGCCCGACGAGCGCCGCGAGGGCGGGGGTTGCGTGCAGCATCTGCCCCCCACGTTCCGCGGGGCCTGTGGCGGTTTAAGCCATTCGACCGGCCGCCGATCTCGGGCATCATCGTGACATGCGATGGGGATGGCGATGGCGGCTGCACGCCGTGGCGTGGGCCGCGGTGCTCGGCGCGGGCTGTGCGGACGGGGGCTCCGACACCGGCACCGACACCACAGGTGGCGCCGCGGCGACGACCGCTTCCGAGGACGGCAGCGTCGGTCACGGCTCGAGCACCAGCGGCGACGCATCGACGGGTGTCGACGGCACCACCTTCGCGACCACGCAGGGCACCTCGGCCGACGGCAGCAGCTCGAGCGGCTCCACCCCCGACACCGACACCGGCTTCATGCCGCCGCCGCGCAAGGCCTGTGATCTACTCAGCGTCGATCCCAGTGCAGACCCCACGATGGTGATCGACATGGGCGACGGCGCCGGGCAGATCCCGACCGTGGTCGGCGAGGTCTTGCTGCGCAACTGCGGCTGTCACTACACCGACAACGTCACGCCCGGCGAGTACATCGACTACAAGTCGAACAAGGTCCCGATGGCCACGCACGCCGACTTCCACGTGCCCTATGCCGGGACCTTCCCGATGGGCTACGCCATGCAGGAGGCGTGGGTGGGGATCGAGGAGCGCGTGGTCCACCACAATCCCCTGCCGATGCCGCCGTTCCCGTGCGGCATGGAGGGGATGATGGAGACGATCACCGCCGAGGACCTCGACGTGCTCGCGACGTGGCTCGCCGCCGCGGCGCCCGACGGCGCCAACTGGCCGTAGCCACCGCCGCGACTCACAGGCACACGCGGTAGGGCGAGACGTAGCTGCTGCCCGGGAAGGTCGTCATGCCCTCGAAGCACTCGGGCGCGTCGTTGCTGCCCCAGCCCTCGAACTCGGCCACCACGTCGCCGGCGTACGTGAACTCGAGCGCGAGGTACTCGGGGTCGCTCTGCTGTGCGCCCGCGGGGGTCTGCGACCACGTGCCCCCGAAGTCCGGCTCGCCGTCGATCTCGACGGTGCCGCCGACCACCAGCTCGAAGTCGAACGACGAGATCGACGACGGGAACAGCGTGCACTCGTAGTACGAGGTGAGGCTGGTGCCGGTGCAGTGCTCGGCGGTCATCAGCTCGCCGCCGCCGAGCGGGATGTCGTAGTGGAGCAGGCTCGGGGTGTTGCTCGCGGTGTTGTTGGTGTGGCTGTTCTCGTTCGAGCTGGTGCTGCCGGACGCCGAGATCGACAGCACCTCGTCGGCCTCGGGCAGTGCGATCTGGAACGCGATGGTCGTGCTGGTGTTGCGCGCGAGGTTGCCGAGGTTGCACAGCAGGTGCGTACCGGACTGGCTGCAGCGTGGATCGACCGCGGACACCTGACCCATCACGTACACGCCGGGGCTGGTGTGGGTGCGCGGGAGCGTGATGTCGACCGCGACCGCACTGGCGGTCTTGTTGCCGATGTTGGCGACCTGGATCCCGTACGCGATCGGGTCGTAGACGTGGGTCGCGGCCGGGGCGGGAATCGTCACGCGGACGTCGGCGGCCGCGAGGGCGGTGCTGGCGGTCAGGAAGGTCGCGAGGGCAGGGAGCACGGAGCGCATGGACATGGATCCTCGAAGCAGGGTGGCTGCCGCGTCGTGGCGGCACGCAGACGAGTGCATCTCGTCTTGATCCCAGCGTAGTGCGGCCCGCGTGAACCGGGTCCTTTCCGATCTCTTACAGGCCCGCAGGTGCGATGCGCAGACCCGATCGCTCGCGCAGCACATCATCGATGCTGCGACCCCACGCGCGTTCGATCGTGCGCAGCAACTCGGGCGCTGGACGCTCGAGCGATCGCAGCGACCACTGTCGAACATCGCCGTCCCAACCGCCGGAGAACAGCCAAGCACCGTCGCTCGAGAACGCCACCGACGGCAGGTGTCCGGTGTGGCCGACCAGCCGCGCCAGCGGGGTCAGCGTGGCGACGTCCCAGATCGAGACCGAGCCATCCGTGTGCGCGACCGCGACGCGTCGCGCATCGGGTGCGAGGGCGACGTCGGCCTCCTGCACCTCGAGGGCCGCGACGCCCTGTGAGACGCCGTCGACGAAGACCTCCAGCCGACGCTCGCCCGCCGCGACCACCGTGTCGCCGCCACCGGCCACCGAGCTGGCCCCGTCGAGGTGCGCCACGGGCACGAGCACGCCATCGTCGGCGCGCAGGCGATAGATGTCGCCGCGGCCGTCGACCGCCGTCGCCGCGGTGCGATCGGCGTCGGACTCGAGGTCGAACATTCGCGGCGCCGCGGTGTCGCTGGCGTCCTCGAACGCGGCACCGTGCCGCCACTGCAGCAGGCCGCCGGTGTAGGGGGCGCAGACGAGGTGGTCGCCCACCAGCCACACGACCCGCGCACTGGCTCGCGCCGGCAGTGACTCGACGGTGAGCGGATCATCGAGATCGATGATGCGGAGCTCGTCACTCTGCGCCGACACGGCGGCGACGCGGCGACCGTCGGGCGAGGCCTCGATGTCCTTCGTCACGCTCCAGTGCAGCGGCAGGGTCATGGCAGCTTCGACCTGCGTGCGAGGTGTGACGCGCACGCGACCATCACCGTGCGCCGAGACGATCTCGTCGCGCGACGAGATCGTCACCGCGGCGATCCCCGACTCGTGGTGTTGCAGGTGAGGGCGCCACGGCGTCGCCGACACCGTGAAGTCCTCGAGCGCCGCGCCCACGGTGCGCAGCGTGGTGCCGCCGTCCACCCAGCGCACGCTCAGCGCGTCGCTTGCGAGGCCGGTGACGAGCGCGCCGGTGGTCGCGTCCCAGATGTCGACACGATCGCCGGCGTGTGCGACCGCGAGGCGTCCGTCGGCGAGCGCGAGGTCGGAGGGCGTGCCGTGATCGCCGACGAGCTCGTGGACGATGCGCTGCGTGGTCATGTCGACGAGCAGGATGTGGGCCCGCGTGGTGCCAATCGCGGCCAGCTCGCCGTCGATCGCCATCGACAGCGGCGCACCCGCGTCGCCCGCGATCTCCACCACCGTGGCCGCGACGGTATCTGACGCGCGCGCGCGGAGCATGGTGCCGTTTTGGCACACGACCACGCGCTCGTCGTCGAAGCGCGCGGTCACGCTCGGCACGCCGTGAGCGAGGCACAGCCGCGTGGTCTCGAGCGTGTCGCGTCCGCGGTCGAGGTCGGCCCAGAATTCCCCGACCCCGCTGATCCACGAGGCCCCGCGACCGCGCAGCCGAAAGCGCTGCGGATTGCCCGTGACGTCGGCGAACTCGACCGGCGCGCGGGTGCCGAACAGCTCGAAGGCGGTGATGCGGCCATCGAGCTCGCGCACGAGCACCGTCGGATCGCCATCGGAGACCGCGACCGCGGTGCCGTTCGAGGTCAGCTCGCCGAGCTGGCGCCAGCCGGCGTCGACGTTGCCGACCGCGATGTCAGTGCCGCGTGAGCACGCCACGGTGTGGCCGTCGGGCGAGAGCACCGCGTGCCGACACGCAGGCAGCTCCACGCGCTGCGACAGCTGCGGCCGCGCGGCCTCGTCGAAGCGCGCGAGCACGCCGCGCGCATGGGGCGAGGGCGCGTGGACCAGCGCCGCGGCTGCGTACAGCTCGGCGTCGGACCACGCGTGATGCTCCATCGCGACCAGGGCCTGGGCGATCTCGACCTGCGCGAGGTTGTCGGCCGCATGACGGTACGCGGCGATCGCTTCGGCCTCGGACCGTTGCGCACGTGCACGCTCGTCGGCGGTGCGCCGGTAGCCGATCGCGGTCGCGGTCGCGACGCCGGCCAGTGTCAGCACCGCTGCGAGCACCGGTACGCGGTGGGCGGTCCAAGCCCGCGCGAGCAGCTCGAGCAGCCCGTAGTCGTGGGCTGCGACGCGACGACCCTCGAACCATGCGATGAGGTCGTCGGCGAGTGCGCGACCATCGGGGTAGCGCGCGTCCGGATCGGCCGCGGTCGCACGCTCGATGATCGCGCCCAGCTCCGCGGTCAGCCCGGTGGTGATCGCGGCATCGGTCGACCCGGTCACGACCTCGCGCAGGGTGACGCCGAGCGCGAACACGTCGGTGCGGGCATCGAGCGCGGCGCAGCGCTCCTGCTCGGGCGGCATGTAGCGGGGCGTGCCGACGCGGCCCGGTGCGGTGCGTCCGATCGGGCCCGCGAGTCCCCAGTCGAGCACGACGGTCTCACCGAAGCGTCCGACGAGGATGTTCGCGGGCTTGAGATCGCGGTGCACGATGCCCTCGCGGTGGGCGTAGGCGACCGCCTCGCAGGCGTCGAGCACGTGCCGCACGAGTCGCAGCCGCTGCGCCACCGGTGCGTTGGCAACGGCCTCGGCGAGCGTGCGCCCCTCGAGGATCGGCATCGTGTAGTAGGGCCGACCATCGGGCAGGTAGCCGGCGTCGTGCACGGCGACGATGCCAGGGTGGGTGAGCTTCGCCGTGAGCCGCGCCTCAGCGACGAACAGCTGCCGCGCCGCGGGGTGATCGAGGATGGGGATCTTGACCGCGACCCTGCGCTCGAGCCGGTGATCGAAGCGAATGCGGACCTCGCCCATGCCGCCGCGTGCGAGCACGCCGGCGTCGCGATAGCGTCGCGCCGGGTCGTCATCGCCGGGCCACGCCTCGGCGGGTGCCGTTGCGGGCGCCGTCAGGCCCAGCGAGCCGCCGCTCAACGCCGCCTGCGGCTCGAGGCTCAGCGTCGAGTCACGTACGGTCGTCGACATGATCGCCCGGGTAGAGCAGCAGCTCAATCTGGCCGCTGCCGTCGGTGTGGACCAGATCGGTGCGGATGCGTGACTCCTTCAGCTTCCGGCGCAGCCGCGAGATCGTCACGTCGAAGCGCGAACGCAGCACGTCGGCGTCGTCTTCGTCGGGCCAGATGAGATCGGCGACGATGCGCCACGCCGCCGGCCCGCCGAGCGCGACCAGCTCGGAGACCACGCGGGCCTGCGTACCGCCGAGCACGACCGGCGCGCCGTCCTCGCGGTGGATCTGCACGGTGTCGAAGCTCGCGACCACTCGCAGCGGCGCGAGCGAGCCGGCGGCGGCGCGGGTGCGCGGCAGACCGGCCTGCTGCAGCGGCAGCGCGAGTAGTTGTAGCCGCGCACCATCGAGCTCCAGCTCGATGCCGGCCTCGAGTGTGTGCAGGCTGCCGTCGGCTCGGCGCACACGCCAGCTCGAGCCGGTGTGCCACAGCCACGCCGCGGCGGCGTCGACATGGCCGGCGACCAGTCGCAGCGGCTGCGTGAGCACGGAGGCCACGGGCGGCAGCAGCTGCCGTGGGATGCCGGGCCCTTCGATCCCCAACACGTGGCTGGGAAGGTGCACGTCGAGCACCTCGAGCCCGACGCCGCGCGCGAGCGTGATCTCGAGCCCCGGCGTCATCGCGACCTCACCGACCCGGCGGCCGTCGACCGCCATCGCGCCGCGCAGCGCGATCAAGCGCAGCTCGCCTTCGCGCAGGCTCACCATCGCGTGGGCCTCGCTGATGCGCGCGTCGTCGAGCGGCATCGCCGAGGTCACCAGGCGACCGATGAGATCGCCATGGACGAGCTCGTGGGTCGAGCCGTCGGGTCCACGAACGCTGGCGTAGGCCTGCATCGTCGGCGTGCCCACGTGGGGGCCTGTGATTTTCTCATGCGGCGGGCTCGGAGCCGAGCAATGCTTGGGATCGAGTCCGGCACCCAAGCGGCCCACTTCGAGCCGCAGGGCAGCGCGTGCGAGCGAGAGCATCGCGGGCGACGACGCGGCAGCGGGCCCGGGTCATCCTTGCGTGGTGCGAAGGTCGGATTCGCCCGTCGCTGCTCGCGTTGCCGAGCATCCGCGCGCGCGCGATCAGAAGCCGCGCGCGGCGAGGTCGAACGCGAGGTTCCGAAAGAACCTCAGGTAGTCGAAGCCGGTGTTGGCGATCGGTGGCACGTCGTCGATCTGGCCCACCGCGTCGAGGTGATCGCCGGGGTAGCAGCCGCGGAAGCGGCCCCACTTGCTGCTCTCGACCGTGCTGACGCCGTCGTTGGGGCGTAGCTCGGTGCCGTGGGCGACGATGGCCGCGGCGCCGACGAGCAGCGCGTCCATGCGATCGTTGGTGCCGGGGTTGCGCAGCATCTGCACGGTGCCGTCGGCGTCGGTGCACGCGCGGGCCTCGGCCTGCTTGTCGGGGTGCGAGAGCCCGCCGACGCTGCTGACGCCCGCCCACGACTGGTAGAAGACGCCCGGCGCGTCGACGATCTCGCGGTTGAAGTCGACCATCGTGGCCTCGGACATCGACTGCAGCGCGGCGACGATGTGGCTGTCGTCGGCGACCTCGCTGAAGGTGCGGCCGAGCATGGTCGCGAGCGCGTCGATGGCCGCCGAGTGGTCGGTGCCGGGCAGCACCTTGGTCGCGACGTCGGCGACGAAGGTGCCGCGGTGCGGGCTCGAGATGGTCGTCACCGAGGCGACCTTCTCGCCGAAGTCGAGGCCGGCGGGGCTGACGAGGAAGCGGCAATCGATGCCGCCCATCGAGAAGCACACCAGGTTGACCTTGGCCGCGCCGGTCTCGGCCAGCAGCGCGTCGACCTGCTCGGCGAGGAACTCCGCGCGTACCTGCGGCGTGTCGAACGGCGGCACGCTGCCGAGGATCGCGACGTGACCGTCCTCTTGCAGCGCGACGTCGACGTCGTTGAAGCGCCAGAAGTTGGTGGTGCTGGTGTTGAAGCCGTGCGCGAGGATGATGGGGAACTTGGTCGGTGAGCCGCTCGGCACCGGCCCGAGCACGGGCGCCGGCGCGCGGCACCAACCGAACGGGTCCCACACCAGTGCGCTGCAGAAGAGCGAGTCTTCCTTGCCTTCGGGCACCGCCTCGCAGCCGGCCGCACGCAGCTGATCGAGCACGTCCTTGGCGACCTCCTGCTCGTCGTCACCGCAAGCGGTCAGCGGCTGCTCGGGGGGCACGCCGAGGCAGGCCTCGACGGCGTCGTTGGCATCGGCGCAGATCGAGCCGGCGAGCTCGGGCTCGGCGTCGGCGCACGCCGTCGCGAGCAGGGCCAGGCATGGGAGCAGTGGGGTGCGTCGGACGATCGTCATGGCCAGCACGGGTGGAGTGCCACACCAAGGGGCCCGGTTCGGTGGCAGCCGGCGCCAGAATGCGGCACCGAACGCGCCAGGGCGTGGGGGCGGGCGGCGTGCCGTCGGAAGCCCGACGTGGGGCGGTATCGTTGGGCGCCCGTGAGCGAGCCGATGCGCACCCCGCTGCCGCCGCTGCTGGTCGATCGCCTGCGCGCGGCCGGCTGCGATCCGCAGGTGTCGTGCGAGGCCGCGGGCCTGCCGTGGCCGCTGCCCGACGGCACTACGATCGTGGCGCCGATCGACGCGCTCGAGCGCTTCTACGCGCTGGCCGCCGCCGCGCTCGGGGACGACGACCTCGGCCTGCACCTGGTCGCGTCGGTGCCCCGCGGTGCCTATGGCCTGTTCGAGTTCGGCGTGCGCGCCTCCGCGACCCTTCGCGAGGGCCTCGATCGACTGTGCCGCACGATGGCGCTGTTCAACCGCGTCGCGCAGCTGCAGTGGTCCCAGGTCGGTGGGCTCGCACGCTGCGAGATGCTCGTGCCCGGTCGCGTGGGCGACCTCGGGCGCCACGCCAACGAGTTCTTCATCGCGCTCCTGGTCGCGTGGACGCACGCGTCGGTGATCGAACCGCTACCGATCTCCCAGGTGTGGTTCAGCCACGCGAGTCCCGGCGGAGTGCTCGCGGAGCATCGCCGCGTGCTCGGCTGCGACGCGCTCGAGTTCGGCGCCAGCACCTGCGGCTTCGCCTTCGATGCGTTGCGCCTCGACGTGCCGCTGCGCGAGGCCGACCCCGCGCTCGGTCGGGTCATCGACGAGCATGCCCGCGGCCTCGCCGACACGCCGACACCACCGCTGACGTTCGAGCTGCAACGCACGTTGCGTGCGCTGCCGCGGCTCGATGCTGCGGGGCTGCGATCGATCGCGCGACGGCTCGGCCACAGCAGCCGCAGCCTGCAGCGTCATCTCGCAGCCGACGGCACCAGCTTCCGCCGCGTCGTCGACGAGGTCCGTCGCGAGCGCCTCGTGGTGCTGCAGCGCGACGGCGTCGCGCTCGAGCAGATCGCGGCCGTGCTGGGCTTCTCCGACGTGCGAGCGCTGCGACGGGCGCAGCAACGCTGGGGGTGATGGGGCGGTCCGGCGCAGGTCGTGCCGGGCGCCGCCCTGCACGATGCCGTTCTGGCCACCGCTGTGGCGCGTCTGCTACCATCGATGCGTGCCGGCGCAAGGGCGAGGGGACGGAACTCATCGACGTCGTGGCGGGATCCTCGATCACGCGCTCGACCCCGATGACGGGACGTCCGGTCCGACGACGGCCACCGAGCGCTTGCAGGCACTGCGGCGATTGAGCCGACGCGTCTTTGCGCTCGCTCCCAAGGAACTCGATGGCGATCGACGACGTGCGGGACTTCCTGACCGCCTTGTCGGCGGCCCGCGTTGATTTCGTGATCGTCGGCGCACATGCGCTGGCTGTCCACGGACTCGTTCGCGCCACTGGTGACCTCGACGTTCGAGGCGCGAGAACGCCGGCGCGCGAAGTGACGCTTCGTCGTCCGTGAGCCTGCCTCGAATCGTGTTGTGCACCAAGCGGCGCTTCGGTGCACACCCTCGCCCACGTTGGCGGTGGCGAGCGGCCGCGGGGCTGCGGTACACCGGAAGCTGGAGGCGACGATGACCTACGATCTACTGATCCGCGGTGGCACGATCATCGACGGTACCGGAGGGCCCAGCTACGCGGGCGATGTCGGCGTGGTCGGCGGGCGCATCGTGGCGGTGGGCGCGTGCGAGGGTGCGGCGCGCCGCGAGATCGATGCCGCGGGCGCGATCGTCACGCCGGGCTTCACCGACATCCACACGCACTACGACGGCCAGGTCTCGTGGGACGCCACGCTGGCGCCGTCGGTCCTGCACGGCGTGACCACCGTGGTCATGGGCAGCTGCGGGGTCGGCTTCGCGCCGGTGCGCGACGAGGATCACGGTCGACTCATCGAGCTGATGGAAGGCGTCGAGGACATCCCGGGCTCGGCGCTGGCCGAGGGGCTGACGTGGGGCTGGTCGAGCTTCGAGTCGTACATGGATCGCATCGATGGGTTCCCGCATGCGATCGACTTCGCGGTGCAGGTGCCCCACGACGCGCTGCGCATGTTCGTGATGGGTGAGCGCGCGCTGGCCGACGCGGTCGCCACCGACGACGACATCGAGCAGATGCGTAAGCTGACGCGACGCGCGCTCGAGGCCGGCGCGGTGGGCTTCTCGACCGGCCGCTCCGACAACCATCGCACCGCCCGCGGCCAGGCGACGCCGGCCTCCGAGGCCGACGCGCGCGAGCTGTGTGGCATCGCCCGCGCGTTCGAGGGCCTCGGCCACGGCGTGCTGCAGGCGGTGTCCGACTTCGATTGCCTGGTCGGTGACACCAACTTCCACGCCGAGTTCGACGCCATCGAGGCGATGGCCGCGGCCGCCGATGGGCACCCGCTGTCGGTCTCGCTGATGCAGCGCGATCAGTCGCCCGAGCAATGGCGGTGGATCATCGCGCGCGCCGAGCAGGCCGCGGCGCGTGGTGTGACCATTCGACTGCAGGTGGCGCCGCGGCCGATCGGTGTGTTGCTCGGGCTCGAGGCCACCTTCCATCCCTTCATCGGCTATCCCTCGTACAAGGCCATCTGCGCGCTGCCGCGATCGGAGCGGGTGGCTCGCATGCGCGACCCCGAGTTCCGCGCGCGCCTGCTGGGCGAGACCACCGATCGGGTCGCGGGCGACGGCAGCTCGATCCCGCCGCTCGCCGATCACCTGCTCGCGCGCATCGACATGATCTCGCGGCGAATGTACCGGCTCGGCGAGACGCCCGAGTACGAGCCCGATCCACGGACGTGCCTCGCGGCCGAGGCCGCGGCGACCGGACGCACCGCGCTCGAGGTGATCTACGATGCATTGCTCGAGGACGACGGCCGCGCACTGCTGTACTTCCCGCTCTACAACTTCACCGGCGTCGATCTCGAGGTGGTCCACGAGATGCTCACGCATCCGTTGGCACTGCCGGGGCTCTCCGATGGCGGCGCGCACGTCGGCACCATCTGCGACGCCAGCTTCCCCACCTATCTACTCATGCACTGGGGCCGCGATCGTGCACGCGGGCGGCTGCCGCTCGAGCGCTTGGTGCAGATGCAGGCCTTCGACACCGCGCGCTACGTCGGCTTCTCGGATCGCGGCGCCATCGCAGTGGGGCAGCGCGCCGACTTGAACGTGATCGATCTCGACCGACTCGCGCTCACGCGACCGACGCTCGTGCACGACCTGCCAGCCGGCGGGCGGCGCTTGATGCAGCACGCGGTCGGCTACCGCGCGACGATCGTCGCCGGCGAGGTGGTCGTGCAGGACGGGCAGCTGACGGCCGCCCGGCCGGGGCGGCTGGTCCGCGCGGGGCGTGCGTGAGCGGGAGCGACGCGTTGCTCGCGATCGGCCACTGCGACGACGGCGGCGCGGTGCTGCGGTGGCGCGAGTGAGCTCGTGTCAGCCCTCGCGTGGGTCGTCCAGGTCGGCCGCCTCGAGCATCTCCCAGCTCGGGTAGCCGCCTTCGTCGGCGGTATCGAGCCAGCGGATCGCGTCGTCGGTGGTGCCCTCGATCTCCTGCTGCAGGATCATCACGCCGAGGGTCGCGGCGGCGCGGGCGTTGCCGCGCTGCGCGGCGCGCTCGTAGTACGAGGCGGCCTTGGCCATGTCCGCGGGGCCTTCGCTGCGGCTCGCGATCGCGGCGCCCAGGTTGTACAGCGCGCGCGGATGATCGGCCGCGGCGGCGCGCTCGAGCCACTGCTGCGCGGCGGTGACATCGGCCTCGACGCCGAGACCCTGGGTGTACAGCACGTAGAGCTCGAACATCGCGTCGGCGTTGCCGGCCGCGGCGGCCTCGACGTGGGTCGCATGGCTCGACTCGAGCTCGCCGAGCCAGTTCTGCACGAGCCCGCGCAGGTAGAGCTCCGCGCCACTGGGCTGCGGGAGATCGCTGAGCATCGCGAGCGCGCGGCGTTGGTTGTCGGGGCTCGAGCTGCGGCTGAGCTTCGCGAACTGCCGCAGCGCCTCGCGATCGGCCCGGCCGGCCGCGGCGTAGGCCCGGAGCGCGGCCTGCAGCGATGGCCGTTCATCGTCGATCGCGGTGACGTCGCGCGGCCACGGCCGCCCGTCGGCGTCGCTCGGGTCGATCCCTTCGAACGCGCCGATCGGGCGCAGCGCCGCGAGGTAGCACTCCCCGAGCGTGCGGAACGCGGGGATCGAGCCGCGCGCCGCGGCGGCCCACAGCGCGTCCATCATCTCGCGCTCCATCGCGGGCACGTCGGCCACCAGGCCGATCATCGCGTCGCCACGCACGAGCCGATCAAAGCTGTCACGGCCGCGTTGGTAGTCGTCGTCGTCGGTGGGCATCACGCCCATGATGCCCGAGTGGTCGAGGGGTTCGCAGCGACGCGCGCGAGCGGGCTCACGCGCATGCGCGGTGCCACCGACCTCTACGCACGCTTGGCCTTCGTCGTGGGCTTGGCCTTCGCGGCGGGCTTGGCCTTCGCCGCCGGCTTGGCCTTCGCCGCCGGCTTGGCCTTCGTCGCGGGCTTGGCCTTCGCGGCGGGCTTCGGCTTCGCCGTCGGCCTCGCGGCCATGAAGCGATGCGCCTCGAGCAACGCGGTGCGCACGTCCTTCACGCGTGCCGCCTTCAGGGCGATCAACACCGCGGCGTATCCGTTGAAGTGCTCGATCGTGAAGAACCCCGGCAGCCCCATCGCCAGCAGTGCGTCCTTGGCATCGAGGTCCTCGACGCGCACCGCGAGCACCTCGCCGGCCGGCGGCGTCTGGTCGCCGAAGCGCCGCAGATCGGCCTTGCTGAACGGACGCTCCCACGCGAAACCGTGGCCGTTCACCATCCACGTGCGCTGGTTCCACTTGACGCCGACGGTGACGTTCGGCAGCGCGGTCAGCATGGCGTCGATGTCGTCGAAGCGCAGCGGCATGCCGCGATTAGACCACGTGTTGGCGCTCGGCCTCGATCGCCGTCACGTTCGCGTGCCCCGGCGGCACCGTCACGGATTCGAGCCGACTCGGGCCGTCCTCGTGCGCGCGCGTGCTCGGGCGCGGCACGATCGGGATCTGCGGCAGCGGTGCGCCGCCGTGACCGGTCCGATCGGCGAAGGCGCCGAGTCCCGGCGCGCTGGCGATCACACCCTCGCCGCGGCCCCACAGCTGACCGACGAGCCACGCGGCGACCGCCGCGAAGATGCCGTGGGCCGCGAGCTCCGCCGATAACGTGTCGCGCGACAGACCCGCGATGCGCAGCGCGGTGGTCGAGTCGCCCAGACGATCGTGCACCGCGACCCCGACGATGACCGCGATCGCGAGGAACACCACCGCGACCGCGCGACCGACCACGATCGCACCTGCGCCGAACGGGCGCAGCCACAGCAGCAGCGCCAGCACCAGTGTGCCGCCGACGCCCCACGCGATCGCGGAGCGCCGCCGCCAGCTCGTGCGGTCGAAGGCGGCCACCGGCTCGGTCGCGCCGCGCATGCTCGCGATCGCGGTCGCCCACGGCGCTTGGTACAGCGTGGTCTCGCTCGCGAGCGTCGCCTGCACGAGCAGCGTGCGGTGCTCACCGCTCGGTACCAGCGCGATGTCGTAGGCGATCGCGTCGGCGTCCCAGTGCGCCTGCATGCGTGGCAGGCCCTCGAGGTCATCGGTGCGCACGCGTGCCGTGGTCGTCCACGGCAGCAAGCCCTCGGTCGCGCGGGCGAGCTCGAGCTCGCTGGTCTGCGTGCGATCGAGGACACCGTCGAGCTCGAGCAGCGCCATGACCTCGGCGAAGTCGTCGCGCCCTTCGGTGGTGAGCACCTCGAGCACGCGCACGTCGCTGCGCCCCTCGACCCAAGCGTCGACGCGTCGGCGTGCGGCGCCGTCGTCGACGCGGCGCCAACCGACCGGCGTGTCGACGCGCACCGCCGCCGCGGCGACTTGCGCCACGCACAGCATCAACAACGCGAGCAGCCACGGCAACGCCGCGACGCCGCGACGTCGGAGCCGAGTCCCACGCCCGGACGCTGCAGGGTCGATCGTCATCGGGTCACCCTGGCGGCCCCCTTCGGGGGCGGGCCGGCCGCAAACGCTCACCGTCCCAGTAGAGCACGCCTGGCTTGCACGTACAGGCCCTCGGCCGTAATATCCGACAATCCTGATATAAGGATGGACCACCCAGGTGACCGACCTCGCCGACACCACGACCCTGCTCGGGCTGCTCGCGGATGCGACGCGCATGCGGTTGCTCGTGCTGCTCGGCGCGCAGGAGCTGTCGGTCGCCGAGCTCACGCGCATCACCGCGGTGCCGCAGTCGCGCGTGTCGACCCACCTCGGCAAGCTCAAGGACGCCGGCTTCCTGCGTGATCGAAAGGTCGGCACCTCGACCTTCTATCGCGTCGACGAGGCACGGATGCCAGCTGCGGCCCGCATCGCGTGGCAGGCGGTGGTGCAGGAACTCGACGACGCCGTGCTCGCCGACGATGCCGAGCGCTGCGACGAGGTGTTGCAGGCGCGGATCAGCGCCAGTCACTGGCCCGATGCGGTGGCCGGTCAGATGGAACACCACTACTCGCCGGGCCGCACGTGGGAGGCCACGGCGCGTGCGTTCGTGGGGCTCATCGACCTCGGCGACGTGCTCGATGTGGGGTCCGGCGACGGCGTGATAGCTCAACTGCTGGCACCCCGGGCGAACCGCTACGTGTGCCTCGATCGCAGCGCCAAGGTGATCGACGCGGCCCGCGCCCGTCTCGACCATCTGGCCAATGTCGAGTTCCTGTGCGGCGACATGCACGAGGTCGCGCTGCCCGATCGCAGCGTCGATCACGTGTTGTCGTTCTCGGTGCTGACCTACGCCGACGATCCGGCGCGCTGCGTGGCGGAGTGGTTCCGCTTGCTGCGGCCGGGCGGTCGGCTGGTGCTCGTCACGCTCGACGAGCACCACCACCACGAGATCGCCGATGCCTACGAGCACCTGCACCGCGGCTTCGCACCCGCGCGCCTGCAGGCGCTGCTCGAGGACGCCGGCTTCACGGTCGATCGCTGCGAGGTCGCGGCGCGCGAGCGCAAGAAGCCCTACTTCGACGTCGTGTGCGCCTTCGCGAGCCGACCGGCCGGCCCGCGCACACAACCCTCACCACCCACCCGCCGCCAAGGTGCCACGGGGCGATCGCAGGACGAAGTCCTGTGCGCCCCCCGTCGCGCCAGCCGCCCGCGCGCCCCGGAGCCCACGTGAACGCCAGCACCCGCCCCGACATCCGCTCGATCCTCTCGCGACGCATCATGCTGCTCGATGGCGGCATGGGCACGCTGCTGCAGCAGCATCGGCTCACCGAGGCCGACTACCGCGGCGATCGGTTCACGGATCACGAAGGCGATCTCAAGGGCAACCACGACATCCTCGTGCTCACGCGCCCGGATGTCGTCCGCGCCTGCCATGAGGCCTATCTCGAGGCCGGCTCCGACATCATCGAGACCAACACCTTCGGTGCGACTGCGATCGCGCAGTCGGACTACGGGCTCGAGGCCCACGCCTACGAGATGAACGTCGCGGCCGCACGCATCGCCCGCGAGGCCGCCGATGCATGGAGCACCCCCGAGCGCCCGCGCTACGTCGCTGGCGCGATCGGGCCCACCAACCGCACGCTGTCGCTGTCGCCCAAGGTCGAGGATCCGGCCTACCGCGCCGTGAGCTTCGAAGAGGTGCGGCGCGCCTACGCCGAGCAGGCCCGCGGGCTCATCGACGGCGGCGCCGATCTGATCCTCGCCGAGACGGTGTTCGACACGCTCAACCTCAAGGCCGCGATCATGGCGCTCGGCGACGCCTTCGAGGCCACCGGGCGCGAGCTGCCGATCATGCTCTCGGTCACCATCACCGATCGCAGCGGTCGCACGCTGTCGGGCCAGACCGTCGAGGCGTTCTGGATCTCGGTCGCCCATGCCAGGCCGTTGTCGGTGGGTGTGAACTGTGCCTTGGGTGCGCTCGAGATGCGGCCGTACGTGGCCGAGCTGGCTCGCATCGCACCCGCGTTCGTGACCTGCTACCCCAACGCCGGCCTGCCCAACGCGTTCGGCGAGTACGACGAGACCCCGCCAGCGACCGCCGCTGCGCTCGGCGAGTTCGCGCGCGCCGGGCTCGTCAACGTCGTGGGTGGCTGTTGCGGCACGACCCCCGATCACATCCGTGCAATCGCGGCCGCGGTCGCCGACGTGCAGCCGCGCGCGGTGCCGGCCGCCGACCCCGAGGTCGCGCGCTTCTCGGGGCTCGAGCCACTGGTGCTCGCCGCGGGTCGCAGCGACGCGCAGGCCAGCTTCGTGATGATCGGCGAGCGCACCAACGTCACCGGCAGCAAGCGCTTCGCCAACCTCATCAAGGCCGGTGACTTCGGCACCGCGCTCGAGGTCGCGGTCGATCAGGTGCGCGGCGGCGCCAACATCATCGACGTCAACATGGACGAGGGCATGCTCGACTCCGAGGCGGCGATGGCGACGTTCCTGAAGCTCATCGCCAGCGAGCCCGAGATCGCCCGTGTGCCGATCATGATCGACAGCTCGAAGTGGTCGGTCATCGAGGCCGGCCTGCAGTGCGTGCAGGGCAAGGCGATCGTGAACTCGATCTCGCTCAAGGAAGGCGAGGCCGACTTCCTGGCCAAGGCCCGCGCCGTGCGGCGCTTCGGCGCGGCGGTGGTCGTGATGGCCTTCGACGAGCAAGGCCAGGCCGACACTGCGGCGCGCAAGCTGGAAATCTGCCAGCGCGCCTATCGTCTGCTGACCACCGAGGCCGGCTTCGACCCGGGCGACATCATCTTCGACGTCAACGTGCTCGCGGTCGCGACCGGCCTCGAGGAGCACAACGACTACGGCGTCGCCTTCATCGAGGGCGTGCGCGCGGTCAAGGCTGCGTGCCCCGGCGTGCGCACCTCGGGTGGCATCAGCAACCTCTCGTTCGCGTTCCGCGGCAACGACCGCGTGCGCGAAGCGATGCACTCGGCGTTCCTCTACCACGCGATCCCGGCCGGGCTCGACATGGGCATCGTCAACGCCGGGCAGCTGGTGGTCTACGAGGACATCCCGCGCGACCTGCTCGAGCACGTCGAGGACGTGATCTTGAACCGTCGCCCCGATGCGACCGAGCGGCTGGTCTCGTTCGCCGAGAACATCAAGGGCCAGGGCTCGAAGAAGGTCGTCGATCTGGGCTGGCGCTCGCTGCCGGTGCGCGACCGCCTGGTGCACGCGCTCGTGCACGGCGTGGTCGACTTCATCGAGGCCGACACCGAGGAGGCCCGTCAGGGCCTGCCGCGACCGCTCGATGTCATCGAGGGCCCGCTGATGGACGGCATGAAGGTCGTCGGCGACCTGTTCGGCGCCGGGCAAGATGTTTCTGCCGCAGGTGGTCAAGTCTGCCCGCGCCATGAAGCGCGCGGTCGCCTACCTCGAGCCGTACATGGCCGCGCAGAAGGCCGAGGGCGCCGCGTCGCACCGCGGTCGCGTGCTGCTCGCCACCGTCAAGGGCGACGTCCATGACATCGGCAAGAACATCGTCGGCGTGGTGCTCGGCTGCAACAACTACGACGTGATCGATCTCGGCGTGATGGTGCCGGCGCAGACCATCCTCGAGACCGCCAAGGCCAAGGGTTGCGACATCATCGGGCTCTCGGGGCTCATCACGCCGTCGCTCGACGAGATGGTCCACGTCGCCGGCGAGATGAAGCGCCTGGGCTTCGAGGTGCCGCTGCTCATCGGTGGCGCGACCACCAGCCGGCAGCACACCGCGGTGAAGATCGCCCCGGCGTATCCCAACGCGTGTGTGCACGTACAGGACGCCTCGCGCGTGACGGACGTGGTCGGTCGCCTGCTCGACCCGCAGCGCCGCGCCGAGCTCGATCGCAGCAACCGCGTCGAGCAGGAGTCGCTGCGGGAGCTGCATGCCAGCAAGCATGCGCGACCGATGGTCCCGCTGGCCCAGGCCCGCCGCGGCGCGCCCTCGCTGTCGTGGCGCCCCGAGGACGTCGCGCGCCCGAGCTTCGTCGGTCGCCGCGAGATCGAGGTCGAGCTCGGCGAGCTGGTGCCGTACATCGACTGGACCTTCTTCTTCACCGCGTGGGAGCTGCGTGGCCGCTACCCCGCCATCCTCGAGCATCCCAAGTACGGCGCGGCCGCGCGCGAGCTGTTCGAGCACGGCAAGGAGCTGCTCGCGACCATCGTCGGCGATCGCAGCCTGCGCGCACGGGGGGTCTACGGCTTGTGGCCGGCGTGCTCCGAGGGCGACGACATCGTGGTGTTCGACGACGCCACGCGGGCACGCGAGCGCACGCGGTTCCCGATGCTGCGGCAGCAGCAGCACCGCGCTGCCGACGAGGCCTATCACTGCCTGGCCGACTTCGTCGCCCCGCGCAGCAGCGGCCTGCACGATCACATCGGCGCGTTCGCGGTCACCGCGGGCATCGGTGCCGACGAGCTCGCAAAGCGCTTCGAGATCGAGCATGACGACTATCGGGCGATCATCGTCAAGGCGCTCGCCGATCGCCTCGCCGAGGCCTTCGCCGAGCACCTGCACGAGCGCGTGCGCCGCGAGTGGGGCTACGAGCCCGCGCCGCTGTCGAAGGACGAGCTCATCGAGGAGCGCTACCGCGGCATCCGCCCGGCGTTCGGCTACCCCGCGTGCCCCGACCACAGCGAGAAGGCGCGGCTCTTCGAGCTGCTGCAGGCGCCCGCGGTCGGCATCACGCTGACGGAGAGCTTCGCGATGGCACCAGCGGCAAGCGTGAGCGGGATCTACCTCGCGCATCCACAGGCGCGCTACTTCACGCTCGGTCGCCTCGCCGCCGATCAGATCGAGGACTACGCCGCCCGCAAGCACATGCCGGTCGCCGAGGTCGAGCGCTGGTTGGCGCCGAACCTCGGCTACGATCCGGCGCCGCGGCAGATGCCCCGCGCCGTGTAGCGCCTGCCGCTCCGTTGGTGGCGCGTTCACGGGATCGCGCCACCAACATCGAGATTCTCGAAGTACGACGAAGAGATTCTCGAATCGACGGCGAAGAACCGACCGCCACACTCGCGTGGTCGCGAATGTGTCGCATCGAACACGATGAACCGATGGACATTCGCGGTGCGGTCACCAAGAATGCCGTGCGATGCCATCGCTCGCCCTGCGCCGCCTCACCGTCCTGTCCCTGGCGCCGCTGTTCGCGATGGTGGGCTCGACGGCGGCGGCGCGACCGACCGGTGAGCCTCAGGCCTGCGCGAACTGCCACTACGAGAGCAGCAACGGCCCGCAGATCGAGGTCGCGTTCGACAACTCTGCACCTGCGGTCGGCGAGACCGTCGTCGTCACGATCGCACTCGAGGCGGTGTGGGCCCAGGCCCTGCGCACGGGCGTGTTCCTCACGAGCGAGCGCGGTGCGTTCGGCCTGCTCGAGCCCGGCGTGACGCGCTACGCGATGGATGGGGTCTTCACCGCGGTGCTGCACGCCGAGCCCCGCGATCTCGACCCGCAGGGGCGCGCGCAGTTCCAGTTCGAGTGGACGGCGCCGGCCGAGATCGGCGTCACCGACTTCACGGTCTGGTCGATCACGGGCAACACCAACGGCGACTCCGCCGACGATCACCACGCGACCAAGGGCGCCAGCATCGCGCACGGCTGCACCGGCAGCTACTACTACCCCGACCAAGACGGCGACGGGTTCGGCGACGCCGGCGGCGGCGAGCTGTCCTGCGAGCCGATCACCGGCATGATCCTACAGGGCGGCGACTGCGACGACGCCGACGCGCTGATCCACCCCGACGCCGCGGAGCGCTGCAACGCGATCGACGACGATTGCGACGGCGAGGGCGACGAGGGCCTCGAGCCCGGCATCTACTACCTCGACACCGACGGTGACGGCTACGCCAGCGACTTCGCGACGCCCGAGTATGCGTGCAACGACGCCGAGGGCTACACGCCGGAGCGTGGCGATTGCAAGCCCGACGATCCCGCCGTGCACCCCGGCGCCATGGAGATCGACAACGGCATCGACGACGACTGCGACGACATGGTCGACGAGGTCGATCCCGTCGACCCCGATCCCGTGGGCACCGACGATGGTGCGGTCGGCGACACCGACGTCGCCGACACCGCAGGGCAGGACGGCGATGCGAGCGGCGGCTGCGTGGTGGGCCCGCGGCGATCGACGCGGTGGTCGTGGCTGGTGCTGGTCGTCGCGGCGGCGCTGCGACGGCGCAGGGCCTGACACCGACGACGGTGCCGCCGCGGTGACACCGGCCACGCTACGATGCGGCCCGTGTCGATGATCCCCGCCCAGTCCCCCACCGCGGCGTCGGCCCTCACGTTGGTGCAGACGCTGCAGCGCCGGCTGGTCGGCGCGATGGAGCAGGTCGCGCGTGAGGCCGGCGACCCGCAGTCGTTCGCGCCGGTGCAGTGGCTGCGCGACGGCGGTCACCACGGTGGCGGCGAGCGCTGGGGCACCGGTGACACCGCGGTGTTCGACCGTGCGTCGGTCAACATCTCGCAGGTCCACTACGACGACGAGCCCGACAAGCGCCTCGCCTCGGCGACCGCACTCTCCGCCATCATCCACCCCGCGCATCCGCAGGCGCCGTCGATGCACGTGCACGTCAGCTGGACGCAGATGCGAGATGGCCACGGCTACTGGCGCGTGATGGCCGATCTCAACCCCTCGATCCCACGCGAGCAGGACACCGCCCGCTTCGTCGCGGCGCTGCGGGAGGCCGCGCCCGCCCACTACGAGGCCGCCGCGGGACAGGGCGCGCGCTACTTCTTCATCCCCGCGCTCGGCCGTCACCGCGGCGTCGCGCACTTCTACCTCGAGGCCTACGCCACGCAGGACCACGATGCCGACGCCGCGCTCGCCGAGCGCGTGATCGACACCGCGATCGACACCTACGCGAGCCTCGTCGCCGATGCGCTGCGGGGCCGCGGCCCCGCCAGCGACGACGAGCGCGCGCAGCAGCTCGCCTACCACACGCTCTACCTCTTCCAGGTCCTCACGCTCGATCGCGGCACCACCTCGGGCCTGCTGATCCACGACCAGAACGACGTCGGCATCCTCGGCTCGCTGCCCTCGCACGTCGATCGCGAGCTGCTCGCGAGCTGGGCCGCCAAGGTGCCCGCGGCCCAGCGCCCGCTCGTCGAGGCGATCGTCGCCGAGCTGCCGCCCGGCAAGCGCGTGCCGGTCGACGATGCTTGCAAGGCGCGGCTCGCCGCGGCGATGCGGTCCTTCTATCGCACGCACCCCGAGGCGATCGAGCTGCAGGCCAGCGGCGACGTGGTGCCACCGACGGTCGCAAACCACCGCTGACACGGACACGGCGCAGCAGGTCCCTCGACGCTCCTCGAGCCGCGAGTTGGACAAGTATAGACGCGCGTATATACTTGTTCCGATGAGCGAGCGGGCGAAGATCTTCCAGAACGGGGGTAGTCAGGCGGTGAGGCTCCCGAAGTCCTGCCGCTTCGATGACGACCAGGAAGAGGTGATCGTCCGGCGCGTGGGGAATCAGGTGATTCTCGAACCCGCCGACGAGTGGCCGGCGGCGTTCCTCGAGTGCTTGGGCGCGTGGAGCGAAGACATCCCGCGCCCCGCCACAGCTGTGGTGGGCTCGAAGCCGACCGCGCTCGAGCGACCATGAGGAAGTTCCTGCTCGACACCGACAGCGTGAGCTACGCGCTTCGCGGGCACGGTGACGTCGGTGCGCAGCTTCGCAGTCACCGCCCCTCGGAAGTGTGCGTCAGCGCGATCACGGTGGCAGAGCTTCGATTCGGTGCGAAGCGGAAAGCTTCGAAGCGCCTTCACGCGCTGATCGATACGTTCGTCGACGCGGTCGAGGTCGTGCTGTTCGACCACGCGGCGGCGATCGAGTACGGGCGTCTCGGCAACATCCTCGCAGAGCGCGGTACGCCGATCGGCGAGTTCGACGTTCTCATCGCGGCGCATGCGGTCAGCCTGCGCTGCGTACTCGTGTCCAACAACGTCCGCCACTTCTCACGCGTGCCCGGGCTCGTCGTCGAGAACTGGACGTAGCAGGCGACGCGCCGGTCGCGAGTCGTCACCCCGCCGGTGGGTTGATCACCAGGTTCAGCCCCGCGCCGGTCATGTCCGAGTAGGTGTACGGCGCGGTGAGGCCGCTGACGGTGAGCTGGATCTGACACGTGTCGGGGTCGACCTTGAAGGCTGCGTTGGCGCCCTGGTCGACCACCCAGACGTAGCCCTCGACGTCGATGCTGACGCCGACCGGGACCACGCAGCCGGGCAGCGTGATCGCGGGCGCGAGCAGCTGCTTGGTGACGACGTCGACGACTCCGAGGCCGCAGCCGAAGGCACCGCTGGCGTCGACGGCATACCAGGCGCGATCTTCTTGATCGACCATGACGCCGCGCATCGATTGGTTGCCGGTGTGCACGAAGGTCCACTGCTGCGAGGCGACGTCGAAGCCCGCGGCCGCACCGGCGCTGGCGATCCACGGGTTGCCGTACTGATCGAGCGACATGCCGTAGCTCCACGACTGATCCTGCGGCGGCGCGGGGAAGGCCCAGCGATCGACCTGCAGGGTGTCACCATCGATGCGCACCAGCGGCCCGAGCTGCCAGCCGACCGCGAACAGATCGCCGTCCTTGTTCACCGCGCCGCCATAGGGGCCGTAGTCGAGCCCGGCGTTCCACTGCGGCACATCGACCTCGTCGAGCGTCGCACCGGTGGCGCCATCGAGCCGACGGAACTTGCCGGTGTTGGTGGCGTAGTCGAACCAGCCCATCCACAGGCGCGGATTGGGCGCGGCACAGCCGACGCCGTCGACGACGCCCTCCCACGCGGTCGGGCGCGGGCCGTGCTGGTAGACATCGGAGGGGATCTCGACGTTCCACAGCACGCACTCGTCCTGGCCCCACGGCAGCACGTTGGCAGGGCCGTTGCTGGTCTCGATGGTGCCGTTGCCGTCGAGGTCGATGCAGTCGTCGACGCGCGCGGCGATCTTCGTCACGCCGCCGTGACCTCCGGCCTGCGAGCCGCGGTTGCTGACCGCGACGTCGCCGTAGAGGTTCACCGACGTGCGCGACGGCTCGGCCTGGGTGGTCGGCCCGGTGGCGTAGCGGGCCACCTCGACGCCGGTCATCGTATCGATCTTCGAGACCGTTCCGGCCGGCGAGTTGGCGATCCAGATGTAGCTGAACTCGACGTCGCCACCCATCATGCCGCCGCCGCCGGGGCAATCACCGCCGTTGCCGCTGCCGAGATCGAACGCGGTGCCGACATCGATCTTGTCGCCGCTGTCGGCCTCGGCGCCGCCGCTACCGTCGCCGACGGTGATGCCCGTGATACCGGTGCCACCGCTCAGCGACACGCTGCTGCCGATGCTCGCCGAGCCGCTCGCGCCACCATCGCGGCCCGAGTCGCCGCACGCGACCGCGATCGCGAGGGACGACAGCAACACGTACGACCCGACGTTGGAACGTTGCAGCCACGCCATGGAATCAGCAGAGCACGTCGTTGGCGGCGCTGTCGAGCGCTCCGCCGCGCGTGCGGGCGCATGGGCGGGTTCCCACGGGGTCGGTGCGAGTCGACGCACGCGCCAGGCCGATGCACGCGCGGCAGCGACCAGCGGCGCTACGTTCGGTGCAGGCGCCAGCCGGCGGGGAGCTGGTGCTCGGTCCACATCAGCATCGAGACCGGCAGCACCTCGAGGCGCGGCGCACCGGCGGGACCCGCCTTGGGGTCGGCGATCGTCACGACCCACCGCAGCGAGAGGTCCGATGCGAGTCGCCGCGCCGCGCCGAGGCGGCGTCGCAGACCGACCACCGCGAGGCCGGCGAGCAGATACCAACCGAGCGCGACGCCGTCGACGAGGTTGTGCCAGTCGGGCTCGAGCGCGACACGGATGCCGAGCACCGCGGTCGCAGCGATGACTGCCGCGAGCGCCGGCATGGCCGCGCGACGTAGGCGACGGATGTGCGCGCCGATCTCGAGGTGCTCGCCCGGGGAGAGGCTGCGCCGCTGCATCCACGCGGGCGCCCGCCCGCCCACGCGGACCAGACCGCCGGGCAGCGGCGTGCGGAAGGCATGGGGGCGCGCGGGTGCGACCTCGGCGACCTCGACGAACGACCACGACGATGCGGCCTCGCCGTCGCGCGCGAGCACGATGCCCGCATGGCGGAGCACATCGAGGCGCGAAGCGGCGGATCGCGTCGCGCCGGCTGCGTCGGCGCGGAGGAACACGTCGACCTCACCGTGGGCGAGATCGGCGTGCAGCCGCGCGCGCCGCTGCCACAGGCGTACGGCCTGGCCGATCGCGATCGCCAGCACGCCGGTGCCGACCAACACGATCGCGACCCACATCGCCCGCAGGACCGCGATCGCCTGCGACCACGCGCCCGTGACCACGCCGGTGTCTGGCAGCAACTCCGTTGGGGCGAGCAGGGTGCCGGTCACGGCGAGCCCGAGCAACGTTGCGGCCGCCACCCGCGTCCACGCCGATCGCAGACCGGTGCCGCCGGTGACTGCGGCGTGGGCGAGGCCGAGTCCGGCGATCGTCGCGAGCGCGACCCCGGCCCCGCCGCCGAACGCGAGTGCGTGCGCGGGGGCAAAGCTCGGCAGCGCAATCGCGGCGCCGGCGGTGATGGCCACGCCGCTGGCGACGTGCCGCGCGAGCACCCGAGGCCCGGCGGTGAGGCGCGCCAGCACGCGCGCGTGCTCGTCGGCGCGCAGGCGTCGGACGTGATCGAAGCGCAGCTCGCCGACGTAGCGCTCGTTGGGCTCGGTGCAGGGCTCCGACGTCGCCTCGACGCTGACCCGATCACCGGCACGCTCGGCCGTGGGATCCGTGAGCGGGCGGGCGTGTCGGGCGGTGTCCATCGCGTCAGACCACCCGTCGCATGACGATCGCCGAGATGTTGTCGGGACCGCCAGCCTTGTTCGCGGCCTCGATCAGGCGCCGCGAGGCGTCGCGGACGTCTCGTTGACCGACCAGCGCCGCGATCTCGGGGTTGCCGACCACGTCGCTCAGGCCGTCACTGCACAGCAGCAGGTTGTCGCCGTGCTCGAGCGTGTGCTCGGTGATGTCGGCGTCGCACTTCTGCTGGCCGTGTCCGAGGCAGCGGCTGATGCGACCGCGGTAGGGGTGCACCGCGGCCTGCTCGGGCTTGAGCAGACCCTGGCTGACGAGCTCCTGGACCATCGTGTGATCGACGGTGAGCTGCTCGACGTTGCCTTCGCGCACGCGATAGGCCCGCGAGTCGCCGGCGTGGGCGACCCAGAAGTGATCGCGGATTCCGAGCACCGCCACGCAGGTGCAGCCCATGCCCTGGGCGTTGGGGTTGGCCAGCGCGTGGTCGTCGATGCGCTCGTTGGCGAGCGTGAACGCGTGGCGCAGCAGCTCGTCGGGTGTGGCCTGACCGAAGTGCTCGCCGAGGTACTCGCCGATCACCTGCACCGCGATCGCGCTGGCGATCTCACCGGCACTGTGGCCACCCATGCCATCGCACACGATCGCGAGGTGGTAGCCGCGACCGTCGTCCTCCTGGATCGCGATGGCGTCTTCGTTGTGATCGCGCGCGATGCCGGTATCGCATGCGCCCGACATCTGGACCTCGAAGATCCCGGGTACATGGCTGCGCTTGAACAGCTTGTACATGGCGCGAGATCAGCCGCGGTCAGGCGCCGAGGCGCCAGGCCACGCCGAAGAACTCCGACGCAGGCCTTGGAAGTGGAGCTGAGGGGGATCGAACCCCTGACCTGTGCATTGCGAACGCACCGCTCTCCCAGCTGAGCTACAGCCCCATGGAAGGGACGCGGACAGTAGCCGAACCCGGTCAGCCGTGCAAGGCCCCTGGCGGGGGTGTGGCGCCGGCTGGTGGGGCCTGGGCCGGCGTGGGCGTCGGCCGTCCTGCGCCGCGCGTCGCGACCGCGAGCCCGAGGTACCCGAGCAGCATTGCGAGCAGCGCAAAGCCGACGCGGTCGTCGGGGGTGGTCAGGAGTTGCAGCACGTGGGTCATCGTCGGTGGAAGCGGGGCGCAGGCCGAGCCCCGGCTGGGACCTCGGGGGGTAGCATGCCGGCGGTGGCCGAGCGACGCCAGCGCATCGATCGATTGCTCGTCGATCGCGGCCTGGTCGAGTCGCGCACGCGGGCACAGGCGCTGCTCATCGCCGGTGCGGTGGTGGTCGACGGCCAACGCGTCGACAAGGCCGGTGCCCTGGTCGCGCTCGATGCCGACGTCCGCGTGCGTGGCCACGACCACCCGTACGTGTCGCGCGGTGGCGTGAAGCTGCAGGGCGCGCTCGAGCACTTCGGCGCCGCGGCATCATCTCCGCCGTTGGTCATCGAGGGGCGCGTCGCGATGGACATCGGCGCCTCGACGGGGGGCTTCACCGACTGCCTGTTGCAGCGCGGGGCGCTGCGCGTGCACGCCGTCGACGTCGGCTACGGCCAGCTGGCGTGGAAGCTGGCCTCGGATGCGCGGGTGGTCGTGCACGATCGCAGCAACATCCGCACGCTCGAGCCCACGCGCATCGGTGAGCCGGTGGAGCTATGCGTGATCGACTGCTCGTTCATCGCGCTGGCCAAGGTGCTGCCCTCGGTGCCAGCGTTCTTGGCCCCGGGCGCCGACGTGATCGCACTCGTGAAGCCCCAGTTCGAGCTCGACCCCGCGCGCGTGGGCAAGGGCGGCATCGTGCGCGACGACGACGATCGCCGCGACGCGCTGGCTGCGGCCGAGGCGGCGGCGGCGGCCAGCGGCCTCGTGGTGCTCGACCACTGCGAGTCGCCGATCGCGGGCAAGACCGGCAATCGCGAGTGGTTCACGTGGCTGCGCTGGCCGGGCCCCATCGCGCCCGCCGGGCGAGTACCATCCCCGACGCCGTGACCAAGCCCGCCGCCCCCAAGATCTCGACGCGTGCCCGCGCCCACCTGCGCTCGCTCGCGCATCACCTCGAGCCGGTGGTGCAGCTCGGTGCCGACGGCATCGACGACGGTGTGTGCGAAGCGATCGGCATCGCACTCGAGCGACACGAGCTCATCAAGGTCCGCGTCGGTCAGAACTTCCCCGGCGAGCGCCGCAGCAGCGCGCGCGAGCTCGCGGCCCGCGTCGGCGCCGACCTGACGCAGGTCATCGGCCGTGTGATCGTGCTGTACCGGCCGCGCAAGAAGCCCGACCCCGAGCGGCCGAACATCGTGCTGCCGTAGGCGCGCAGACGGCCTTCGCGGGGCGACTACGGGCCCGCCTTGCGCACGCGTCCGCCGTGCGACACAATGTCGCACCTTGGCCGTGGTGATTCCACGGCGTCGCGGGGCGGCCGGTGGGTCGCCGACCACGTCGGAGCCGACACTCGCGTCGGCGCTCGGATGCTCGCTTGGGGATGGGTCGAACGATGCATGAACTCCGAATTTCTTCGTGGCACCTGGCTTCGCTCGCGCTGCCGATGGCGGCGCTCGGCTGCGGTCCGCTGATTCCCATCGATGGCACCGGCACCGACACCGACGTCAGCACCGATCCGACGCAGTCGAGCAGCCCGACGGATCCGAGCGACCCCAGCGATCCGAGCAACCCCAGCGATCCGAGCGGACCCGACAGCGGTCCGACCAATTGCTATCAGGTGCCCTGCGGCTACGGCTACAAGTGCATCGCGGGCGTCTGCGAGCCGTACTACTACTGCCTCGACTTCTGCTGCGGTGAGGGTGGCGGCTGCTGCTACTACGACGACGGTGGCTGCTACACCGGCGTGTGCAACACCAACGCGGACTGCGACGCCGGCCAGTACTGTCGCAACGACTACTGCTACCAGGCGCCGGTGCTGCCCGGCTGCAGCGACGCCGTGCTGGGCCCGCCGATTCCGCTGGCGGCGGGCATCTCGGTCACCTCGCTGTCGTTCATGGACGGCGATGGCGATGCGGCGCGCGAGCTCGTGATCGGTCACGCCGATGGTGCACAGGTGATGAGCGGCGGCGGCACGGCCGTCGTCGAGCTGCCGCTGATGGCAGGGATCCACGTCGACGACGTCGGGGTCGGCGACCTCGACGGTGATGGCGACCAGGACATCGCGCTCGCAACCTCCGGCTCGATCGCCGGGCTGGTGTTCTTCTTCAACGATGGTGCCGGCAACTTCGGGCTCGGCGCGGCGCCGACCTCGATCGTGCGGCGCCTCGAGCTCGCGGACCTCGACGGCGATGGTCTCGGCGACCTCGTGGTCGAGGCCGACTTCGGCGGACCCTCGACCGAGCTGGCGGTGATGGCCAACCTCGGCACCGGCTTCGATGCGCCGTACATCCACTCGAGCGGCGGTGCGCTCGAGGACTTCGCGATCGGTCGGGTGTACCAGGACCTCACCCCCGATCTCGTGGTCGCGGGCGACGAAGATCTCCGCATCTATCGCGGCGGCCCGCTCGACGGCACCACCGACGCGTACATCTCGGGCGTCGGGGCCCTGCCGACCGGCGTCGCCGTCGGTGACGTCGATGGCGATGGTGCGGCCGACGTGCTGCGCGTGAGCACGAATTACGGCATTGCGCTGTGGGAGGCGTTCCGCAGCGACGGTGGGTTCACCGAGCAACCCAAGGTCCGTGTCGATGGCGACTACCACCGCATGGTCGCCGGTGATCTCGACGGCGATGCCCGCGACGACGTCGTGCTCGCGAGCGACGGCGGCGCGCTCGTGGTGCTGCGGGCCGGCGACGGCTTCGCGACGCCCGTGACCTGCATGGCCGAATTCGAGGGCCCAGGCCCCGTGCTCGCGGCCGGCGACTTCGACGGGGACGGTCGCATCGACATCGCGCAGGGCGGTGGCGCTGCGGTCCATCTGTGGTCGGGCGCGAACTGACGGCGAGGCGACCCGCCATCCGAACGGGGTGAGCCCCGCGCGATCGGGCAGGTGTCGGCGCGCTTGCACGAACCGCGCTCGCGCGGGCACGCTCGCGCGGCCATGTTCGTGAACTATCAGGGAACCCTCGTCGGGCTGCTGGGCTGGCAGGCCCGCGCGGTGTTGATGTATCTCGGCATCGCGACGGTGATCACCGCGCTCGATCGCCTCGGCAACATCCACTGGTTCGAGGTCGACACCGTGCCGCTCGCGGTGCTCGGTGGCGCGATCGGCATCTTCGTCTCGTTCCGCACCAACTCCTGCTACGACCGCTGGTGGGAAGGGCGGCGACTGTGGGGCCAGCTGGTCAACACCTCGCGGCACTTCACGACGCAGGTGTTGAGCTACGCGGTGCAGCTCGACGATGCGACGCGCGAGACCCAGCAGGGTCTGGTGCGCCGCCACATCGCCTACGTTCACGTGCTGCGGTGCCTGCTGCGCGAGCAGGACCCCTTCGTCGACCCCGAGGTGCAGCGCTTCCTCGACCCCGAGTCCCGCGCGCACCTGCGCGGCGAGTCGAACCTCACCCACGCGCTGCTGCACCGCCAGACCGAGGACCTGGTGGCGCTCGCGAACGCCGGTCACCTCGATCCGCTGCGGCTGCAGTCGCTCGATCGTTCGATCGCGACGCTGCTCGACGTGCAGGGCGGCTGCGAACGCATCAAGCGCACTCCGTTCCCACCCAGCTACGGCTTCTTGGCCTCGCGCATCACCGGCATCTACGCGGTGTTGCTGCCGCTGGGCATCGTCGGTGAGGTGGGTTGGGCGACGATCCCGCTGACCGTGCTGGTGTGCCTGAGCTTCACGCTGATCAACGAGGTCGGACGCGTGCTCGAGGATCCCTTCACGATGTTCTGGCCGGCGCTGCCGCTGTCGGCGCTGTCGACGATGATCGAGGTCAACCTCCGCCAGCGACTGGGTGAGACCGAGCTGCCGGCGCTGCGCAAGCCCGACGAAGGGCATCCTGATGTGAGCCGCGGCGCTGCTGTCAGCGCGTGCCGATCATCCGCTGCAGCACGCGCTGCAGCTCGCCGACCGAGATGTCGACGTGCTCGACGACGCGGCCGTAGAGCATGGCGGTGGGCACGTTGCGATCGCCGCGCTCGCGCTGCAGGCGCGACAGTTCGTAGAGCACCACGCGCTCGATCCGCGTCAGACCGTCGCGCGCGTCGGGCAGACGATCACTTGCGCGGCTCATCGCGCTTGGCGGGCTCCTCGGCCATCGCACCCGCACGCTCGTCACCCACGAGCACGCGCAACCACAGCGGCATGAGCTCGGCGATCTCGCGGCCGTGGGCGGCGAGCACCACTGCGTGCGCGAGGCCATGGTTCGACATGTACGAGATCAGCGCAGCACGACCGTCCTCGAGCTGGCCGGCGAGCTCGGGCTCGAGCACGAGCCGGCCGATCTTGCCGGTCGGCAGCGGGAAGTGGAACGCCCGCGCCGACTCGCTCGGCGGCGCACCGACGGGATCGAGCCGGACCTTGTCGACGAAGCGTCGCACCGCGTCGTAGATCTCGCCTTTGTTCTTGCCGCGCAGCGCCGACACCTTGAGCCCCGAGGCCGGCGGTGGCGGTGTCTGTGGCTTGCCGCCGCGACGGTTGGCCTTGGCGGCCTCGGCCCGCGCGACGTCGTCCTTGGTGACCAGCCCTGCGGCTGCGAGCTTCGCCTTGAGGTCGAGCACGACGGGTCGAGGCTAGCACGCGCGCAACCGCGTTGCCGCCCGAGGTCTACGCGCGCAGCGACGCGATGCGGTCGATCTGGCGGCGGGTCGCCGTCTCCAGCGAGTCGAGCCGGGCGATGATCCGCATCACGTTCTCGACCTGGGTGCGGTGGGCGTCGCCGAGCTGGTTCACCATGTCGCTGATGGTCTCGACCGCGCGGGTGATCTGCCGGCTGCCACGGGTCTGCTCCTGGGTGGAGCGCTCGACGTGCCGGGTGATGGCCTTCATCTTCTCGGCCGAGCGCATGATCTGCTCGGCGCCGCGGGCTTGCTCGGCGGTGGCGGTCGCGACCTGCTGCACGGTGGTGGCGACGACGTTGATGGCGTCGGTGACCTGCTTGCTGCCCTTGGTCTGCTCGACGGTGGCACGCGCGATCTCGCGGACCATCTGCGTCGAGCGCCGGGCGGCGTCGCTGATGCGCTTGAGCGCGTCCTCGGCCTGATGGCTGACGCGCACGCCGTCGTCGACGCTCTTGCTCGAGCGCTGCACCGCCGCGACGGCGTTCTTGCTCTCGCGCTGCACCGCCTTGATGATCTCGGCGATTTCCTTGGTGCTGGTGGCGGAGCGCTCGGCGAGGTCCTTGATCTCGTCGGCGACCACCGCGAAGCCCTTGCCGTGCTCGCCGGCCTGGGCGGCGATGATGGCGGCGTTGAGCGCGAGCAGGTTGGTCTGCTCGGAGACGTCGTCGATGACGCTGAGGATCTTGCCGATCTCGTCGATGCGGTCGCCCAGGCGCGCGATGACGGCGACCGCGTCGGCGGCCGACTTCTTGATCATGTTGATGACTTCGATGGTCTGGTTGATGGCGTCGACGCCACCCTCGGCGGCCCAGACCACCTCTTCGGACAGCTGCGCGGTCTCGTTGGCGTTGTTCTCGACCTGCTGGATCGAGATGTCCATCTCGTTCATCGCGCTCGAGGTCTCTTCGGCGGTCGACGAGAGGGCCTCGATGTTCTTGGCGACCTCCTTCACCGAGAAGGTCATCTCTTCGATCGAGGTCGCGGTCTGCTGCACCGAGGCCGCGAGGTTCAGCATGCTCTCGGCGACCTCGTCGTTCGCGGCCGCCATCTCGAGGATCGAGCTCGAGCTCTCCTCGGCGTTGCTGGCCAGCGACTCGACCGAGCTGCTGATGCCCTGGAGGTTGTCACTCATGGTCGTGAGCGCCGCGCGGGTCTCTTCGACCTTGCTGAGCTCGTGGTCGAAGTCGCGACCGAACTCGTCGAGCAGCGGACGCAGGGCCGTCGGCGTCGCGCCCTTGGCCTCGAGATCGCGCTCGAGCTGTCCGCTGCGGGTGCGCGCACGCTCGAGCTCGACCTCGAGCTCGCGGATGCGTGCGGTCGCGGTCTCGATGCGCGCGGTGACCTGCGCGGTGACCTGCTCGTTGACCTGACCATCGACCTCGCGCGTGGCGCTGGCGGCCCGTTCGCGCGCCGCACTCAGCTCGGCGCGCAGTCGATCGAGCTCCGCCGATGGCAGTGCCGGCTGCGAGCGGGCCGCCTGCAACTCGGCCTCGAGCTTGCCCAGCTGCTCGCGCAGCTGGTGGCTGGTCCGCAGCTCCGCGTTGGCCTCGCCACCGATCATCCACCCTGCCACGCCGGCCACCAGCGCGAGCGCGCCGGCGATCACCGGCTGCACGCCACCGAGCGAAGCGGCCAGTCCACCGATGCCGAGGACCACCGGAATCCACGGCGGAATGCGAAGGGGCTCGTTGACGTCGGCCACGGGGCGGGCCCCATGATATACGGGCGCACGGCGCGGATCACAAACGTGCGGCCGCGGTCGTGTTCGTGTCCCTCGTCAGGGTGAGGCCGGCGTCGTCGTGGGCGCACCGCTCGGGTGCAGATCGGGACGCTAGAAGAACTCCAGCTGGGTCGCGTCGGGCTGCACCTCGACCCCTGCGCCGCACTGCGCGAGGGCGTGGGCGCCGGTGGCAACCCAGCGAGGATCGCCACGCAGCAGCACCTTCGGCCGCCCGCACGCCTCCCAGAAATCGATCACGCCGTCGCGGTCGGTGCGGCCCGGGCATGTGACCTCGACCAGCTCGACCGCCTCGCCCCGCGGGCCCAGGCGCGCGCGCCAGGCCTCGGCGTCGCGACGAATGACCTCGGGTGCGCCGACCAGGACCAGCGCCGCGATCTCGTGCCGACGAAGGCCGGCGCCATCGAGCGCGTCGTGCGGCCACAGCAGCACCGGGGCCTCGGGATCGTGGCCCTCGACGTGGGGTGCGAACCGTGGATGCGCCGCGACCGCGACCTTGCCCGCGCAGACCTTCGCGATCTGCACCGCACCCACGGCGCTCGGCACCAACACCACGACCTCGCCGCCGAGCGCCGCGAGCACCTCGAGGCTCTCGGCCTTGAGCACCGGTGGCGGGGTCTCGATGGCCCACTCGGGTTGCGCGCGCAGCAACAACCAATCGCAGGCGCTCGGCTTGGCGGTCGGCGCGAGCGCCCAGGTGTACAGGCACGAGGGCCCGCCGGTGCGATGGCGCAGCCACAACGAGCTGCCGCCGAACGGCAGGCCCGAGGAGGTCGGCGTCAGCTGCAGGTGGCCCACGCCGAACTCGCGCTCGTGCTCGATCATCACCGCACGCGCCAGGCTCACGCGCTGGGACTGCGAGAGGTTGGCGAGCGCCAGCGCGTACAGCAGATCGCGATGTCCGACCCACGGCCCCGGCACCAGCCGCGGCTGCGCGCCGAGGTGCGACAGGAAGCACGTGCGGCCGGGTTGCGGGTCGTCGATGCTGAGTCGCTCGCGCGCGAGGATGCGCTGCACCGCCGCGAGCTCGTCGGCCACCGTGTTGGCGCCGGTCGGCAGCTTCGTGCGCTTGCCGGTCATGGGCGTGGGCCTCCGGCGCCGCTGCGTCGGCGCTCTCGCGCGCGCTGGAAGAACGCCGACAGCACCGCGCCGCACTCGCCCGCGAGCACCCCGGGGGTGATCGCGAGGCGGTGGTTGAGGCGCGGATCGTCGCAGATGTTGTAGAGCGATCGCACTGCGCCGGCCTTGGGATCGGCCGCGCCGTACACCAGCCGCCCGACGCGGGCGTTGACGATCGCGCCGGCGCACATCGGGCACGGCTCGAGCGTGACGTAGAGCGTCGCGCCGTCGACCCGCCAACGGTTGCGGCCGCGACACGCGTCGCGCAGCGCGACGACCTCGGCGTGGGCGGCCGGGTCGGCGTCGCACTCGCGGCGGTTGCGGCCGATGCCGACGATGCGATCGCCGTCGACGACGATCGCACCCACCGGCACATCGCCGGCGCGCTCGGCCTGCGCTGCGACGCGCAGCGCCTCGCGCATGAAGAACTCGTCGCGCGCGTCGATGAGGTCGTCGCGTACGGTCGCTCCCACCGGCGTGTCGTGCGGGTCCAGGGTCACGATCTTCGCTCACGTCGCACGCGGGGGCAAACCGCGACGAGCCCGTCGTGCGCGCTCACCCGCGCTGGCAGTCTTCGGTCTGCCACGGCGGGTCGCTCCACCGCTCGGCGAGGAAGTCGACGAACACGCGGACCTTGGCGGAGAGGTGGCGATTGTGGGGGTAGACCGCCGAGACCGCGCTGGCCTGGCACCAACCCGGCAGCACGCGCACGACCTCGCCGCGCGTGAGCGGCCCTGCGATGATGAAGTCGGGCATGAGTGCGCAGCCGAGGCCGGCCGCGGCGAACTGCGCGAGGCCCTCGCCGTTGTTGCCGGTCACGCGGCCGGTGGCCTCGACCGTCACGGTGGTTTTCCCGTCGGTGAGTCGCCACTGCTGCCCGGTGGGGCTGTACGCGTACTGCAGGCACTCGTGATCGCGGAGGTCGGCCGGCGTCTCGATCTCCGGGTGCGCGGCGAGGTAGGCCGGGCTGGCGACCACGACGAGGTGCGTCGTCGCCAGCTTGCGCGCGATCATGCTGGAGTCCGCGAGCGCGCCGATGCGGATCGCGAGGTCGAAGCCCTCGTCGAGCAGATCGACCCGTCGATCGGAGAAGTCGATGTTCACCGACAGCTCCGGGTGGCGATGGAGGAACTCCGCGACCGCCGGCGCGACGTGACCGACGCCGAAGCTCATGGGCGCGGCGATGCGCAGCATCCCGCGCGGCGCCGACTGCAGGTTCGTGACCGCGCCCTCGGCCTCGGCGAGCTCGTCGAGGATGCGGCGGCACCGCTCGTAGAACACCGCGCCGATGTCGGTGAGGGTCAGCTTGCGGGTGGTGCGGTTGAGCAGGCGCGCGCCGAGCCGGTCTTCGAGGTGCCCGATCTGTCGGCTCACGAATGACTTCGAAACGCCGAGCCCATCGGCCGCGGCAGTGAAGCCCCCGTCCGTGACGACGCGGACGAACACCTCGAGCTGCGAGAGATCACTGGAGGACGCCACGTTCGCTTCGGGCGAGAGTGTAGTCGCGATTGCGCCCGCGCGTCGCCGGCCCTGAACACTTTGCGAGGTGCGTGCGGCCCGTCGCCCCCGCGTCTGCCCCGGTGCAGCACCTGGTATCGCACCCCGATGGGTTGCTATCGTGGTGCCATGGCTTCGTGTCCTTCGTCGCGTCGACCATAAAGTTAGCTCGCCTGCCTCGCACTCAGGGCGTGTGCGGCGGGGCAGGGTGGGCGTTCGATGGGTGAGGACGACACCGGATCGTCGGTCGGGAGCAGCGGTGGCTCCGACGGCGGTGCGGTCACCACCATGGTCGCGACGCTCGACGAGGGCAGCTCGGGCACGCTGCCGACGAGTCTAACCAACGCCGACGACGACGACGGCGGTGGTCCGGCGGTGTGTGGCGACGGCAACCTCGACGTCAACGAGATCTGCGACGACGGCAACACCGACGACGCCGACGGCTGCAACGCCGACTGCACGCCGTCGGGCGAGATCCTGTGGGAGCAGACGGTCGGCTCGGGACTCGCAGGGGTCGACGAGGGCTTCGGCGTGAGCGTGGATGCGGCTGGCAACTTCGTCGTGGTCGGCTACGTCGCGACTGCGGCTGGCGGCAACGACGGTTGGGTGCGTCGCTACAGCCCCATGGGTGGCGCGTACTGGACGGTCATGCACGCCGGCCCGGGCGCCGGCAACGACAACTTCACCGGCGTCGGGCTCGATGCCGACGGCAGTGTGTACGCGGTCGGCTACCAGAGCGGCGCCGATGCCAGCAACGACGGCCTCGTCCGCAAGGTCGACACCTTCGGCGCGGATCTGTGGGTCAGCGCCTTCGATGCACCGTCGGCGGCCGCGAGCACGGTGGTGCAGAACGTCGCGATCGACGATGCAGGCAACGTCATCGTGGTCGGCTACCACGACAGCACCGCGGCGGGTCAAGAGATCATGCTGCGCAAGTTCGGACCCGACGGCACGGTGGCCTGGACCCGCAGCTACGGCGGCGCGGCGCTCGGTGACGATCGCGGCTACGGCGTGGCCGCAACCGTCGGTGGCGACATCTATGTCGCGGGCACCGAGTTCGTCGCGGCCGAGGCCTTCAACATGTGGCTGGGCAAGTACGACGTCGACGGCAACCTGCTGTGGTCGCGCGGGACCAACGGTGCCGCGAGCCTCGACGACTATCTCATCGCCGTCGAGGTGGACGACGACGACGACGCGTACGTGTGCGGCTACCAGGGCACCGTCAACCAGCCGTGGCAGACTTTCCTGCGCCGCTACGACAGCGACGGCGTGATCGTGTGGACCGATCAGTACCTCGGCGAGACCATGGAGGGCGCGCACTGCAGCGGGCTCGGTCGGGCGCCCGACGGTGACCTCGTGATGGTCGGCGGCGAGATCGAAGCGACCGTACGGGCGGCGTTGGTGCGCCGCGTATCCGCGGACGGCGACGTCAAGTGGTCGCGCAAGTACCCCGGCGGTGCGGCCGGGCCCGACTACGGCCGCGACGCCTTCATCGACGATGCGGGGGTCATCTACGTGACCGGTGCACTCGACGTCGGCACCGACGCGCGGGACCTGTGGGTCGCACAGCTCAGCCCCTAGCGCTGCCCTCGAACATCACCGGGCGGCCAAGGACGCGGCCCATCGATCCCATGCCCAAGCTGGGCAGCTCCGTACGAGAAGGAAACCCAACATCGCCCGACATGGGCAAGCGTGACCCCGAACCGCACGCTGGATTCCAGGCTTTCGCCGCGCGCGGAGCTTGCAGCGAGCGAGACCGCCGGACGACCACCCATGAACCAGCCCAACCAGCCGTATCCGCAGCAGCCGTACCCGCAGCAGCCGTACCCGCAGCAGCCGTACCCGCAGCAGGCACAGCAGCCGTACCCGCAGCAGGCACAGCAGCCGTACCCGCAGCAGCCGTATCCGCAGCAGGCGCAGCAGCCGTACCCGCAGCAGGCACAGCAGCCGTATCCGCAGCAGCCGTATCCGCAGCAGCCGTATCCGCAGCAGCCGTATCCGCCGCAGGGGCCGATGCCGATGATGGGGATGCCGATGGGGGCGCCCGTCGGTGTTGCCATCGAGGATGTGCTCGCAGCTGACGCGTCGCCGCAGGCGCGTGCGCGCTTCATCGAGCGCACCTACCTGCACTTGGGTGGCGCGATCCTGGTGTTCGTCGTGCTGTCGACGATCCTGCAGATGATGCCGTTCGTCGGCTCGATGACGCAGCTGATGGTCTCGACGCGGGCGTCGTGGGGCGTCGTGTTGCTGGCGTTCGTCGGGGTCAGCTGGATCGCCGAGAAGTGGGCCAGCGGCTCGACCTCGCTGGGCACGCAGTACCTCGGACTGCTGCTCTACACCGTCGCCGAGTCGATCATCTTCGTGCCGATGCTGTACATCGCCCGCAATTTCGTGGGCGGCGATGTCATCCTCACCGCCGGCGTCACCACGATGGCGATGTTCGCCGCGATGACCGCCTATGTGTTCATCAGCAAGCGCGACTTCTCGTTCATGCGCGGCGCGCTGTCGATCGCCGGCATCGCCGCGATGGGCCTGGTCGTCTCCAGCCTCGTGTTCGGCTTCCAGCTCGGCAACGTCTTCAGCATCGCGATGATCCTCTTCGCGTCGGGCTACATCCTCTTCTACACCTCGAACGTCATCCGCACCTACCGCACGACCCAGCACGTCGCCGCTGCACTCGCGCTGTTCTCCGCGGTCGCGCTGCTGTTCTGGTACGTGCTGCGCCTGTTCATGTCGCGGCGCTGAGAACCTCCCGCCAGTGACGGCGGCTCGGGCGTTCGCGCTGCGCCCGGCCGCCGTTCGAGTGCCTCGAGCTCACGCTCGTGCGGCGCTGGACCGTCGAGCACGCGTCTAGTCGCCGAAGCGACGCAGCGAGCGGATGCGGGCCTTGGCGGCCTCCTCGTCGCGGTCGCGCGGTGGCGCGGTGGTGGTGAGCGAGGCCAGCAGATCGCGCGCGACCACGGTCACGCGATCGACGGCGACGTCGAAGGCCTCACGGTTGGCCTGCGACGGGCGCGTGAAGCCGCTGAGCTTGCGAACGAACTGCAGCGCGGCGGCCTGGACTTCCTCCTCGGTCGCCGGCGGTGCGAAGTTGAAGAGCGTGCGGATGTTGCGACACATGGCGTCGCCTCGATGATGCCCGAGCGCGGGCGCGCCGGGGCTCACCGCGAAGCCGGCGAAGTCAACGCCATGCCGCGCGCCAGCGTGGGCACGATGGTCCTCAGGTAGCGCACGGCGTCGATGACGTGGGCGGCGACGAGCAGGTCCTTGCGCCACACCGCCTCGAACGTGAGCGCGACGGGTTTGCCGCCTGCCATCACCACCGGATGGCCGTGCGGTCCGCCGCGGATGAGCGACTCGGGCAGCATCGCGCCGCCGATGCCGAGGTCGGCCCACTCCTGCAACACGCCGTAGCTCATGGCTTGGCCGCGGTACTCGTCGAGGACCAGGCGATGGCGCTCGAACAGCGCCCGCGTGGCGGCGGCCAGGCCACACACGCCGACGGTGAGCAGCAAGCGACGCCGCGCGACCTCGTGGACGTCGATGGTCTCGGTGTTCGATGCGCCGCCGGCCGCGACGTAGCGCAGGCGCTCGCGGTAGAGCACCTGTCGACCACGATCCTTGCCGCGTCCGAGCCCGACGCCGAAGGCGATGTCGACGGTGTTGCCGGCCAGTCGCGCCTCGATGTCGTCGACCGTGCACTCCTTGTAGATGACATCGACGTCGCGGTGCTCGCGTGCGAATGGCTGCATCAACAGGCCGATGCGTGCGCCGACGAGCGGCGAGAAGCCCAGCCGTAGCACCTGTTGCTCGGGATGGGCGAGCGCATGGGCGCCGCGCTCGAGGTCGCCCACCGCGGCGAGCACGGCGTCGACCAGCGGCAGCAACGTGCGGCCAGCGGGCGTGGGGGCGAGGCCCCGCGCGCCACGTTCGAAGATCCGCGCGCCGAGTTCCTCTTCGAGCGCCGCGATCGCGTTCGACACGGTGGGCTGGGCCACGCCGCACTCCTGCGCGGCGCCGGTGAACGAACCGGTGCGCGCGGCGGCGGCGGCGTAGCGCAGGGCAGCGAAGTTCGGCATAGGCGATCGCTATGTTGCGATTCGATGGATAGGTCTACCAGCGGGGCCGCCTTCGCGACAAGAAGTATCGGCATGTTCACGCTGTTCGGTCACCCACTCTCCGGCAACACCCACAAGGTCCGCTTGATGCTGCGCGCATTCGATCTCGCGTATCGCGAGGAGGTCGTCGATGTCGTGAAGGGCGAGCACAAGCAGGCGGCACACCTCGCGCGAAACCCCCGTGGGCAGGTGCCGGTGTTGGTCGACCCCGATGAGCGCACGACCATCTACGACGCGCAGGCGATCCTCGTGTATCTCGCGCGTCGCTTCGATCGCGGTGGCACCTGGCTGGGGGCGACACCACTTTCGGCGGCGCAGGTGATGCAGTGGCTGTCGTTCGCCGCCAACGAGATCCACAACGGTCCCCATCTCGCTCGCCTGCACTACTTGCTCGGGGTGCCGATGGACATCGCCGCCGTGCAACAGGCGGCGCGCGCGAGCCTGGCGTTGGTCGAGCAGCAGCTCGCGCGCACGCCCTACCTCGCCGGCGCGGAGCTCTCGGTGGCCGACCTCGCGTGCTACCCCTGCGTCGCGCTCGCGCCCGAGGGCCGCGTGAGCCTCGATGGGTTCCCGGCCACGCGCGCGTGGATCGACGGCCTCCAGGCGGCGGCGTTCCATGTCGCGATGCCCGGGCTGGGAGCCCCGTCGCCGCTGTGAACGACGTGCGACCCCGCGTGGCCGTGGTGGTCGGTGCCAACCTCGGGCTCGGCGCGGCGTTGCTGCGCCAGCTCGCGGCTGCCGGCTGGTCGACCGCCGCGATCGGACGAGCGCCAGCGCTGGGCGAGCTCGCACGCGAGGTCGCGACGCGGTGCATCGTCGGCGACGCGACCGACCCGCACGCGATGGTCGAGGCCGTCGGTACCATCGAGGCCGAGCTCGGCCCGCCCGCGCTGGTGATCTACAATGCCCATCGCGTCGTGCTCGCGCCGGCGATGGAGCTGACGCCCGAGGTGTTCACGTCCTCGTGGCAGGCGACCTGCCTGGGCGCGTTCGTGACGGCGCAGGCGGTGCTGCCCGGCATGCTCGCACGCGGCACCGGCACGCTGGTGTTCGTGGGCGCGACCGCGTCGATGCGTGGCGGGGTGCGCTCGGCGGCGTTCGCCTCCGCGAAGTTCGCCCTGCGCGGGCTCGCGCAGTCACTCGCGCGCGAGCTGGCCCCCCGTGGCATCCACGTCGCCCACGTCGTGCTCGATGGTCTCATCGCCAGCGCGCGCACCCAGGCCCGCTTCGCAGCGGCGGACGATGCGTGCATGGACCCCGACGCGGTTGCGCGTACCTTCATGATGGTGATCGACCAGCCCCGCGACACCTGGACCCACGAACTCGATCTGCGGCGCTGCGACGATCGATTCTTCTAGCCCTCGGAGCACGACCCATGGAGATCCACGCCGACCTCGAGCGCGACGCCATCATCGCCATCGCGACCCTGCCGTGGGTGCCGGCGCCCGCGGCAGGGGTCGAACGACGCATGCTCGAACGCGACGGCGACGAGGTCGCGCGTGCCACCAGCGTGGTTCGCTACGCACGAGGCTGCAGCTTCCCCGCGCACGAGCACGGCGGCGGCGAGGAGTTCTTGGTGCTCGCGGGGCGCTTCGACGACGAGCACGGGCAGTACGAGGCCGGCACCTACGTGCGCAACCCACCAGGCAGTCGCCACGCGCCATCGGCCGCGTTGGGCTGCACGATCTTCGTCAAGCTGCGACAGTTCGCCGGCGACGACACGCGCAGCGTGGTCGTGCGTCCGCAGCAGCGCGCGTGGGTGACGTTGCCGTCGGGCATGCGTCGCTGCGAGCTGCATGCGCATGGCGCCGAAGCGGTCGCGTTGCTCGAGCTGCCGGTCGGATTCGAGGGCGAGCTACCCGCAGGCACCGGCGCTGGCTGGGAGCTGCTGCTGTGCGAGGGCACGCTCGAGGCCGCGGGCGTCGAGCTACGCGCACCCGCATGGTGGCGCCGTGCGGCTCCACCGGCGCGGGTGCGATCCGCAGCCGGGGCGCAGGTGTGGACCAAGACCGGGCACTTCGCCGCGCGGCGCTGAGCCCGATCTCTCGCGGCCGGTTCGATGTCACCGCGCCGGTGGGAGCTGCTGCGGCTTCTCGAGCTCCTCGCCGACCTCGTGGGCGACCGCGGCTGCGAAGCCGACGACCGCCTGCACCTTTGGATCGCGAAGGGCTCGCAGCGCACCGAACAGGCCCAGTGGGTTGGTGCTGCCGCGCGCAGCGACGCGTTCGATCGCCGCGCTCGCGCCGGTGAGGAATCCGAGCGTGCGGTCGCTGGTGGGCAGCGCGAGCAGGGCACGGGAGAGCCCGGGCAGGTTCGTGACGATGCGCTCCACACCCGCGAGGGTCTCGGGCTTTGCGAGCAGGTCGAGCAGGTGCGACAGCGACGAGACCGACACGTGCACGACACCGCGCCACGTCCCGACGCGCAGCAGCGGCCCATCTCGATCTGGTGCGGCCGGCACATCGCCACCGTCCGGCGAGCACCGACCGCGAAGCGCCGGTAGCAGTGCCGACCCTCGATCACCGACGCAGCCGCGCGCGCAGGCTTTGCGAGCTCAGTCGTCGACCGGTGGGGTCCGCAACGCTTCGAGCAGAGCCTTCTCGCGCGCGACGTGCACACCGATCGCACCAGTCGCGATCCCGACCTTGCGGAACCCCGCCTTCAGATCGCCGGGCTGGCTGTAGATGGTGCCCATCACTTCCTCCCACGGCATCGGTTTGCGCTCGAGCAGCTTGCAGGCGGCGATGCGCCGGATGGTCGCGACCAGCCCGTCGTCGCTCGTCACGATCGGACCATCGCTGCCGCGCGAGTAGCAACCGCCGTCACTGGCGAGCAGGTCGCGTCGGTTGCCGGCGAGCGCGGCGTGGATGTTCTCGTACTGCGCGCTGCTGAAGTGCTGCGGGAACGGGCAGCCCTTGAAGTAGCTCATCACGTTGGAGCGGTCGGGCGTGAGCGTGACGTTCTGCCGCGCACCGCGGACCACGACGCCGATCGTCACGCTCCCGTGGTCGGGGTCGCACTTGTCGCCGCCATGTACGTCGATGAGCAGCGAGCCGCGGGGGTCGGGTGGGGTGTCGTCGACGGGATAGTCGCTGCGTGCGTCGCCGTCGAACACCGCGCTCGGATGATCGCCCGGGTGATCGGCGACCCACGCTTCCATGGCCGCCTTCGCCTCGGCGGCGGTCGTGACCGACGGACCGCCATCGAACGTGTGCGGGTTGTGGAGGTAGTGGCCGAGCTCATGGGCCAGCAACGAGCTGCCGTCGAACGTGCTGGGCATGCGCACGAACGACCGCGTCCCCCACGATTCCCCGCCGGTCGGGCGACTCACCGACCAGTGGCCCGCGTCGCCGTCCCACGCGAGCTTGAAGTTGCCCCCGCGCGAGAACACGACGATGCGATCCGATCGCTCGAGCCCGTAGGCCGAGCGCGCGTTGGCCGGCGTCGTCGAGTCGCACAGCGTCTGCGGATCGACGCTGCGATCGGTGTTCGCCTCGATGGTCGCGATCGTCTGCCCCGGCGCGAAGATGCAGTCGCGGTTGAGCGCAGTGCTGCGCACAGGGGGCGCGTCGAAGTTCGAGTCCGCGTGCATCACGAACGACACGTCACCGCCGTTGCGGCGATAGATGACGTTCGCGGCGTCGATCGCCGCCTGTGCCTTCGCGCGGGTGAGCGTGCTCGGTCGGCCGCCGTCGTCGTCGGCCGTGCGCACGAACTGGATCGCCAGCCGGTACTTCGCCGGCTTGAGCTGCGGCTGCGGTGTCTTGCCCGCGGTCGGATGCGCGTCTGCGGCGGTCGGGGTCGGCCGCTGACCCGCGGCGCCCACCGATGGCGAGACGCGAGCGGACGCGGGCGTGGCGACGGCGAAGATGGCGAGCAGCGCGAGCGCAGATCGGGGTGGCATGCCCGGTGGAGGACGAGCGCCGCGCGTGTGACAGGCGGGCGCGAGGCCGCGCGCTGCTACGACTTCGAGACGATGATCTTGATCTTGCAGGTCGGCTGGCTGTTCTGCAGGATCCAGTCGTACGTGCAGCTGCCGCGCGCGGGTGGCTTGAAACGCGCCGAGTAGGTGACCGGCGGCGTGCCCGAGGGGTTGACCACCTCGCACGGACAGTCGCCGCTGATCGTCAGCGGCAGCGGGCTCGGTCCGCCCTGGAACAGGAACGACAGCTGCGCGCAGTCTTGCGTGGTGAGCTGCACGCCGAGCGAGCCGTTGCTGCAGCCGTGTGCCGGCATCAACCACGCCGCTCGCATCGGCGATGGCGCCACCGTCGGCACCGCCGCGTATGTCGGTGCTGCGGCGATCGTCGTCGCCGGCGCCCACGTGCCGCCGGCCGGTAGTGTGCCCAACCGGACTCGCTTCGGCGACGAGGTGCAACCCGTGCAAGCCGAGTCCGCGCCGGCCGCCGCGAACGCTGCGAGTTGAGGCCGCGCCCTCCGCGAGGCGCTCACTCGTCCGCGTTCACCGAGGCTTCACTCGCATCCGGCACGATGTGGTGGAACTTGCCGAGGTCCATCTGCAGCTGTCCCGAGGGATGCGGCGTGATGATGTCGACGAAGTGGTGGTCCCAGCGGATGTCGTGGAACTCGTAGAAGCGGCGGGCGTGGACCGTCTGGGCAAAGGTGCTGTCGATCCCGGTGAGGGTCACGATGAAGAGCGCCTCGTCGGCTTGGAGCGAGGCGGCGTCTTCGCCGAACATGGGGCTGTGCTCGTCGATCTCGTGCATGACGAGCCAGCTGAGGGTGAACAGCGGCGTCATGGCGCGATCGAGCTTCATCTCGTAGAGCCGACGCATGGCGTGGCCCTCGGTGGTGGTCTCGGTCTTGAGCATGGTGACCCGTAGCGAGGCCTCGACGAGCTCGTTGCCGCGGGCGTTGGCGAGGCGGAACTGCAGGTAGGGGCGGCCGTTGCGGCGGGTCACGACCATCGGCTCGCTGAAGAGCACGCGGGCGCTCGGGCGCGAGAACTTCGAGAACACCAGGCCGGTGGCGATGGCGCTGTAGATGATGCCGGCGAGCGCCTCGGTGGTGACGAGCAGGTTGGTGTAGAGGGTCTTGGGCGAGAGCGCGCCGTAGCCGATGGTCGCGAAGGTCTGCACGCTGAAGTCGAAGCCCTCGCGGAAGCCGATGTGATCGCTGCCGTGGAAGCCGTCGGGCTGCAGCGAGTAGAGCAGCGCGAACGAGAGGTTCGCGAGCACGAACACCGCGGCGAGAAATGCGATCAGCCATCGCCACGGGCGCCGCATGAGGTCGTAGTAGAGATCCGACGGCGGGCGCGCGCGCGTGCCCAGGCGCACCGCGTCGGCGGGGTTGCGACGGATCGGCTCGGCCATCGCCGCGGATGGTCGCGCGCCGCCTGCGGGCTCGCAAGCCGACCGAAGTGGTAGCCTCCGCGTCACGATGCGAGAGCTCGACGTGGTGTTGTTCGGAGCAACCGGTTTCACCGGTCGATTGGCGGCGATCGAGCTGGCGCGCCGCGGCGCGAAGCTGCGCTGGGGCCTGGCCGGCCGTGATGCCGGCAAGCTCGCGGAGCTGCGCGACGAGCTGGTCGCCGGCCACGGGGCACCCGCCGAGCTGCCGTTGTTGACGGCACGCAGCGACGACGCCGACTCGCTGCGCGAGCTGACCACGCGCAGCCGGGTGGTCGCGACCACCGTGGGGCCCTACGATCGCTACGGCGATGGGCTGGTGGCCGCGTGCGTCGAGCACGGCTGCGACTACGTCGACATCACCGGCGAGCCCGCCTTCTGGCAGCGCAACATCGCGAAGCACCACGAGCGCGCGGTCGCGGCGGGGGTGCTGGTGGTGTCGTGCTGCGGCTTCGACAGCATCCCGCACGATCTGGGCGCCTGGGTCACCGCACGAGCGCTGGCCGACGAGCGCTCGGCGGAGATCGACGGCTACGTGCGCATCACTGGCGCGCCTTCGGGTGGCACGTGGGCCTCGCTGATCCACGCGCTGTCGCAGCTGCGCCACGCCAAGCCCGCTGCGCCCAAGGGCGAACGCACCGGCGCCGGCCCACGCAAGCCGATGCGGCCGCACTTCGAGCCCGCGGTGGAGCAGTGGGTGGTGCCGTTCCCGTCGGTCGATCCGCTGGTGGTGAAGCGGAGCCTCCGGTTCTGCGCCGACGTCGGGCCCGACGTGCAGTATCGCCACTGGCTGCAGACCAAGACGCTCGCGCGCACGGCCTCGTTGCTCGGTGGTGTCGCCGGCATCGCGTTGTTGTCGCAGCTGGGGCCCACACGGCGGTGGTTGCTGTCGAAGATCCCCAGCGGCGACGGGCCCAGCGAGTCGGAGCGCGCGAAGAGCAAGTTCACCGCGACCTTCGTCGGTCGCGGCGCCTCGGGGCGGACCGTGCGCACGACCGTGAGCGGTCGCGATCCCGGCTACGGCCTCACGGCCGTGATGTTGGTCGAGTCGGCGCGCGTGCTCGTCGAGGCGCGCGATCGACTGCCGCATCGGGGGGGCGTGCTCACACCCGCGAGCGCGCTGCACGAGCCGCTGCTGGCGCGATTGCGAGATTCTGGCCTCGAGATCGAGGTTTCGTGAGCACGGCGGGCTGACCGAAGGTGGCGCCGCGGCGTACCATCCAGCGTCATGCGCATTGCCGTCCTCGCCCCGCTGGTCGCCTGCCTCCCACTGCTCGCGTGTAGCGATGGCGGTGGCGGTGTCGCCGGCGACAGCACCGGTGGTGGCAGCACCAGCGATCCCTCGACGACCACGGCGTCGACGACGGTCGATCCGACCACCAGCACCAGTGGCGTCGACACCGGCACCACAACCGGAGATCCGGGCGCGCCTCCGCCGACGCCGAACCTGGTGTCGCCCGCCGACGGCGCGACCGAGGTCGCGATCGAGACCGAGCTGTGCTGGGAGCTGGTCGAAGATCCCGACGGCGACCCGGTGCGCTACCGCGTCTTCGTCGACGACATCGAGCTCACGCAGGGTCGCCTCGGTGATCAGCCGGGGTACGAGGGTCCGTGCATCGGCCCGCTCACGCTCAACTACGAGCAGACGTACGCGTGGCAGGTGCAGGCGATCCACCCCGACTTCCCCGACACCAGCCACTCGGACAAGAGCGCGACCTGGACCTTCACCACCGCGGGCGACGGTCACACGCACACGGTGTTCGAGGATCCGTTCGACGACGATCTCGGCTGGGATGTCGAGGGCACCGCCACCAGCGGCGCGTGGATGCGCGGCGAGCCGGTCGGCACCATGCGCTTTGCCGACGTGGCGCAGCCGGAGATGTGTGCCGGCGGCAACAGCTGCTACTTCACGGGCCAGAACCCCGATGCGATTGTCGATCAAGCCGACGTGTCGGGAGGCAGCACGACCCTGACCTCGCCGGCCTTCGACCTCACCGGCGCCGAGTCGGCGACGGTGCAGTTGTCGCGCTTCTTCTACAAGTCGGGCACCGAGACCGGCACGCTGCTCAAGGTCGAGCTGCTGACACCCGATGACGCCGAGCCCGACGGCTATCGCCATCACACGCTCGAACAGCTCGAGAGCAGCGAGTCGATCGCGAACAGCAACACCTGGACGCCGATCGAGTACGCCGCGTGCGGGTTGCCGATGGTCGCCGGCTCGCGCCTGCGCGTGACCGCCACCGACCTCGGCAGCGGCATCACCGAGGGCGCGATCGACTCGGTCGCGGTCATCGCCCACCAGGGCGACAACCTCTGCAACGGCGGCGAGGGCTCGGTATGCGACCCGGCGATGGGCGCTGCGGCGTGCGCCGACGACCTCCTGTGCTGCTCGCAGGGAGCAGTGAACGCTGGCATCTACCGCTGCGCGTCGTCGGTCGCCGGCATCGACTTCGACAACCCGCCGGCGAGCCCCGACGACCCCGGCAACGGCGCGATGGGTTGCGATGCTCCCGACATCTTCGTCGACGAGAACGCGCTCAACCCCTGGATCGACGAGATCTTCGTCAACCAGAACAGCTGCACGGTGCAGGAGGCCTGCGTCAATGGCCCTGGCCTGCGTCGACTGCTGCGCTTCGACACCCGCACGCCCAACATCGGGTCGCGCGACATGGCCATGGGTGTGCCGTCGAATCACCCCGACCTGTTCCACTACAGCGGCTGCCACGCGCACTACCACTTCGACAACTACGCGGCGTACGAGCTCGACGACGGCACCGGCCTGGTCGCGACCGGACACAAGCAGGCGTTTTGCCTGATCGATCTCGAGTCGTGGGCGTGGCCGCAACAAGGCGGCAACTTCGACTGCGGCAACCAGGGCATTAGCCGCGGGTTCGCCGACATCTACGGTTCGTACCTCGATTGCCAGTGGATCGACATCACCGACGTGCCGGCGGGGACCTACACCCTACGCATCCGGCTCAACAACCCACCGGTGGGGACCGACACGCCGATCATCAACGAGCGCGACTACAGCAACAACGTCGCCGAGATCCAGGTCGACATCCCGCCGGCCTGAGGTCGGCCGCGGCCGATCGCGGGCGAAGGGATCGAAATCCCGGGTCGCGTCACCTCGGGTCAGAGGGGGCGGTCGCGGGGGACCGCGCGCCCCGAAAGGCCCGCGATGTCCCGCTTCGCTCCACCCACGCTTCGCGCGACCATGCTCGCGCTCGCCCACCTCATCCCACTGGCCTGCGTCGACAAGGACGACTCACCGACGTCGACCACGTTCCCGCTCGATCCGAGCCCGGGCAGCAGCGGCGTCGCCGACGACGGCGACGACCCCAGCGGCTCGGAGGTGACCACCGTCACCAGCGCGGCGCCATCGTGTGGCGATGGCACGTGTGATCTCGGTGAGAGCTGCGCGAGCTGCGAGTCCGACTGCAACGTCTGCCCCGATGTCTGCGGCGACGGGCAGTGCACCGCCAACGAGAGCTGCGGCTCCTGCGAGGCGGACTGTGGGATCTGCTGCGGCAACGGCATCTGCGACGCGACCGCCGGCGAGGACTGGGCTGCGTGCTGGCGCGACTGCAGCGATGAGGCGCCGATGCAGCCGTTCATCGACGTCTACGGAGGCTGCGCCGGGGCCACGACGATCGCCGACGGCGAGCCTGCCGACGAGTTCCTCTGGGTTCGCAGCGACACCCACGAGGTGATGTACGCCGCTGGCGACACTGTGGCGCCGCTCGATGGACTCGCCGTCGACGGCAATCAGCTCGTGAGCGAGGGCGTGCCGCTCGCGAGCATCGTCTGCCACCACGAGGAGGGCGTCGGGTGCACGCTGCGCGCGGCGGAGATGGTGTTCCCGGACACCGGCGGCGAGCAGGTGCCGTGCCTGTTCGGCCACCTGGAGCTGCTGGACTTCAGCTTCGACGGTAGCGTGCTCGACAGCGAGCGCGCCGGCGACTTCCTCGGCTGTGCGACGTTGTGCGGCAACGGACAGTGTGATCCGCACGAGACCGCGTGCGCGCCCCCCAACACCTCGAACGACTGCCCTGGCGACTGTGGCGAACCCGATGGTTGTCCCGCCTGCGCGTGAGCGCGCCTGCGACCGCCGCGGCGGTTGTTCTGCGCGACCCCGCAAGAGGACGGGCGTGGGGAGCAGCCGGCGCGGACGCGAACCATCCCCGATTCTCGCCCGGCCCTCGGCGGTGGCGCATACTTCCGGATCATGGCGGATCGCTCGTGCTTGCGGTGGTGTGTGGTGCTCGTGCTCGGTGGGATTGCGTGTGCCCCGTCGGTGCCCTCCGACGAGACCGGTGGCGGCAGCGGGAGCTCGGACTCCGGCGGCTCGATGGGCACCACCGCCACGACCACGGCGAGCACGACGATGACGACCGCGATGACGACGCTCGACACCACCGGGGTGCCCGCGGGCTGTGCAGGCGACTGGGTCACCGGCTGTCAGTCCTACTGTGCCGCGATCATCACGTGTGGCATCGATGCCGGCCCGTACGAAGACTGCGTCACCGGTTGTATCGCAGAGCTCGCCGAGTCGACCGCCGAGTGCCAGGTGGCGCAGTGCGACGCGTTCACCTGCTTCGGCACCCTCGACTGCGCGAGCTTGATGAACGGCAACCCTGACTGCGAGATCGCGCAGCAGAAGGCCGACGAGGTCTGCGGCGGCGGCGACGAGAGCTGCTACGTCGGCGGCGGCGAGACTGGCACCTGCGAGTGGGGCTGCTCGGGGCCCGACTACGACCATCGCGTGATCTGCGACGGGCCGACGTGCACGTGCTTCGACGGCGACATCTTCACCGCCGAGTGCCCCTCCGACAACGTTTGCGACACATTCGACGCCCTCGACGCCTACGCGATGGCCTGCTGCGGCTTCTGACCGGGGACCGCACTTTCTCGCGCTCGCCGTGCAAACGCGCGAGCGCGGGTGTGTCGACCACCCGTGGCGACACTCCACTGCAGTCGATTCAACGGTGTGCGCAGCTGGCTGGTGCTCTTCGCTCCCGGGGCCCTGGGTGCCTGTGGCGAGCCGCCGGACGAAGCCCGGGGCGAGGGCGGTGGGCAGCTGTCGATCACGCTGGGCGCGGTGACGCAGGGCGTCGAGTCCAGCGACGACGACGGTGCGGTCCCGACCGGGGATGGTTCGGTGTTCGATGTCGCCGCCGAAGGCGGGGGACAGGCGTCGGTCGGCGACGGCGCCACCGGCTGCAAGAAGGTCGACTTCCTGTTCGTCATCGACAACTCGAGCTCGATGTCGGAGGAGCAAGACGCCCTCATCGCGAGCTTCCCCGGCTTCATCCAGACCATCCAGAGCACGCTGACCGACGCGCAGGATCATCACATCATGGTCACCGACACCGATGCCGCGTGGGGTGGTGACTGCTCCCTGCTGTGTGGGTTCTTCGGTGGCTTCTGCCCGTCGATCCCGGACTATCCCTGCGCCACCGGGGCCCCGTCGGTCTGCGACGCCACGCTCGGGGCCGGCGTGACGTACCCGATCGGCAGCCACGCGACCAATCACCGCTGCAACTTCGCGACGGGCGCGCGGTACATGGACAGCTCCGAGCCTGATCTCTCGGGCGCGTTCCAGTGCGCCGCGAGGGTCGGGAGTGACGGCGAATCCGACGAGATGGCGATGAGTGCGATGGTCGGAGCGCTGTCGGAGGACCTTGGTGCGCCGGGCAGCTGCAACGAGGGCTTCGTCCGCGACGACGCCATCCTCGTCGTCACGATCATCACGGACGAAGAGGACAAGGGCTCGACGGGGACGCCCGAGGGTTGGTATGCCAACATCGTCGCATCCAAGAAGGGCGACGCGAGTGCGGTGGTGATGCTCGGGCTCATCAACGATGTCGATCAGCCGGCACCCTCGTGTTCGGCACAGGTGGAAGACGCGGTGAAGCTGCGTTCGTTCGTCGAGATGTTCCCCAATCACACGCGTGGCAGCGTGTGCGCGCCTTCGTTCAACTCGTTCTTCGAGGATGCGGTGGCGCTCATCGATCAGACCTGCGACGAGTTCGTCCCGGCGGGCTGATCGCGGTGCTCACCGCGAAGGGCGCTGCGTGCGAGTCACGGTGTGGTGGCGCCGAGCCGCGCGGCATGCTCCTCGGCCCAGCGCGCAGCCGCGTCGCGGCGGTGGTCTCGGAGGGGGCCGACGTCGGCGAACCGCGTCGCGGCCGCACCCGCGAGTTCGATCGCGCGACGACGCTCGGTTGCGTCGGCACTCGGATCGGCCCACAGCGCGCGCGCGTACGCGAATTCCGTCTCGGCGAGATCGTCGCGCTCGGTGTGCAGCGTGCCGAACAGCGGCAGAGCGCGCTCGAGCTGGGCTCGCGCGACCACGGCATTGCCGGCGGCCAGCTCGAGCTGCCCGAGCCCGCTGAGGGCAAGGCCGAGGGTCCGCGCGTCGGGTCCGAGGGTCGCCTCCCACAGCTCGATCGCCTTGGTGAACCTGGCCCGCGCGTCCTCGGTGCGGCCCATGGCGCTCTCGACGGTCGCGAGATTGTGCAGGGCAAGCGCCTCGTCCGTGCGTCCCAGCTGACCACGTCGATACTCGAGCTCGAGCGCGCGCGACACGTTCGCGTGTGCCGCGTCGAGCAGGCCGAGCTCGAGCTGCGTGAGGCCGATGACCGTCAACGGCGCGGCAGCACTCTGCTCGGCGCCGGCTTCTTCGTAGAGCGAAGCGGCTTCCTCGAGCGTCGCGATCGCCTGGACGTACTCGCCAGCCTCCGCCTCGATCTGCCCCCGCTGGTACAGCAGCGTGGGCAGGGTGAGGCCACGTCGAGTGCTCTGCAGCCGCTCGATCGCAACTCCGGCGTCGATGAACGCTCGCCCTTCTCGCAGGTCGCCGCGTGCGAGTGCGGTGTCGGCCAGCCCGCCATAGACCCGCGCGACGAACGGGTGATTCGCACCGAGCTCGGTTCGTGCGATCACGAGGGACTGGCGAGCTTCGAGCTCTGCGCGGCTGTACTCCCGGAGGTGCCGCGAGACGCCGCTCAGCATCAGCCACACGCCCGCGGTGATGAGCGGATCGGTCTTGCCCTCGCGCACGAGGATGCGGAGTGCATCTTGGTACTCGACGCGCGCCTGCGGGTGCTGCCCCTCCGCGCGGTGCAACATCGCCGCCGTTCGCAGCGCCGCCGAGGTCAGCTCGGGATCATTCGCCGGTCGACTCGCCAGCTGCCCGTTGCGCAGCCACACGTGGGCGATCTCGCGGTCTCCGACGAGGTTGCAGTACACGCCGGCGAGGCGTAGCGCCGCGACGCTGGCCTCCTTTGCCATCGAGTGTTCCTGCGCGAGGTGATGGGCGTCGCGCAGCGCTGCGATCGCAGCGTCGGTCGAGCGCCGCTCCTGCTCGATCATCCCCAACGACAGCAGCGCCCTCGCACGCAGTGGGCTCGCCGGCAGGGCCTCGAACTCCGCACGGTGGCGCTGGTGCAGCGCGTGGGCCTCGTCGATGCGTCCTGCGCGACGTAGCACCGTGGCCTCATCGATGAGTGCCTGCAGTCGAGCCTGCTCGGGATCGTCGTCGGACTCAGGGCGCGGCCCCGGCTGGGCGTCGCGACAGTCTTCTGGTGCGTCGAGCTCGCCCACCAGCGAGCTCGCACGCTCCACGACGGCGGCATCCGCCCGCGCGAGCAGAGCGACCGTTGCGGTGAGCATCCTCGAACGCTGGGCGAGGCACGCGGTGGCGGCCAAGTGACCCGCCTCGGTGATCTCGCCCGAGCGTCGTGACTCGCAGACGTCTCGACGCACCGTCCGCCACCGCGCGGCATGTTCGTCCAACGTGGCGAGTGTGTGAGTGGTCGCTGCTTCGGCGTACGACGTGCCGGTGGCCGCGAACGCGTGCTGGACGCGACCCCGCGAGTGCTCGGACCACACCGACTCGAGCTCGGCGCCGACCCCCTCGCAACCGACCGGTGTGCGAGCGGCCATCGCGAGGCTCGAGCCCGCGACGGCCACCAGACCGGCGGCGGCCGCCAGCGCGCGCCAGCTTCGGGGCCGCCGACGCAGCGCGGCGATCAGCTCCGCCATGGATGCATGTCGCTGCGAGGGATCCCGCGAGAGACCGCGCAGGATTGCCCGCTCCAGCCCGCGTGGAACGTCGCGGTTGGGCTTTCGCCCGGGGGCGATTGCGCCGCGCAGCACGGCCGCTCGCAGCTCCTCGTAGGTGCGGCCAGGGAAAGGACGCTCCCCCCAGAGCGCCTCGTACAGCGCCACGCACAGCGCGAACTGATCGCACGCCGGTGAGACGTCGTGGCCCAGGTGCTGCTCCGGTGCCATGTACGCGGGGGTCCCGACCGTCGCGAAGGTGCCGCTCGAGCGCTCCGCGTCGATCGACCGGCCCGAGGCACCAGAGCCCCGGCCGGGTTGCGTCACGATCTGCGCCGCTGCGGACTCGAGCGCCAGCCCGAAGTCCGTCACGCGCACCCTGCCGTCCTGGCCGACGAGGACGTTCTCGGGCTTGAAGTCGCGGTGGACCACGCCGACGGCGTGCGCGGCCGACAGTCCCATGGCCGCAGCGATGAACGCGTCGACGATCGCTGCGACGGACCGCGGCCGCTCGAGCAGCCACTGGCGGAGCGTCGCTCCCTCGACCAACTCCATCGCGATGAACGTCCGCCCGTTCGAGCGACCGACGTCGAACACGCGCACGACGTTGGGGTGGGAGAGCTGCGCGAGCGTGCTCGCCTCGCGGGCGAGTCGGTGCTCGAGCCTGGGGTCGACGCACGAGTGATGCAGCAGCTTGATCGCGACGCTGCGCCCGAGCGCGAGGTCGGTGGCGCGGTACACCACTCCCATCGCGCCGGTGCCGAGCAGGCCGCTCAGGCGATGGCGGTGGATGACGTCACCGACGCACGGGCGAGCGATGCCCCGATCGGAGAGCGTCGCGTTGGGGTCCGCGGCCCCGGTTCGCAGGCCGGCGGCGCCGACGATCGCACGACACGCCGGGCAGGCGTCGAGATGCCGGTCGATCGCGTCCACGTCTGCTTGCGGCAGACAACCGGTTGCGAACTCGTGCAGCGTGCTGTCGTTCGGGCACGGATGACCCACCATGGACACCTCGGCATTTTCGATGGTAGCAGAAGCTGTTGGACGTCCTCGATGTCATCGCCGCGATGCGGGCTCGGATCCCCGAGCTCGGGCCCGATGCCGATCTCGCGCCCGTGGTGGAGCGGCTGTGTGCGGACGCCATCGCCACACATCCGGAGGTGCGACTGCCCGCGGATGCGTGGGGCCTCGCGCTTGCGCTCGCCGTCGAGGGCGCAAGCGGCTCGCATGCGGCAGGGTTGGCGGTGCTCCCGGCCGCCGATCTGTGGCTCGCCGCTGCGGCGGCCGCCAATGATCCCGCCGCCGTCGACACCTTCGAGCGCACATTGCTGCCCGAGATCGATCGCGCGCTGCGTCGCTTCTCGCTGCCCGCCGCCGACTTCGACGAGCTGCGCCAGTGCGTTCGCGTACGTCTGCTGGTCGCGAGCTCCTCGGCCCCGCCGCGCATCGCCCAGTATCGCGGTCGTGGCTCGCTCGCCGGGTGGATCCGCATCGTCGCCACACGCACGGCGCTGAACGAGCGTCGCGGCCAGGTGCCGGTGAGCCTCGAGCCCGACGCCTTCACCGAGCAGCTGCTGGTCTCGACGCCCGAACTCGCCGAGATGCGTCGCGAGTCGCAGCAGCTGTTCTCGCGCGCGTTTCGGGGGGCCTTTGCCGACCTCTCGCCGCGCGAGCGCAATCTGCTCCGTCTGCGGCACATCGACGAGTTGCCGCTCGAGTCGCTCGCACGGGCCTATCAGGTGCACGTGTCGACCGCCTCGCGCTGGCTGTCGTCGGCCCGCGATGCGCTCGCTGCCGCCTTCGCGAGGCGTGTTGCGGCCGAGCTGGGCGAGTCGCGTGCGGTCCACGAGCTGGTCGACCTCGTGCGAAGTCGTTTCGACGGCAGCCTGCGCAGCCTGCTGTCCTCGGAGCGCCTGGTCGACGACTCGCCGACGTGAGCCGCTCGGTGGGCTTGCAGATTTCTCCGCGCCGTCTTGCAAATCGGTCCGGGGGACCGTGTCGACTCGGACGTGGCACCGCAACATCCCGCAACTTCCCGCTCGCTCCCGTTTCCGTGTCGGTGCGAGCTTTGGTTGATCGTCGCCACGTCACTGGGCTGTTCGGCCGCAGGGACGGGCAGTGGTGCCTCTGCCTCCGGCGCCTCGGTCGGGAGCGCGGGCGGGGGCACTGCGGCCGAGACGGAGGCCGGTGCCGAGGGCGCGAGCGCCTGGGACGAGACCACCTCGACGGGCGGCGAGGGGTCGGACTCCGACGGCGCAAGCTCCGGCGACGCATCGACGGGTGCCGAGATGTCGGGGGGCGGATCGTCGTCCGGGATGGGGGACAGCAGCAGCGGCGGGCCGGCGGATCCGGCGGTCGACATGTGGTCGCCGTGCCAGACGGACAGCGACTGCGCATCGAGCGTGTGCGTCGTGTTGACGGCGGGAGGCCAGATCCTCGGTGGCTACTGCAGCGTCACCCCGTGCGGCAACGCGCCGCAGGATTGCGGCCAACCACCGGCGGGCACCGCATCGCCGATCTGTCTCGACATCATGGACCAGGTCGGACAGCAGCACAGTGTGTGCGGGCTCGACTGCAGCGGCGGGGGGAGCTGCCCTCCCGGCCTGGCCTGCGTCGCCGAAGTGGGATCGATCTGCGTCTGAAGACGCGGGGCGCTCGGTCCGACCGTCGTCGATCTCAACCACCGCCGCGGATGCGCGCGAGCACGGCCTTGGCGGTGCTCGAGAGCCCCGCAGGGTCCAGCGCGGCCTCGAGGCGGCGCCACGCGGCCGCCAGGGCCGCGGCCGCGCGACGATCGTCGTCGTCGAGGTCGTGCCACGCGGGGTGATCGCGGACCTCGCCGGTGGCGGAGCGCGGCCGCCAGGCGCCCGCCACCTGCTCGATGAGATTGCGTCGTTCGTCGTCGGTCATCGCAGCTCCGCCTGGATGTCGACACCGTGGTCGGCCAGACACTGCGCGAGCAGCTTGCGCGCGCGGGTGAAGTTCTGCAGGAACGTGTTGGTGCGCATGCCGAGCGACTCGGCGATTTCTGGGTCGGCGCGCCACGGGCCGTCGAGGCGGGCTTGCAGCGCTCGCGCCGGCTGAGCCGGCAGCTTCTCGTGACACTTCGCGATGACTTCGCGCAGCAGCGGGTCGGGTGTCTCGGGCACCACCGATGGCTCGGGCCCGTCCTCACCCACGGCCAGCTGCGGTCGCCGACGGCGGGTCTCACTGATCGCGAGGTTGCGAGCGATGCGAATCGCGAAGCGCAGCAGCGACTGCGGTCGACCGTCGGGCACCACACGGCCGGCGGCCTGCCACACCCGCAGGAGTGCCTCCTGCAGCACCGCCTCGACGTCGATCGCGGCGGCGAACGAGAGCAGGCTGTCGCGCACGCGCGCCTCGGCGCCGGCGACGAAGCGCCCGAAGGCGTCCGCGTCGCCGGCGACGATGGCCGGGAGCAGCGTGTCGAGATCGACCGTCACGACACCTCCAGGTGGAGCTGCGGATCGACGATGACGTGGGTCAGTCGTCCCAGCGCGGGTGAGGGGGTGACGCCGCCGTCGGCCGCGGCCACGCACACCAGGCGCAGCTGCAGCCCCGAGCCGTGGACGCCGGGTGCGGTGCTGCGCGAGGCGTCGACGCGCATCTGCAGCCGCTGACCGTCGGCGAACACCAGCGTCACGTGTGCGGGCGGTTGCCACGCGAGTGCCTCGGTCGGCGATTCGAGCTCGAGCGCGAGGTCGCCGTCGGCGAGCCAGTAGGCGCGCGCCCGCAGCACGCGGATCGCGATGCCCTCGGCGTCGGACTCGGATGCGTGCGCCGGGCCTCCGGAGTCCTCGCCGATCGCGATCGGTGCGGCGCGCTCGTCGAGCGCATCGCGCTGCTCGACCATCTTCTTGCCCTTGCGAGCGTCCTGGCCGCGGGGTGGCGCAGCACTGGGCGCGGGCGCCGGTGGGGCCGCTGCAGCCGGCGGAGCTTGCCGCCGAACCGCGCGCGCGACGATGCTGGTCACCCTGGTTTGCTCGCCGGCCCCGCCCGCGGAGGCGGCGGCGAAGCCCTGCGCGGGCCCGAGGCCGGCAGCGCTCGGGCGCAGACCCAAGCCCTCGGCCGACACGCCGTGCGGCAGCATGTGCGGCATCGTCTCGTGTCGCGTCGGTTGGCGCGGATCGACGCCCGGCGTCTCGTCGATCGCGATCCACGAGGTCATGCGCGTGGCGATGCCGAACGCCAGCGCGTGGGCGGTGAGGCGCTGTTCTTCGGTCTTGCGCGGAGCTCCGGCCGCGATGCCGAGCTCGATCCACTCGGCGCGCTCACGCGCGAAGCGGGTGATGATCGCCGCATTGCCTACGCCCGAGCGCAGTGTCGGGACCTCGACGTGCTGCGCCCAGGCGCCGCCGGCGGTGCGGCCCCGCACGCGCAACGAGCCACCCTCGGGCCTCACGCGCAGCGAGATCGACGCGGGCGTCCCCCGCAGTAGATCGGGCAGGCGCGGCGACGCGGGCTCCATCAGCGCGTCACCGTCGATCTCGAGGTCGACCACGAGCGGCGCGGTGGTGTGGGCGAGCAGCCGCGTGATCGCACGCTCGGGATCCTCGTCGACGCCGATCACGATCTCGACGCCACGCCCGGCCTGGGCGGCCCCCTCGGTGAGCGAGCGGTTCACCGCGGAGCCCACGCCCACGGTGTGCACGCGGCACGCCGAGGGCATGCGCGTGAGGATCTCGGCGACGATCTCCTGCTCGAACCCGATCTGGCCGTCGGTGACCAGCACGATCTGTCGCTGGGCCTCGTCGCGCAGGGACGACAACGCGGCCGAGATCCCCGAGCGCATCTCGGTGCCGCCACTGGCTCGTAGCGCGCCGACCCACGCCTTGGCGAGGGCTCGGTTCGCTGCGCTCGCGAACACCGGCGCGCCCGCGTAGCTGCGGACCGCGCTGGAGAACTCGAGTAGCTCGAGGCGATCGTGCTCGCCGAGCGTGTCGATGAGCGCGCAGGTCAGCCGCTGCGACTGCTGCAGCGGCGCGCCGGACATCGAGCCGCTGGTGTCGAGCAGCACGATGAGGTCGCGGGGCACCGGGACCGCAGGGTGGGCGAGATCGGGCGGGACGATCGTCAGGCGCGCGAAGCACTGGTGCGCGAGCCTGTGCTCCGGCTTCGGGCGGGCACACGCGATGCGCACGCACGCGGTCGGACAGGTGACGGGCCACCGCACGACGACATCGCGGTCGAGCGCGGCGGCGCCGTCGGCGAACGTGACGTGGCAGCCATCGCTGGTGCTCGCATGGATCGGATGCGAGGGCGATTCGGGGGCCGCACCCTCGAGCGCGTCGGCGATCGTCAGCTGCAGCGACATCGCGACCGGGATGTCATCGAGGGTCGTCGGCGTGCTCACGCGCTCGGCATCGTGGACGCGACCGGGCGCCCCGAGGTAGCGCGGCGAGACCACGGTCGGGAAGCGGAACTCCCAGCCGCCGCCGCGCTCGGCGATCCAGGCCAGCTTCTGATCGAGCTGCAGCTCCACCGTCACGGTCGCACCCGGCGGCAGGTTGCCCAGCTCCTGCGTGAAGAGGCTGCTGCGCTCCTGCTCCAGCAGGGCTGCGGTGTGGCCGGCAACCAGCGCCTCCTCGAAGCGCTCGCGCGCACGATCGCGGCGCTCGACCGTGCCGATGATCTCGCGCTCGCCGATACGGAAGCGGTAGCCACAGACCGCCGCATCGGGCGGTAGCGGCACGCGATAGGTCACGCGCAGCGGTTCGTCGTGGATGTTCGCGAATACCTGGCGAAGCACCACGTGGGCGAGGCCGGCGCCCGCATCGACCTCCAGCGCCGTCGCTCGCAGCGGCAACGTGCGGCCGTGGGTATCGACGAGCGTGGCACCCGTGGCGTGGGACTCGGCGGACATGGAGTGGGCGGAGGCGATCATGGCGGAACCCTTTCGCCGCGGGGGGTGGAAGCGTCGCGGCGCCCCACCAACGCAGGGGCCCGCGAATCCGTGACAAGCCGGAGGGCGATGACCGGCGCGGGCGCTGGCGCCCGCCTTCACCGTGGGTGTGCAGACGATCAGCCGCGGCGACCGAACCGCGACAGTCGCCGCGGGCGCGGCTTGCTACGGTCGACCGATGCGCGCGCTGCTCGTCTATGCACAGTTCCCCAAGACGTACTGGGGCATCGAATACGGCCTGCGAATCGCGGGCAAGCGCGCCTCGCTACCGCCGCTGGGGCTGGTGACCATGGCGGCGGTGCTACCCAGCGCGTGGCGGCTCCGGCTGGTCGACATGAACGTGCAGTCGCTCGACGACGAGGCCCTGCAGTGGGCCGATGTCGTGCTGGTCGGCGGCATGCACATCCAGGGCGATTCGATGCGCGAGGTGATCCGCCGCGCGCACGCCCTGGGCAAGCGCGCCGTCGTTGGTGGCCCTGGGCCGACGACCGCGCCCGAGACCTTCCCCGAGGCCGACGCGATCTTCGGCGGCGAGGTCGAAGGCCGCGAGGCCGAGCTGCTGGCGCTGATCGAGGCGCAGCGACCCGCCGCACACGCGCCTGCGGGCGAGCAGCGCCGCGTCGATCTCGACAAGTCGGCGCGACCCGACGTGAAGCGCTCGCCGGTGCCGCGCTACGAGCTGCTGCGCATGCAGGAGTACACCAGCATGTCGGTGCAGTACTCGCGCGGTTGCCCCTTCACCTGCGAGTTCTGCGACATCATCGAGATCTTCGGTCGGCTGCCACGCATGAAGACGCCCGCGCAGGTGCTCGGCGAGCTCGACCGCCTGTACGAGCTGGGTTGGCGCGGCTCGGTGTTCGTGGTCGACGACAACTTCATCGGCAACCTCCGCGAGGTCCGCAAGCTGCTGCCCGAGCTGACCGCGTGGCAGCGCGCACGTGGCACGCCGTACGAGCTCTACACCGAGGCCAGCGTCAACCTCGCGAAGGAGACCGAGGTGGTGGCGCAGATGGTCACCGCCGGCTTCTCGTCGGTGTTCCTCGGCATCGAGACGCCGTCCGGCGTGTCGTTGGCGGCGGCCAAGAAGCGACAGAACCTCAAGCTCGATCTGGTCGAAGCGGTCGACATGTTGACGCGTGCCGGCCTCGAGGTGATGGGCGGCTTCATCGTCGGCTTCGATACCGACGACGTCGGTGCGTTCGAGATCCAGCGCGAGTTCCTCGCCGATGCGCCGATTCCCCTGGCGATGATCGGCATGCTCACGGCGCTGCCCGGCACCGCGCTGTGGCGACGGCTCGGCGCCGAAGGCCGCCTGCGCACCGGCTTCATGGGCGACGCATTCGGGCGGCCCAACTTCGTGACCGCCATGGACGAGGAAACCCTGCTGTCGGGCTACGCGGCGCTCATGCGCGAGCTGTACTCGGTCGAGGGCTATCTGCGACGGTGCATGGCGTACCTCGAGCGCACGCCGGTGCGGGCCAGCAGCCCGCGGCTGCGCGCGGGCTGGGAGCGCATCCTGCTGCGCTCGGTGTGGCACCTCGGCGTCAAGAGCCCGCGCCGCAGGATCTTCTGGGCGCTGCTGACCAAGGTGCTGCGCCGCTCGCCAGGCCACGTCGCGTGGGCGTTCGAGAAGGCGATCCAGGGCGAGCACTTCCTGCGCTACACGCAGGAGGACGTGTTGCCGATGGTCGAACGCGCCCTCGCGGCGGTGCGTCGCGAGCGGGCCAGTGGTGTCGCGCCGACCGCTGCGCCGACCCCCGCGCCGCCGCGCATGCGCTTCGCGCTGCCGATCGCGACCTGAACGCCGCCCTGACGAAGCACCCGAACGCGCGACGATTCCTTGCGTGACCCCCCACCGCCGGCGCACGATTTCGTCGTGCACGCGCATGGGCGAGTTTGCATGCTCCTGTTGGCCGCCGGTGCGATCGCGTGCGACCGGCCCGAGCCCGCGCGGGCCGGCGCCAAGGCCCCCGAGGCCGAGCCGGCGCCGGTTCCGGTGGCCGCGGCGACGCAACCCGAGCCCGCGCCGGTGCCGGCACCCCCCGAGGTCCCCGGTGGCGGGCCCGATCCGCTCACGCTCGATCCGTCCCACTCGACCTCGATCGGCAGCCCCAACGAGGGCGCACTCGAGGGCGGTGTGCCGCTGCCGCTCTCGGGCCCCGGCTACCGCTTCTCGCCGCGCAAGAAGCCCGAGCGTCGCCACGGCACGGTCGAGCTGGTCGCCGCGCTCGTGCGTGCCGCAGTCGCGGTGCACGAGCAGCTGCCCGGCTCGACGCTGACCTTCGGCGACATCGGCATGCCCGAGGGTGGCGAGATCGTCGGCCACGGCTCGCATCGCGCCGGTCGTGACGCGGACGTGATGTTCTATCTGCTGCACGAAGACGGCACCCCCGCCGAGGGCAAGGCGGTGCCACTCGATCCCGAGGGCAACGGCACCGACTACAAAGACCTCGCGATCGCCGACGACGACGTGCCGCTGTCGATCGATCTGCCGCGCACCTGGGCATTCGTCGCGGTGTTGCTGGCCGACGAGACCCTGCAGGTGCAGCAGATCTTCATCGTCGAGCACCTACGCACGCTGCTGCTGGCCGAGGCCAAGCGCGCAAAGGCGCCGGCCGAGATCGTGCAGCGCTTCGCCGACGTCACCTGTCAGCCGCGGTTCCCCACGACGATCACATGCACATCCGTGTGTTCTGCACCGCGCAGGACATCGCTGGCGGCTGCAACGACGTGGCGCCGATCTACCCCTGGCAGCGCGCGTTGCTGAAGTCGCAGGGCGCCGCCGTGGTGGCGCCGGGCAAGCGCAAGACCAAGCGGCCCAAGCTCACCAGCGTCGAGGAGGCGCGCGAGAAGGCCGGGCCCATGCACGCCGACGTGGTCGCGTTCCTCGATCGACGCGCGGCCTGGGCCAAGCCGGCACACCCGGGCCGGAAGTACTGCAAGTAGGCTCGAGCGAGCCGCGCGGCGGGCTCAAGCGATCACGCGCACGTCGGGGGTCCACACGCCGGTCGCGAGCTCGGTGACGCGGCGTTCGGTCTCCGACGCTGCGGTGCCGGCCGCGAGCACGATCACCCGTGGTGCGTCGAGCTCGGAGCGCTCGCGCAACCACGCGTACGCCGGTGAGCGCAGGCGGAGGTTGTCGTCGATGCGGGTCGACAGCCGACGCGCCAGCTCCGGCCGCACGAAGCCCTGCAGCTCGATGCGACACAGCAGTGCGCGGGGGCGGCGGGTGCCCTCGTTGCCCTGCAGCGAGCGCGGCGACAGCTCGGTCTCACCAAACGGATCGCCGAGCCGACTCGACGACGACGGCGGCGACGGCACGAACGCGAGGCTCTGCGGATCGGGGCCGATCTCGGCGCTGACGAGCGCGGGATCTTCGGGCGCCAGGGCCTGACGCACCGACGCCGTGAGCCACGCGCCGGCGACCGTGCATCCCTCGAGGGCGACATCGGGTGGCGGCGTCGATAGTCGCACCACGCGAACCCGGGGGTGCGGCGCCGCGTGGGTCGGCGGATCGAAGCCGACCACGCGCACGTGCTGCTCGGTGCGCAGTCGCAGCATGCCCAGGGGCGACGACACCACGACCTCGTAGCGATGCCCGAGCAGCGCCTGTTCGGGCAGGATCGTTCGCTCGGCGTAGATGCGACGACCGTCGTCCTCGGGGTTCGAGTACGGCAGCAGCTCGAGCAGCTGGGTGCCGACCGCGAGCGTGATCGAGTCCTGCGGGGCGCGCAGGCTCGGCACCGCACATCGCAGGCCGCGGAAGAACCATCCGATCGCGTGGACCGACACGCCGGTCTGCGGTGGGCGCGAGAGATCGTGCTGGCACAGCACCCCACGCAAGCCCGGAAACATGCGGCGCAGCGGCATGCGCTGCACCCGTTGCAACCATGCGCACGTCAGCGCGCTGGGCACGACCAGCACGTCGGGATCGAACGCGCGCAGGCGCTCGAGCACACGCGGCGCGTCGTCGAGGCGGTCGAGGTGGAACAGCTCGCCGCCCAACCCCCGCAGATCGTCGCGCAGGGTTCGCTCGGCCAGCGGATCGGCGCCGTGGGCGTGCAGCGAGGCGACCCGCGCGATCGGGGCCGCACCCAGTCGCTCGCGCCACACCGCGATCACCTGCTCGCGCTCGAGCGTGGCGCCGGCCAACGACATCGCGCCGCTCTCGGCGTCGTCGATCACGCCGAAGCCGAGCGGATTCTCGATGTCCCGCTCGTGGCGGGCCCGGTCGAAGATCGGCACGCTGGCCCGGAAGTCGGCCAGCGACGCGATGCGGCCCAGGCCCAGGCGCTGGCCCACGCGGGTGGGGCCGAGCTGCTCGAGCGTTCGCACGAGCGCCTGTTCGCGCGCGCGCGTCGCGATTTCGCGGGTCACGGCTGCAGTTCGTCGCGCAGCTCGAGCGCGACCTGGGCCGCGCACTCGCGACGGGCCTCGAGCGCGTCGTCGCGGAGCTCCGGCGCGACCGCGGCCACCGCCGCGACGTAGCGCTCGAGGTGCGCCAGCGCCTGCAGCTTGCCGCCGACCTGCAGCAGCGCGCGCGCCAGACCATAGTGGGCCTCGACCCAGTCGGGCTGCGTGCGCAGGACCTGACGGTAGGCCGAGATCGCGGCCTCGGTATCACCGGCCTGCAGCGTCAGCTCCGCGAGGTTGCACTGCGCCTCGGCCTGATCGGGATCGTGCTGCAGCGCGATCTCGAAGTGCTCGCGCGCGGCCTCGGTGTCGCCGAGCTCGGCCAGCAGGCCGCCGAGGTTGGTCCACGCGGCGGCCAGCGCCGGATCGAGGCCGATCGCGGTCTCGTAGGCGTGGCGCGCCGCGGCCAGGCCCGCGAGATCGCCGGGCGCACCATCGCGCTCGCGCTCGAGCTCGCAGCCGCGCAGGAACCAGTCGTGGGCGGAGGTCGGCTCGCCGTGCTCCGGGTTGCTGGGCATCGCCAGCACGCGCGCGGCCTGCTCGTGCAGGCTCGACACCGCGAAGTCGAGCACCAGCTGGCCGCTCTCGGCCTCGAAGCTGTGCTCGCCCTCGTCGACCAACACGCGGTCCTGATCGCAGCGGATGCGCAGACGCGACAGCGAGGTGTCGATGCCGGGCAGGTTCGCGCGCAGCGTCGACAACGAGCGACGGATGCGACGCAGACTCGCGCCCTCGTCGACCAGCGCCTTGGCGACCTTCACCGCGATGAGATCGCGGAAGCTGTACAGCGAGCGGCCCTCGATGCGCAGCGACGGCACGATGAAGCCGGTCTGCGACCAGTAACGCAGGCGATGCTCGGGCACGGCGAAGAGTCGTGCGACCTCGCGAACGCCGTAGCCACCGGGCTCGCTGGGTTCGATGTCGGGAAGATCGATGGAGGCGCCAACGCTCATGCTTCGGAGGATCCCCAGGCTAACCCCGTCGGTGCGCGCGTGGCCAGCCCGCCAGATCGCCGTCGATCAGCACGCGCACGCCGTCGGCACGGACATGGATTTCCAGCGAGAGATCGAGCGCGTCGGGCGCGAGCTCGGCGAGCTCGGCCAGTCGTGGGCGTGCGAGCGCGACCAGTCGCGGGCGTAGCACGGTGGCGTCGCGCAGCAGCTCGGCGATGCGCTCGGCGGTCGCGGCATCGGGTGGCTCGCGGAATCGGTTGGCGCAGCGCGGGAGATCGATCGTGATCATCACCGTCGCGAACACCTGTCGCGGACCGGGTCGCGACTCACCGAGCTCGTGACTTCCTTCGATCACGACCTCGGCGTGCTCGAGCAGGAGATCGAGCGCGCCCGCCGAGAGCGTCTCGCGGACCTCGCGACGGATCAGCCGAATGCGCGAGACCTTCGCCCACGCCGGTGGCGGCATCGCACCGGCGCCGGTGCGGGTCGATCGCCGCGGCGTCGCGACCACGCGCGCCTGACCGCGCGGGCGTGGGTCTCGGGTCCCGGTGCGTTTCGCGGCCGCCGACACTTGTAGGCCCGTATCCTACCGAGGCCGTCCGCGTCGATCCAAGAAACCATCCGATCGCGCGTCGCCGCGGGCGGGTCGATCGGGCGGGTTCCCCAAGCATGGTCCGCATGGGATGCTGCGCCGAAAGCGAGCGTCCATGGATGTTCTGTTCGTCTGCGATCCGCCGGAGTCGTTCGCACCCCGTGCGGACTCGACCCTGGTGATGATCGACGAAGCGATCCGACGCGGACATCGCCCGTACGTGGCGATGCTCTCGGATCTGGTGCTGCGCGAGGCCCAGGCCCACGTGCGCGCGACCGCGGTGGCGATGGCGCCCGAGGCCCCGTTGCGGACCGTGCGGGGCGAGGTCCAGTGGCGATCGATGGCGGAGTTCGGCGTGGTGCTCATGCGCAAGGACCCGCCGTTCGATCAGGGCTACCTGACCGCGACGTGGATCCTCGATCGCGCGGGTACGGCGGTCTTCAACGCGCCCTCGGGCCTGCGCGACTTCAACGAGAAGCTGTCGACGGCGGCGTTCGCCGATCTCACGCCCAAGACCCACGTGGTCCGCGATCCCGCGGAGCTGCGACGGACGCTCGAGCTGCTCGGCGGTGCGATGATCGTGAAGCCGGTGTTCGGCTTCGGCGGCCGCGAGGTGCTGCTGGCCCGCGCCGACGATCCCAACCTCGGCAGCCTGTTCGAGCTCGCAACCGCCGACGGCACCCGCTGGACCATCGCCCAGCAGTACATCCCGGCCGCCAGTGTCGGTGACAAGCGCATCCTCTTGGTCGACGGTGAGCCGATCGGCGCGGTGCTGCGCGTGCCTGCGAGCGGCGAGCTTCGCAACAACTTCCACGCCGGCGGTCGGCCGGTCGTCACCGAGCTCGATGCGGCCGATCGCGCGATCTGCTCGCGCGTGGGGCCGGTCTTGCGCGAAGCAGGGCAGTTCTTCGTCGGAATCGATGTCATTGGCGGCCTGCTCACGGAAATCAACGTGACCAGCCCAACCGGGATGCAGGAGATCAACCAACTCGGTGGCCTCCGTGACGACGACACGATGCAGGCCCGCTTCTGGGCGGCCCTCGAACGAAAGCTTGGCTACACCGCCAAGAAGTGACACTGTTGGCCGAGCGTACCGATGCCCGATTCAACGAGCTTCCAGCAGCTTCTGCGCAGCGAACTCCCCCGCTTGTACGCGTTCGCGTATCACATGTGCGGAAGCCGTGAGGAGGCCCAGACGGCGGTGCGTCAGCTCGTGGTCGACGCGCGGGCCCAGGGCGACGAGAAGTTCCTGTCGGCGCCCAAGCCCAGCGACGCGCTGCTCGGGCTGCTCGCGCGATCGCTCGAGGAGTCGCTCGGCCGCAAGTCCGACTACAGCTTCGAAGGCCTCGACGAGATCCTGCGCAGCGACATCACGCGGCCCATCGATCTCACCGGTGGTCCGCTGGGCGGCGATCCGGCGCGCCTGCACACGATGCTGTGGGAGCTCAAGCGCACCTGTCTGACGGCGACGCTGTCGTGCCTGCCGCCGGGCGTGCGGGTCTCGTTCGTGCTCACCGACCTCATGGGCTTCGGCCCGGTCGAGGCCGCCGACCTGCTCAACATCAAGGAGAGCGCCTACCGCGTGCGCCTCACCCGCGCACGCAAGCGCGTCGAAGACTACCTCACGCCGCGCTGCACCCACGTCGACAACCAGAACCCGTGCACCTGCACCGGTCGCCTGCTCATCGCGATGGAGGCCAACTTCGTCAAGGCGCCGCCGCACGGGCTCGACATCCCCCACGAGCCGCACGACGCCGATGGCCCGCGCCGCGACATGGGCAGCCTGTACCGCAGCCTGCCGGTCGTGCGCATGCTCGACGACGAGCTCGAGCGGCTGATCTCGGGCTAGTACCTCGACACAGCGATAGTGATGGGTCAGAACGCCGTCATGGCCGCGACTCCGCAAGGCGCCGTGCCGCCGGAATACCGGGCGTATTTTCAAGGCGCGGCAACGCAGCGAGGCGCGGTCAGGGCGGTGTTATGGCCCGTCACTATCGCTGTGTCGAGGTACTAGCCCGCTACCGCACGGGGGTCGCCAGGCGACCGAGCTCGAAGCCGGTCATGCCGACCGCGGTCACGCAGCCCGGCGCGAGCGCGCTGACGCCCTCCGGCGTGCCGGTGAAGATCAGGTCGCCCGGCTCGAGCGTCATGCAAGCGGCGACGTACGCGAGCACGTACGGAATGTCGAAGATCATGTCCGACAGCGGCGCGTCCTGTCGCAGCGCGTCGTCGACGAAGCCTTGGATGCGCGCGTCGGCGGGCGGGGCTGCACCGCCGTGCACGCGGATGAACGAACCCAGCGGCGCGAAGCCGTCGAAGCCCTTGGCGCGGGTCCACTGCTTGTCGAGCTTCTGCAGGTCGCGGTTCGACACGTCGTTGCCGAGCACGTAGCCGAACACGTGCTCGAGCGCGCGCTCGCGATCGAAGCTGTGGCCGGTGCGGCCGACCACCACCACCAGCTCGGCCTCCATGTCGATGCGCTCGTAGCCCCGCGGCAGCGACAACGGTGCTCCCGACGGCAACAACGCGGTCGCAGGCTTGCTGAAGAGCAGCGGCTCGGTCGGCACCTCGTTGCCCATCTCCTTGGCGTGGGCGGCGTAGTTGCGACCGACGCAGATGATCTTGCCGGGGCGCAGCGGTGCACGCAGCGTCAGATCGCGGATCGGCGCCCGCAGGACCTCGGGCCGATCGGGCAGCGACGCGGCGAGCTCGGCGGCGTCGCCCGGGGCCTCGCCGCTGAGGGCCGGCGTGGCCGCGGCGAAGGGATCATCGATGGCGGTCGCGACGTCGTCGGGCGTCGGTGCGCGCCCGTCGGTTCGCACGCGCACGTAGAGCTGTCGCGCGCGGCCGGGTCGAGAAGCGCGACCGATCCAGATCACCTCGTGACTCACGTCGACCTCCGTTCGAAACGGTCCCACGCGTGGCGATGGCGTCGCGCTTCGGCGTGGGGGCGAGCGCGACGGGTCCCTGTCCCGTGCGAGGCAATGGTAGCACCGCGGGCGGGCGTGGGAACGGACCCGAGCGTCCGTGCTAACCTCCGCCGGCCGTGAACGTGCCGAACCCCCTGCGCGTGCACGCCGAGGTGAGTGCGGGCATCGGCGTCGCGCTGCTCGACACGATGCCGCAACTGGCGCGCCGCCGCGGCGTGTTGCTGGCCTTGGTCGGGCGCGGCCCGACCCCGCCGTGGTGCAGCTCGACGGCGGCACTGGACGCCATGGTCGCGGTGCTGGTGGGCGCCGGTGTGCCGACCTCGTGGTGCGCGCTCGGTCGAGCCCCGGCCGACATCGGTGCACTCGCAAAGCTGTCCCACGCCGACGGCGATCGACGCACGCTCGAGCTGGCCTTCGGCGAGCATCGCTGCTGCCTGCCGCGCGGCTGGGTGGGTCGACACCTCGTGCTGGTCACGCCGATGATCGTCGACGAAGCGCCCGCGACCGAGGCCGCGGGTCCGCTCGCCCACGGGCTGCGCGCGCTGGCACGGGTCACCGGGCATGACGATCCCGAGCTGGCCTCGCGCGTGGTCGCCGAGGTGTTCGCAGGCTACACGTGGTTGGTCGACGCCGAGCAGCTGCTGCTGCGCGCGCGTCGGGCCACGGCGCGCGCGCGCGCGCGACCGCTGGCGCGGGTGTACGCGCTGGGCGGGCTCGGCCACAGCGGCGAGCTGGTGCGCAGCCGCGCCGAGGCGTTCGATGCGTGGTTGCTCGCGCGGGCGCATGGTCGCGACGACGCCCCGCTGGCGGCGAGCTTCATCGGCCGCGCTGCGGCCGAGCCGTGGCCGCGCGTACGCGTGGAGCCGGTCAGCGCGGCGGGCCCGTTGTGGTCGCCCCGCCCGCGCACCCGCGAGGTGCGACGGCCGTGAGCCGACTGCTGCGGCGCACGCTCTACGCCATCGTCGCGGGCGCGCTGCTCTACGCGGTCGCGATGATCTGGTTCGACACCCGCACCATCGCCGCCGAGCTGGTGGACTACCCGTGGTGGCGGTTCGGCGCCGCGTTGGCGCTGTCGTCGGTGAACTATCTGCTGCGCTTCGCCAAGTGGGAACTCTCGCTGGGCTGGCTCGGCGTGCGCGACGAGGCGCCCGGGCTCACCCGGACCCGCTCGCTGACCATCTATCTCGCGGGGCTCAGCATGTCGATCTCGCCGGGCAAGCTCGGTGAGGTCGTGCGCAGTGCGTTGCTCAAGGCCAGCGACGGGGTCGCGTTCAGCCGCACCGCGCCGATCGTGGTCGCAGACCGCATCACCGATCTGCTCGCGCTGGTGGTGCTGAGCCTGGTCGGGGTCTCGCGCTTCCGCGAGTACCTGCCGGTGGTGATCGCCACCGCGGTGCTGGTCGTCGGTGGGGTCGTGGTGCTCGGCACGCCACCGATCCTTCATCCGCTCCTGCGGCGGCTCGGGGGCCTCCCCGGGATCGGCCGCATCGCGGCGCGGGCGGAGCTGCTGGTCGAGGCCGCCGCGGTGGTGCTGCGGCTGCGCCCGATCGTCGTGCTCGGTGCGCTCTCCGTGGTTGGCTGGGGTCTCGAGTGCGTGGGCTTCTGGCTGATCGTCGGTGGCTTCGCGGGCACCGAGGCCTCGTTGACGCTGTGCGCGTTCCTGTGGTCGATCGGCACGCTGGTCGGTGCGCTGAGCTTCCTCCCGGGCGGTCTCGTCGCCGCCGAGGGCAGCCTGGCGGTGGCGACCGCGAAGCTGGTCGCCGGTGCGACCGCGCCGATGGCCCTCGCCGCGACGATCCTCGGGCGCGTGGCGACGCTGTGGTATGGCGAGCTCGTCGGTGGTGTCGCGTTGGCGGTGTTCCTGCGCAACCGCGAGGTTCGGGCCCGTGCGTTCGCCGACGCGCCCGCGGCGGACGAGCCGCCAGTGCACGACGCCGGTGGACAGCGGCCGCGCCCGTGAGGCAGGCTGCCGTCGGCGATGAAGTACACCATCGAAGACACCTTCGACGTCTCGGCCGCGCACTATTGGTCGGTCTTCTTCAGCGACGAGTTCAACCGCGAGCTGTGGCCGGCGCTCGACATCACCTGCGAGCCGCTCTCGCTCGAGCGCACAGGTGAGGGCGACGCACTCGAGATCCGCCGCGAGCAACGGCTCACGCCGCGACGCGAGGTGCCGGCGATCATCCAGAAGTTCGTGAAGGGTGGCTTCAGCTACGTCGAGAAGAACCACTTCAAGGCGCGCGAGAACCTCATGCGCACCGTGACGGTCCCGAGCTTCATGGCCGAGAAGATCCAGACCCACGGCACCTACCGGCTCGAGCCGCTGGGCGAGAGCCGCGTGAAGCGCGTGTGGGAGGGTACGCTCGAGTGCTCCATCGCCCTCATCGGGGGCAAGATCGAGAAGCTCCTGGTGGACGAGGTCCGCGAGAGCTACCGCAAGGCCACCGACTTCACCCGGGCCTGGCACGCCAAGCACCCGGCGGGCTGACCCGCCGCCGCTTCGCCGCGGGATCCGCCGGGTCGGCACGCCCGCGGATTTTCTCGTAATGGCTGGCGCGCTCGCGCATCATGGGATCGCGGGGTGCTTCGGCAGTCCGCCACGTTTGCCATGCCGCGCTCGCCCACCGACCCCGCGCTGGTCGTCCAGCTGCGTCCGATGCCCCGCATCGCGCAGCCGCAGGACGTGCAGCCCGCGTCCGAGGACGGGGGCGATGACGCGCAGGCCCGCACCGAGCAGCTGGTCGCGCGCGCGCGTCGGGGCGACCTCGACGCCTGGTCGCGGCTGTACCAGGACACCTTCGATGCCCTGCTCAAGCACGTCTGCTACCTGACGGGCGACAGTGCGCTGGCGGAGGACCTCGTGCAGGACGCCTACGCTCGCGCGATGACCAACGTGCGCCAGTACGACGGGCGCTCCAGCTTCATGGGCTGGCTGCGGGGCATCGCGCTCAACGTCGTGCGCATGCACTGGCGTCGCTCGCGGTCGGGCGATCGCGCCAACGATCGGCTTCGCGTGCTGGCCGAGGTCTGCGAGGACGGTGTCACGGCCGGCGTCGATGTCGTGCACATGCAGGACCAGCGGATGAAGCTGCTCTACGAGCTGCTGGCGACGCTGCCGGAGAACCTTCGCGAGGCCTTCGTGTTGCGCGAGCTCGAGGGCATGCCGCCCGCCGAGGCCGCGACTCTGCTCGGCATCACCGAGGGCAACCTCGCGGTGCGGGCCAGCCGTGCGCGCGCACGCCTGCGCGAGGAACTCGAGCGCTTTGGTTGGTCGGGGGGTGCGTCGTGAGCGAGCGATCCGACACCTCGAGCGACCCGGTCGACGCGCTCGTCGCCGACGCGCAGGCCTCGATCGCGCGGGCCCGTGCGGGCGTGCGGCCCGACTTCGCGGCCGTGCTCGCGCGCGCGCAGGCCGACCACGGCGACGACGAAGACGACGACGACGCATCCACCGCGCCGACCGACGGGTTGGCACCGGTGCTCGAGCTGAGCCCGCGGCCACGCGCGGGGCAGGCCGACGACATGCTCACGCAGCTGACGGACGACGCCCGCGGGGCCGTGGAGCGCATGGTCACCGAGCGACGCATGCGGCCGATTCCGCCGCTGCCGCGCCCGCGACCGCAGCGCTCGCGGCTCGGTGTCGTGCTCGCCGCGGGGGCGTTGCTCGCCGCGGCCGTGGTCGCCACGGTGGCCGGCGTGCGCTGGATGACGCCGGCGCAGGAGCACGCGGCCGACGATGCACGCAACCAGGCGGCGCAGAGCGATCGCCTCGACCGTAGCGCCGACGAGCCCCTGGTCGAACGCACGCCGGCGCCGCCGCAGCGACCCGCGCCCGCGCCCGCGCCGGAGCTCGAGACGCCGGTCGCTCCGATCGAAGACGTGGTCGCGCCGATCGAGTCGAGCGCCGTCGAACCTTCGCGTCGGCCCCGCGTGGGTGTCGACCTCGACGCGCTGCGCGAGCTCTCGGCGCAGGCCCGGCGCGCCTGGGCGGACGGCGATCGTGACCTCGCCGAGACCAAGTACCTGCAGGTCACCGCACTGGGTGGACGCAACGCGCTGGCGGAGCTGGCGTGGGGCGACCTGTTCGCGCTCGCACGGCAGCGCGGCGACGCGGCCCGCGAGGCCAAGCGTTGGCGCGCGTACCTGCAGCGCTTCCCGCATGGTCGCTATGCCGACGACGCGCGTGGGGGGCTGTGCCGCATCGCGAAGGATCCCGCCGCCTGTTGGTCGGCGTACCTGCGCGACTTCCCGCGCGGCAGCTATCGGGCCGAGGCCGCCAAGGCGAGCGGCTCGCAGGGTGGCACCGGGCCATGAGGCGTGGGTCGAGCCTGCGGCCCGTGGGGCGTTGGGCGACGCTCGCCCTGCTGGTCGCGATGTCGACGGCGGGTTGTGGCGTCGAGCCCTACGTCGTGATGGGCGTCAGCGGTGGAACCGCGGGCAGCTCGTCGACCGATGCAACCGACGGCATGACCACGGGCATGGGTGGCACCGACACTGCGGACACGGCGACCGACGGCGCGAGCAGTAGCGGTGACGACGACGACGACGGCAGCGACAGCGACAGCGACGGCGGCGGTAGCAGCAGCGGCTGCGGGACCGAGTGCGATAGCAGCTCGTCGAGCAGCGAAGACCACGGCGGCGGCGACAGCGATAGCGACAGCGACAGCAACGGCAGCTCGACCACGAGCTGACCTGCATGCGGCTCGCGTCGCGCTTGATCCGTAGAGGGATCCCGGGCAGGTTTGCCCCGGATCCCTTCGTCGTTTCGGCCCGCGGATGAACCTGTCGCTCGCGTTGTTCTCGCTGTGTTCGATGCTGGCGTCGCCGCCGGCTGCCGTGCGACGTGCGGCGTCGCAGCCTGCGTCGAGCCAGCCGTCGAAGCCGTCGAGCCCCGCGGTCGAGGTGCTGCGGCTGCGCGCCGCCGATGTCGACCTCGAGGGGCTGCGCGGCGAGCTGGCGCTGCGCCTCCAACGAGCGCGCATCGTGGACCACGCCAGCGAGCCGCAGACCGCGGCCGAGACCTTCTTCGTGTTCGTCGACCTGCGTCGCCACGGCGACGTGGCCTCGGCCTACACGCTGACGATCGTGGCCAGCGATGGTCGAGCGTACGACCGCACCATCGCCGCCGATCCCGACTCGTCGCGCGATGACGTCACGCGCCTGCTGGCCGGCAACATCGCCAACCTCGTGTCGGCGATCGAGGCCGGCACCGTGCGAGCCGATCGCGAGGACGTCGAGGTGCCGCCCGGCGAAACGCCACCGCCTGCGTGTCCCGAGTGCCCCGTGCCGGTCGTGACACCGCCGCCGGTGTGCGAGGCCGAGTCGCCGGCACCGCCGCGACCGGTGCCGCTGCTCGAGCTCGGAGTGGTGATGGCGCCCGGGGTCGTGCTGGGGCTGGGGCAGCCGATCCGCACCGATCGCTTCGCGGGCATCGGCGGCGAGGTCGGGCTCGCACTGCGTCACCGCAGCGGTGCGTTGGTGGAGCTCGACGCGCGCTTCGTGGGGCGACCGCTGGCCGACGTCGCACGCCTGCTGCGGGGACGCTTCGCGCTTGCAGCGGGGTACGCGTGGCGGTGGCACGACAGCTTCGAACTCGCAGCCGCCGGCGCGTTCACGGTCGAGCCGTGGAGCGTGCGGGCGTCGGGCGATCGCGCCGGCTTCGCCGATCCCAGCGGCAGTCGCCGCGTGCAGCGACCGCTGCTGGGTGGTGCACTGCGCCTGTCGGCGGGGCACCTGTTCGAGACCACGCGCGGCGTGGAGGTGCGCCTGGGGCCGCGGCTCGAGCTCGGCGCATCATCGGCGCCCGGAGACGGCGGTCGCGTGGTCGAGCTGCTCGATCAGTCGTTGCGCCCGATCGGTCGCATCGGCGGGATCGAGCTCTCGCTCGGCCTCGACGTGGTGGTGTGGATCCCGTCGCGTCGGCGCTGACGGGTTGCGCTCACGCGCCGGTCTTGGGCTCGTCCTCGGCGACCAGCGGGGCCTCGATCTCGCCGAGCACGCGGCGCAGCAGGCCCTCGATCAACAGCGCCCGCTCGCCGGCGTCGTAGCGGCCGTCCTGGTAGCGCGCCTGCACGTCGTCGAACTTCTCGTGGGCGTCGCGAATGACCTTCTTGTAGGGCTTCACGCGGCGCATGACCTCCTTCTGGTTGGACCAGAAGAACGAGATCAGCGTGGCGGCGGTGAAGCCGGTGAGGATCATGCCGAGCGGACCACCGATGAGGTACTTGAGGCCGACCCGCAGCGCGACCACGCCGGCGGCGCCGAGCGCCAGCTCCTTCACGCCGCTCTTCTTCATGCGGCCCCAGGCCATCGGCAGCAGCTCACCCGAGGCGATCACCAAGGCGACGAACTCGGCGCGCTTGGCCCCGTGCTCGTAGGTCTCCTTGATGACCTGCTGCATGAACGCGTCGAACGTCTCGTAGACGTCGGCAGGGTAGGCGGTGTGGGCTTTCTGCTCGGCCATCTGCATTGACGATAGCACCCCCTACCGGCCGGGCTGACGGCGTGTTTCCGGCCCCGGTGTCGGGGCGCCGGGCGCTGTCCGCCGGCCCGCGTCGGGGCGGGGCCACCGGCGGGGTCACTCGGCTTCGTCGGTCGCCGTAGGTTCCTGCGCGCCCTCGACCAGCCCGGCCGCCACCGTGCCGCTGCGCGCGAAGGTCGAGTACACGCGATCACCATCGAGGTCGCCGAACGCCTTCAGCGTGAACTCGCAGCGGCCGGGGCTCGCGTTCTTCCACTCGAGGTCGTAGTGGTAGCGGTGGGTCTCGAAGGGCTCGAACGACAGCGCCGACCAGACCGGGTTCTCGCGCCACAGCGCGGCGTCGTAGTCGCGGCCCGCCACGCAGCCCTTGCTGCAGTCGATCTCGAGCGGTGGGGTGATGCCCGCCGAGCCCTCGGCGCGGCCGCCGGTCGGGCAACCCGCCGGCGCCAACGCTCCGTCCGCTCCGACGCGCTCCTCGGTCGCGGCGTACTGCAGGGATCGCCACATCGAGCCGAGGTTGAGCCGTGCCTCGACCGTCTTCGAGCGGACCATGTAGCCGCGGAACGATGCGAGCGACTGCTCGACCAGCTGCACGATGGGGACGTCGGATCGCACGACGACGTGCCGACCATCGAGCTCGAGTGCGACCGATTCGAGCATCTCGCTGGGGATCTGCTCGGACTTCATCCGCGCGACGAACTCCGTCTTCTGCGCGTCGAGTGCGGTCTTCGCCGCGCTCGCGGATGCATCGTCGCGGAACTCGAGGGTCGCGACCAGCTGCATCTGGCTGCCGAGGTCGAAGCCGCCACCGACGCGCTCGAGGCCGACGACGGGGCCGCGCTCGAGCACCTTGGCGGCCAGCGCCGGCCACTCGCCGGCGAACCACACCTGCCGCTTGCGATCGGCCAGCGCGACCGCGGCCGCGAGGTTGCCCTCGATCGCGCCCTTGCCCTTGCCGGCGACGCGACCCTGCACCGCGTCGACCCAGCCCTTGGTCACCAGCACCAGCGTGTCGTCGTCGAGCGCCCATGCCCTGCCTTCGCCGCCCTTGGGCTCGAGCACGGCACGGCCGTCCTCCTCGCGAAGCGTGGCGAGCTCGTCGCCGCCGAGTTGCCCGAGCGCGCACGTCAGCGCGTCGGTGGTCCCGATGCGTGGCATGTGCATCGCGATGAAGAGGTTGGCGCCCAACGCATCGAAGCCGACGACGTAGCGATCGAGCGTGTCGAGGTCGAGCTTGCAGGTGTCACGCAGCGCGTCGAGCTTGCCGGCGACGTCGGGTTGCGCGTCGGCGATGCCACGGAGCTTCGCGTAGAGCTCACCGCTGCGAATGGCGGCCACGTCGGCGCTCGCAATGCCGGTCGCGCCGTCGGGAACGAGACCTTCGAGCCGCTCGCTCGCCGATTTGCACCCCGCCACGCCGGCGCCGAGCCCCACCCAGCACACCAGCGCTCTCACGTGCGGCGACACCATCGCTCGGTGGTAGCATGATTTCACGCGAGGCGAACTCGCTCGCGGCGTGTACCTGGGAGCCGCCGAGCTGCGACGAACTGCTCCCTCGAGTCCGCCTTTGCTGCGGCCGCGAATGGGCGAGCACGGTTTGACTCCCGCCGTGCCAGCTCCCACAATCGATGCTCGAGCTGCCGAGGCCCCACGTGGCCGGCGTGGAGTGACGATGACGACGACGCGACGCGGTCCCGAGCAACGACGCGCAGCGGCGGGTGTGGCCCGCGGCCGCGGGGTCGCGATGGCCTTGCTGGCGACGCTGGCGTGCCAGCCCCGTGGAAGCTCGACCCCGCCGGTGGTCGCGGCCGCGCCCGCGGATCATGCCGATCCGGCGGCCGCGGATCCGCGGGTCGGCAGCGGCGAAGCGGACGCAGCCGAGGTCGCCGCGGTCGAGGAAGACGCCGCGCCAAAGCCCCGCGAGCGGCCGAAGGCCGAGCCGGTCGAAGGTCGCGACGACGCGTTGTCGGCGGTGCTGCACGGCAACCCCGACGGCGCGATCGCTGCGTTGACGCCCATGCTCGCCGCCAAGCCGAAGGATATCGAGCTGCGCCTCGCGCTGGCGCGCGCGCAGATCACCGTCGGCGCGCTCGAGCAGGCGCAGGCCGTGCTCGAGGACAAGCGTGGCGCGCCGCTCGACGTCGCGGTGGTGCAGCTGCGCGTGCACGTGCACCGGCAGCGCGGTCAGCTGCGCGAGGCCGAGGCCCTGCTCGAGGAGGCGCTGCGCAAGCACGCCGACGCGCCGGCGTTGCTCGGCGATCTCGTCGCGGTTCGGGTCGACACCGGCCGGCGTGCCGACGCGACCACCAAGAAGCTCATCGATCGCCTCTACGACGCCTATGACGCCGGCAAGGTCGACGACGCCGCATCGCTGCTCGCGGTCGCCATCGCGGCGCTCGCCCGCGGCGGCAAGGGTGGCTACCACGACGCCAACATGGTGCTCGAGGAGGCCGAGGCCAAGACGCCGGTCGAGGCCGGCAGCTGGGTCGGCGATCGTGTGCGCCTGCTGCGAGCGGCAGTGTTCCTCGAGAAGTACGCCGCCGACGAGGCCGCGACCACGTTCGAGCTGCTGCTCGCGCGCGATCCGTGGCACCCCGACGCGCTCGCCGGCATGGCGATGGTGCACATCGAGAACCTCCGCTTCGCGCCCGCCTCGCGCGCCGCCGCCGAGGCGTTGATGGTCGACCCGAAGCACCCCGAGGCCCACGCGGCGCTGGCCCGCATCGCGCTGATCGAGGGCCGCGCGGACGAGGTCGCGAGCCACACCTCCGGCGCCGCGCTGACCATCGATCCCACGCATGAACGATCGCTGGCCGTGCTCGCGGCGCTGGCGATCGCCCGTGCCGACGACAAGGGCTACGCGGCGACCCGCGATCGCGTGCTCGCACGCAACCCGGTCGACGGCTTCTTCTTCAAGGATCTGTCCGACATCCTCGGCTTCCTGCATCTCTACCCCGAGGCCGATGAGGTGCTGCGCGAGGGCGCAGCGCTGGCGCCGAACGATCCTTACGTCCAGAGCGCGCTGGGCCTCAACTTGCTGCGGCTCGGCAACGAGACCGACGGACGCGCGGCGCTCGAGCGCTCGTGGAAGGGTGATCCGTTCAACGCGCGCACCCGCAACGTGCTCGATCTCTACGAGAACCAGCTCGACAAGCACTACGACGTCGAGTCCGCCGGTGGCTTCACCGTGCGACTGCCCAAGCAAGACCGCGAGTTCGTGCAGCCGGTGCTGCTCGAGTTCGCCACGCGCTCGCGCAAGGCGCTCGACGGCTTCTACCACGTCGATGCCGGCAAGCTTCGGCTGGAGTTCTTCGCCTCGCCCGACGAGTTCTCGGTGCGGACCGTCGGAGTGCCGAGCCTCGGTGCGGTTGCGGTCTGCTTCGGCCCGCTCATCACCTTCATCGGGCCCTACAGCGGTCGCGTGAACCTCGACCTCGTGATGCGCCACGAGCTCGCCCACGTCTACGCGATCCGTCGCAGCAAGGGCCGCGTGCCGCGGTGGTTCACCGAGGGCCTCTCGGAGTGGGAGTCCGAGCAGGCCGATCCCGCGTGGGCGCGTGAGAGCGCCGCATTGCTCACCGAGGCGCGCAGGCTCGGCAAGCTGCGCAAGTTGTCCGAGCTGGAGCTGGCCTTCATCCGCGCCGAGAGCCCGATCATGATGGAGGCCGCCTACGCCACCGCGGCCTATGCCATCCGCTACCTCGCGGCGACCTACGGCCGCGACAAGCTCATCGCGATCCTCGACGGCTACGCCAGCGGCAAGCAGACCCCGGAGCTGTTCGAGCAGCACCTCGGCAAGCCGTTGTCGACGGTCGAGGGTGAGTTCGAGACGTGGTTCACGGGGCAGCTGCGCAGCAAGCTGAGCGGGTGGTCGCCAGCGAACAAGGCCGAGCGCAGCGATCCGCGGCTGGGGCTGTGGCAGAAGGCGCAGCAACAGGTCGAGGCCAACAATCATGCGGAGGCGGTGCGCACGCTCGAGACCCTCGTCAGCCGCGGGGGCGACGGCTTTGCGACCCGCATGGCGATCGCGCAGCTGCTGCAGCAGGGCAAGACGCCCGGCGCGGCGCGCCGCCACCTCGAGGCTGCGCAGGCGTTCCACACCGAGTCGATCGAGCCCTACGTGAAGCTGGCGGAGCTCGCACGCACCGAGAACGACGTCGCGAAGGAGAAGGCGGTGCTGCGCGGTGCGTTGGCGATCGACGCCGACTCCCTCGATCCCGCCGCGCGCCTGCTGATGCTCGCACTCGTCACCGACGACAAGGACGCCGTCGCCTACGCGCGCACGCGGGCCGCAGGCCTGGCACCGCTGCATCCCATCGTGCTGGCAGCGCGCGCCCTGCAGCTGCAGGCGGCCGGCAAGGCGGCCGACGCGAAGGCGGCGGTGCAACGCGCGAGCAAGGCCCTCGGCGACGCGCAGGGCAAGGGCCCGGTCGACACCCTGGTCGTGGTCGCGCTCGCCCAAGCCGCCGTCGGCGATCGCGACGGCGCCAAGCAGACCGCCGCGCAGGCGCTGGCGGGCAAGCTACCCGAGCCCGCACGCAAGCGACTCGCCGCGCTCTGACGCGCGGTCGGACTCACTCGCAGCCGACGCGCTCGGTCGCGACCACGACGTCGTCGACCCACACGTCCAGCGCGCTCACCGGCGGGCTGGTGTAGTTCGTGAAGCGCAGTGCGTTGATGCCGAAGTCGTCCCACGTACCGCGGAAGTCGACGTTGGTCGTCGAGGTCTCCATGGTGCCGTCGATCCAGATCTGCGCCTCGCCATCGGCGGCGCCCGGCGTGTTGAGGCGCATGTGCGCCTCGACGCAGAGCGTGTTGCCGGCACCAGCGGCGTCGAAGATCGTCGAGGCCCCCGAGGCCTGCCAGATGAGCTGCAGGCCGCCGGTCCAGTCGTTGTTGCCGTCGCACGCGAGCGCGCCGCCGAAGATGCAGGTCCAGCCCAGCGGATGCAGGCGGCCGTTGCCGTCGCCGCGGATCGCCGTCTCGGCGGCGATGGCCCAGTTCGAGCCGTTCATCGCGATGACCTCGCCGAGATCGCCGATGGGCCAGCCCGGCCAGGCGTCGTCGAGGCGCAGCGTGTAGCGCACCCAGACCTCGTCGAAGCTCTCGCCCGGCGAGTCCACGCCGGGAGCATCGGGGCCGGTGCCCCAGCGCAACGAGACCCAGCCGCCGAACATCACGCCCGGCTGCAACGTGATGCGCAGCGCCTGATCGCCCGCACCGCCGGCGGCGTCGGCCTCGACGCCGAAGCCGTCGCCCATCGCGTCCCACTCGGCGATCTGGCTCGGCGCGTCGTCGATCGCATCGAAGTCCTCGCAGCTGATCCACGAGTCCGGCGCGTCGGCGGGGCAGCCGTTGGCGTCGAAACCACCGCCGGTCGGGTCGGAATCGCTGGTGGAGGTGTCGCCAGTCGCGGTCGTCGCGTCGGTGGTGTCCGCGGTCGTGGGGTTCGCGGTCGTGGTCGAGCTGGTCGCGCTGGTGCCGGCGGTCGTGGTGCCGCTCGCGGTGGTCGTGCCCGCCGTCGTGCTGGCGCTCGCGCCCGAGGTGTCCGCCATCGTGGTGCTGCTGCCGTCGTCGCTGCTGCTGGCCGGCGTGCCGCAGCCGAGCGCGAGCATTCCTGCGGCGAGGCCGACGGCGGGGCCGCGGCGGGTCGACGGCATCGGCATCGGCATCGGCATCAGGGCCTCAGCACGCGCCGAAGACGACGTCGCCGGTCGAGGCATCGGGGCCCGCGCACATGCCTTCGAGGTCGTCACCGAGCACGTACACCGGCGCGGGCGCGCCGTCGTTGAACACGATGCCGCAGCCGCCGTCGCCGTAGTCGCGGTCGGGGTCGCAGGGCGTGCACTTGTTGGTGTTGTTGTTGCACACGAAGGTGTCGTCGCAGAAGTACGACTTGCAGAACTGATCCTTGATGTGCTGCCCGTCGAGCTCGGCGGCTGCGAGCGACGCACCCGGGATGACTGGCTGGTCGGCGTCGGGGTCGATGCAGTAGCTGCTCGAGCCGAACGACACCAGCTCCAGGCCGTCGTCGCAGCTGCCGCCCGACGGCGGCGGACAGCCGACCTTGCCGCGGTTCTCGTCGGTGCACGACAGCACGGCGCAGCTGTCCTTCTCGGTGAGGTCGTAGTAGCCGTTCTTCAGCCCCTCGCCCGAGGCGTAGTTCATCGGGTTGCAGCCGATGTCGGGCTTGAAGTCGGCGACGCAGATCTTCGAGACCTTGGTGCTGTCGAGGTCCTGGTGGGCGTCGTCGTAGCGGCACGCCGGCACGTAGCGGTTGTCGCCGGTGGCATCGCACTCGGTTGCGTTGCCGCAGCGCTGCACGTCGTCGCGGGGCTTGAGGATCGCCGTGCAGGCCACGGCCGAGCCGAAGGCCAGCGTCAGCACGGTGAATCGCACGAGCGAGGAGGATGCGGCGGAACGAGGGGCGGAGGCGGTCATGTGAGCTCGTCGAAGGCGGCGTCTGGTTCGGCCGGCGAACGCGGACGGGCGTGGGGCTGCGAGCTTAGGGCGGCGTCCGTTGGCGCGCAAGCTGGCAGCGATAGCTCGAAACGCGTGCCCGTGGGGCCGGTCTGCGCGACGCGGACGCCTCCGGCGTGATCGGCGAGGATCTGCTGGACCATCGGCAGGCCGAGGCCGGTGCCCTGCGCCTTGCGGGTGTAGAAGGCCTCGAAGATGCGGTCGAGCTTGTCGGGCGCGAGTGGGATCCCGCCGCCGTTGTCCTGCACAACCAGCACCACCGTGTCGCGCTTACACTGCAGCGCGACGGCGACCGCGGGGGCGCGCGCAGCGGCCCCGGGCTCGCGTTCGAGCGCGGCCTCCTTGGCGTTGCGCAACAGGTTCAGCAGCGCCTGCCGCAGCTGGTTGGCGTCGCCCTGCACGTAGACCGGCGCGGGCGGGATGTCCTGCTGGAGCGCGACGCCGGCCTGCTCGAGCTCGGGGGCGGTGAACTCGAGCCAACCCCGCAGCTCGGCGGCGAGATCGATGGTCACGAGCTCGGGCTTCGGGCGCCTGGCGAAGCGGAGGTAGCTCTCGGTGATGTTGGTGAGGCGATCGACTTCGGCGGTGATCTTGCCGAGCAGGCGACGACCCTCGCTGGCCGCGGGCAGCTCGTCCTCGAGCAGCTCGACGTTGAGCGCGACCGACGACAGCGGGTTGCGGATCTCGTGGGTGATCTGCGCCGCGAGCTGACCCGCCGCGGCCAGTCGCTCGCCCCGCAGCAGCAGTCGCTCGCGCTCCTGCAGCGCGTCGGCCATGTGGTTGAACTCCGCGGCCAGCTGACCGACTTCGTCGCCGCGTCCGGCGTGCTCGGGCAACACGCGCTGCGACCAGTCGCCGCCGCCCAGCCGTCGCACGCCGATCGCGAGCCGCCGCAGCGGGCGCAGCGTGAGGAACACACCGACGCTCGCGAGCACGCCGATCACGAGCGTGAGCGTCGCGAGCCCCAGCGTCCATCGCTCCGCGCGCGTACGCGCGAGCTGGACCTCGTCGCGCAGCTCCTCGATGGCGTTGCCGCTCTGCGCCCGCAGCGACTCGAAGAGCTGCTCGATCTGCCCCTGCGACCGCACGTCGGCCAGCACCTCTTCGACCGGGCGACTCGCGACCAGGCCCTGCAGCTGGTCGAGCGACTGCTGGATGCCCTGCAGCTCGGCGAGCTCGTCAGGGCCGCCGAACCGCTCCGGCTCGCGCAGCGCCGAGTCGATGGGCTCGCGCGCCGCCTCGACCATGGTTGCGCGGGCCTGGAGTGCGGCGACGATGGTCTTGCGCACGCTCGGATCCTCGGGCTGTGTCGGCGCGCGCTTCTGGTGCGTGCGCACCTGCTCGCCGATGCGCACCGCCTGCACGTGGGCCTGGGCGAGACGCTTGTCGAACACTGCGTAGACCTCGACCAGACGATCGAAGCCGGCCTGGATGTCGCGCAGCTGTTGCAGCGTGACGATGCCCCAGCCCATGGTCGCCACCAGCACCACGGCGACCAGCGCCGAGATGCGCACGCCCAGGCTGTCGCGTGCGCGCAGGCCGGTGGCCGCGCGGCCATCGAGCTCGTGGGCACGTGCTGCGGCGTCGAGCACGTCGGGCGCAACATCGGAGCCACCGCGCGGGGCGTGCTCGCCTCGGGCGTCGCGCGCGTGCCCGTGGGGGGACGCGGGTCGCGGGCTCGGATCGGGTTCGACCATTGGGAGACACGCGGGGGGAGACTTGGCGGGCGAAAGGCGCTCTGACACGCGCACGGAGCTGGAGCGCCCCGCTCGGGGAGACCACCAACCCTAACGTAGTCGCGAGCCGCAGGCTGCCACCGCAGCATCGGCGCGATCGACCGCCTTCGGCCTTTTCACGGACCGCTCCCCCGTGCAATCGTGGACGTGCCAAGCCCCCGATGCGTCCGACCAGGTTCTGCACGAGTCTTCTTGTCGCCGCCGCGCTGGTGTTGCCGCAGTCCGCTGCGGCGTCGCCATTCTCGCCGACGGCGCTCGCCTACGCAGCGGTGGAGGAGGGCGGCGCGGTGCTCGGCCTCGAGAGCGACGACGCGGCCGCCGGCACCGCGTTGACCAAGGCCCTGCGCAAGGCCTTCGCGACCCGGGGCGTCGGCGGCGGCCCCGAGATGAGCCTGGCCGAGATGCGCCTGACGATGGGCTGCGAGCGCAACGACGCCTACAAGTGCTTCGCCGAGGGCGGCAAGGCCATCGAGGTGCGCAAGCTGGTCTACGGCAAGCTGTCGAAGAGCGGCGGCTCGTACCAGCTGCAGCTCACCATGCTCGACGTCGCGACCGCGCTCGAGCAGACCGACTCGCGCAAGCTGTCGTCGGCCGAGCTGTCGAGCGACTCGATCGACGACACTGCGCGCACCATCGTCGCGAGCATGCTCGGCGACGAGAGCGACGCCGAGCCGGTGCCGAGCGCCGGCCTCGAGCCATCGGGCCCGCCGAGCACGCCCGAGGTCGACAAGGGCCCCACACCCAAGCGCGAGAAGCAGCTCGAGTGGGGGCTGCACAAGCCGATCCCGAAGTGGAAGAAGATCGGCACTGGCGTGTCGTGGAGCCTCGCGATCGCCGGCGTCGCGGTGGGCGTGGGGTTGTCGGTCGCGCTCAACACCTCGCTGCCCAAGAAGCTCAAGCGGGCGGTGGCCGACAGCGTCAAGGACGCCAAGCCGTCCAACGACATCCCCGAGAGCGCGCCCGACTACTGCGTGCTCGCGCACGAAAGCAAGGACGGCGGCAAGACCGTCAAGAACGCCAAGGTCGACGGCATCTGCAACGTCGCCAACGGCGTCGAGAAGGGCCAGATCGCGGCCTACGTCGGCGCGGGCGTGTTCGGTGCCGCAGCAATCGTGTTCACGGTGCTGCTGTTCGTGCGCAAGCGTCCGAGCAACGCCGCTGCTGCAGTGCTGCGGCGACACGATGCGACCTTCGGGGCGATGCCGACACGCGGCGGCGCGTCGGTGGGTGCGTCGTTCCGGTTCTGAGCGCTGGATCAGCGCCACGCGCGGGGCGGCGGGCTAGCCGTCGTCCGGCGTGTCGTCGGCCGGCGGTGCTTCGCCGTCGCGGGGTGCGTCGGCGTCGTCATCGGGCACGCGGAAGTCCTCGGCCTCGAGATTGTCCTCGCGGAACGCGACCATCACCTCGAGGTAGGTGTCGCTGGCGGGCTGATCGGGCTTGGGCGGCTGGACCTTGGCGGTCTTGTAGCTGCGCCACGCGCTGCTGCCATCGACCTCGAGCTTCGACAGCGTGTCGCTGAGCAGCTCGACCTCGTGGGCGAATGGCCCCCGCAGGACGAAGCGGCAGCGGATCGTGCGGCACTCGACCGCGTCGACGGTGATGCGCGGCTCCTCGGGTGCACCCTCGAAGGCCTGCGCGCGCGCGTAGGTGATGGCCTTGTTGAGCAGCGACTGGTGCGGACGCGCCCACGCGCTCTTCATGGGCTCGGCGTCGAATGCGACGGTCTCGAAGCGTGCCCACGAGGCATCGAGCTCGCCGGCGGGGCGCGGCTCGAAGCCCTTCTTCGGTGGACGCTTGGGCTTGGGCTTGGACTTGGCGTCGCCCTTGGCCCCTTGGTCCTTCGCGTTCACCTGCACGTCGCCGTGCGGCACGTTGACGATCCAGTGCAGTGCCATCGCGCTCGACGCCAACAGCACGGGTAGCACCAGCCGCAGCGATCGGCCGCTCCCCGCCGACGGCGGGCCGCCGGCACCGGGGACGACGCCCGCGGCATCGAGTGGTCGCGCGCCGCTGCTCGCTGCGGGCTCGTCGCGCGGGGCCGCCGGTGGGGGCGCGCCCTCCATCATCGCGGGATCGGTGATTTCGACGCTCACGTGGCCTCTTCGTCGACCATGGGCGGCAGCGGCAGCCGCACGCGCCAGCTGCCGTCCTCCAGCACCATGTCGAGCAGGTGCCGCTCGCCGTCGGCGGCGACGAGCGCCACTTGGGCGGTGGTGTCGGTCGAGCTGACGAGCTCGGCCTTCGCCACCTGGAAGCTGTCGGGAACGTCGACGATCTGCAGCATCTCGTAGAGCTCGATGTTGCGGCGGCCGCCGACCTGATTGCTCGCGCGGGTCGAGGCCTGCTCGAGCCGCGCGGCCGCTTCGCTGCTCAGCAGCGGCAGCAAGCCCTTGCTGTCGCCCGCCTGCATCACGGTGGCGAAGCTCCGCGCAGCGGTCACCGGCGCGGCCTCGCGTTCGCGACCGCAGCTCGTCAGCACCAGCAGCGCCGCGAGCACGAGAGGCGCGCGTGTGCGGCGAACGGGTGTTCTCGGAGCGGACATCGACAAGCCTCTTCCTCAGTCTCCGTCGTCGCGGACCTTGTGCATGCCGAGCCGCTTCAGCAGCTCGCGCAGATAGTAGCGCGTGATCCCTGCCTCGGCCGCGGCGCGGCTGAGGTTGCCGTCGGTGCGCTCGAGCAGGCGGCCGAAGTACTCGCGCTCGAAGCCGTCGACCATCTGCTGCTTCGCGTCCTTGAAGGGCGCGGCCATGATCGCTTCGTCGAAGCCACCGGCGCTGACCGGCCGCTGTTGTTCGGTCGCGGCCGCCTGCGCGGCGACCGCCCGCGGGTCTTCGCGGCGGCCGAGATGCAGGTCGCTGGGCTCGATGACGCCGCCGCGGCAGAGGTGGGCCGCGCGCTGGATGACGTTCTTCAGCTGGCGCACGTTGCCGGGGAAGCTCTCGGCCAGCAGTGCGTCGCGCGCCTGGTTGCCCAGCGTGGGCTTGGGCCCGGCGTTGGCGTGCACGCGCACGAAGTCCGCGAGGAAGCGCTCGGCCAGCATGAGCACGTCCTCGCCGCGCTCGCGAAGCGGCGGCAGATCGACGGCCATCACCGAGAGACGGAAGTAGAGGTCCTCGCGGAACAGGCCCTGGCCGACCATCATGCGCAGGTCTCGGTGGGTCGCCGCGACCACGCGTACGTCGACGGTGCGGACCTGGCTCTCGCCGATGCGTTGCACCTCGCGGCGGTCGAGCACACGCAGCAGCTTGGGCTGGAGGTCGATCGGCAGCTCGCCGATCTCGTCGAGGAACAGCGTGCCGCCGTTGGCCTCTTCGAAGCAGCCGGCGCGATCGGTCACGGCACCGGTGAACGAGCCCTTCTTGTGGCCGAGGATCGAGGCCTCGGCGAGCTCGCGGGGCATCGAGCCGCAGTCGAGCACCACGAACGGGCCCTGCGCGCGGTTCGACTCGTCGTGCAGCGCGCGGGCGACCAGCTCCTTGCCGGTGCCGGTCTCACCGCCGATGAGCACGCTCATCTCGGTCGGGGCCACGCGCTCGAGCACCGCGAACACCTCGCGCATCGCGGCGCTCTTGCCGTAGAGCGCGCCGAAGTGATCCTCGCCCGAGATCGGGACCTGCACCTCGTCGGCCGACAGCAGCTCGAACTCGGTCTTGCCGACCTTGACCGCGTTGCTGGGCTCGATCCACGCGCTGCGCACACGGATGCCGTTGACGAAGGTGCCGTTGGTGCTCTCGAGGTCGTGGATCTGCACGCCCGACTCGCCGATGACGAGCTCGGCATGGGTGCCGCTGACCGAGGTGTCGGTGAGGACGAGGTCGTTGACGGCGCTGCGACCGATGGTGACGCGCGAGCGCGCGACCGTGATCTGGGCCCCGCGATCGGGGCCGTCCTTCACGCGGAGCATCACGCGGCGCAGCTGCTTGTGCGTGTGCTGGGCCGCGAAGAACGTGGTCGTCATGCCGGTTTCGGACGGCTCTCGGCGTTGCGTGGTCAACTTGCAGCCTTGGGGCCGAGATTGCCCCAAAAGCGCCCCCTTGACCAGCGCGGGCGGCTAGTTGAGCAGTTCCTTCGGCACGACCTTGAGGTGGGACGGCTTGGCCTTGCCCCTCGGCTTGCGCGTGGTGCCGTCGCGGTCGCCGCGGCGTCGCCACGGCTGCGTGGTCACGAGCAACGCGATCCCGACCGAGATCAACCACGGGATCGGGGTCGTCCACGACGCGCCCCGCATCACCGGACCGATGAGCCCCAGCAGCACGAGGATGATGGCGAGCGTGCGGCCACGGAAGGTGGCGGCGCCGAACAGCGATAGCTCGCGCTTCGCGAACACGACGCCATACGCGGCGATCGCAGCGAGATCGAAGCCGCTGCTGCCGCCGTGCTCGAGCTCCGGCAGCCACGGCGACACCAAGGCGTAGGCCAGGTAGCCGGCGGTGCCGGCCGAGAGCACCAGCGTCACGTAGCGACGCGTGCCCCAGAATCGCTCGAGGTCGGAGCCGAACAGCCACTGGCTGAACAACGTACCGATCACCAGACCGACGCCGTCGCCGGGGAACACGAAGTTGGCGGTGAAGGGCTGCCACAGGCCGGCGCCGCTCAGCAGCGCGCCCGGCTGCACCCGCAGCATCGCGCCCAGTGGCCGGTCACCCACGAGCGCCGAGAGCGCGAGCGTGAGGGCGAACAACGCCATCGCGCCGCGTTCGAATCGCGGCAGGAAATCACGCCAGCTCGGCGATGCGGTGCGGGCCACGGCCCTGCGATGGTAGCAGCCCGCGGCCGTGAACGCCCGCACAGCCCCCCGGCATGGCGGTGACCGGACGCGCCCGGGGCGATATGCGGCTTTCTTGCGGGGCCGGGCGGCGATGATCCAAAGCTGGTCGCATGTCGCTCAATCGCCGTCGTCATCGCCTCTTCGTGACGCGCAACACCGAGTATCACCTCCGCGCCGACGAGTGCGTCGGCGTTCGTGATCGCGAGAGCGGGGCATGGATGCGCGATCACGCAGCGCTGCGCCTGCGCGCGATCAAGCTGCCGGCACAGGGGCACGATCACGTGTGGCTGGGGCAGCGGATCCAGTTCTGGGGCAGCAATACCGACGTGGTCACCTCACCTGTGGTCGCCGTGGGTAGACCGCAGCGCGAGTGCATCGATCACTACGTCAGCCTCTCGCGGGCCGGCGACATCGCCTGCTGAAGCCGCGCGTCCGGCCGCGCGCCGGTGCTAACATGGCCCGCCTTCGTTGAACGCGCGCGTCCGCCTTCCACTGCAGATCGGCACCACGAGCCTCGTCAGCATGGCCCGGGGAGCCTCGCTGCTGGTGCCGGGCGTGTTGTTCGTGCCCGTCGGGTTGGTGCTCGGCGGCGCGATCGCGTGGTACGGCGGCGACGAGACCTCGATCGGCATCGGCCTGTTCGTCATGGGCGTGCCGCTGCTGTTCGTGGTGTTCGCGATCGGACAGCTGCTGACGGTGCTGCGCGCGCGACCGAGCGACATCGTGCTCGATGCCGAGGGCGTGCGTGTCGAGGGCGGGGTGCACGGCGGCGTCGCGGTGCCGTGGTCGCAGCTGCAGGGTGACGCGTGTCGGCTCGAGAGCAGCACCGATCACGCGCTGACGGCGGGCGACATCCTCGCTGCCAACTGGTCGGAGCACGAGCGCAGCGGCGCGGCGATCGTGCACCTGGTGGTGTTGCGGGGCGATGAGCGGCTCGTGCTCGCCGAGGCCACGACCGCAGACGAGCGGGCTTCGTTGGCGACGTTGTTCGAGTCGATCCGCGCCGGGCGAGGCGAGCTCGCCGATGACGATGCGGGCGAGGCGAGCGACGTCGAGTTGGTGCGTTGCGCCGGCTGTGGTGCGGCGGTGATGCCGACCACTGCCGAGCGCATCGCCTGTCATCGCTGCCGCACCGAGGTCGAGGTGCCCGAGCGCCTGCGCGTGCGCGTGCGCGCCGGTGATGCGCTGGTGAAGGCGCGCAGCCGCATCGATCGCACGGTGGCGTCGCTGCTCGAGCAACCGGGCGCGCTGCGGACCAATCTCGGCTTCGTGGTCGGTGGCACCGCGATGGTGCTGGCGTGGCCCGGCGCGATCGCAGCAGCGGTGTGGCTATACCGGCAGGACAATCTCGCGGCGCTGCGGGTTCTCGCGCTGCTGGTGTTTCCGCTGGCGCTCATCGCCGGTCTGTTCGTGCTGCTGCGGGCGACGCTGGTCGACCGCGTGGCGCTGCGCCTGCTGACGCTCGACTTCGGGGCCCGCGACCCGCGGCGGCCCGGTGATCCCTTTGGCTGCCGTGCGTGCGGCGGGCCGCTCCCGCCGGTCGAGCAGGCGGTGCTGGTGCGCTGCGTCTACTGCGATGCCGACAACGTGCTCGGGCTCGACCTGCGGGCCCGGGCCGGTCGCAGCGACGCGACCGCGTCCTCGCTCGACGACGCGATCGCGGCGCGGGCGCGCGAGCGTCGGCGCTGGCGCTGGCGCCTGCTGCCCGCGGTGGTGCTGACCGCCGCTGGCGCGTGGTTGTCGTGGATGGCGGTGCGGCCGCTGCCGCGCAGCCACACCCTCACGGCGGTGGGCGCCGAGGGTGAGCCGGTGCGCGTGACGACCTCGGCGATCGACGAGCACGAGCCCGAGCTGTCCCCCGACGGCATGCGGGTGGCGTTGCTCGAGGGGCACGATCCGGTGGTGGTCGCGACCGTCGATCGCGACGGAGGTGGCGCGCGGCGTCGCAGCGGCGGCGGCGATGCGGTGGTGTGGGCGGCCGACGGCGCGTTGATCGTGCTGCACGACGAGGGGCTGTCGCGACGCGAGCAGGGCCACGCCGAGGGTGAGGCATCGGGCAGCGACTTCGCGACGCGGGTCGGTCGCCCGCTGCAACAGATCGCGGGTGCGGACCCATACGCGGTCACGCTGGTGGGCACGCCGAGCCTGGTCGGTCGCGCCGACTGGGCCGCGCTCGGCACCCGCGAGGTGCCGCCGCGCTTCGACGGTGTGGTTCCCGGTCGCGACGCCAGCCTCTCACCCGACGGCACCCAGCTCGCATGGCTGCGCAGCGGTGTCGAGGGCGACGCGCTCGTGACGACGGTGATCGGCAGCGCCGAGGTCACGGTGTGGCTCGACGATCCGCGACCGAAGTCGAGCCCGCGGTTTTCACCCGACGGTGCGCGGGTGGTGCTGGCGATCGACGAGGGGAGCGCCGATGCGCCGCGCCGAAACCTGTGGTTGGTCGACCTGCGCGATGGCGCCGCGGCAGCGCTGACCTCGGGCGACGCGGACGCGTGCGAGCCGTCGTGGGGCCACGATGGCTGGGTCTACTTCGCGGCCCACGCCTATCAGCGCTACGACATCTTCCGGGTGCAACCGGCCGCGCCGGCGGTCGCCGGCGTGGTGAAGGCACCCGCGCTGCAGCCGTTGCTCGCCGCCGGCGAGGCGGCCCACGCACTGATGCGCGAAACCTCGTCGCAGTGGCACGAGCACGATCCGGTGCTCTCGGCCGATGCACGCGCGCTGGCGTGGTTCGAGTCGTGGTCGCGCGGCGCCGACGACGAACACGTGGGCATGCACGTGCGGTGGCGGAGCCTGCCCGACGGCGCGCCGATGTGGCTGCGACGCTACGCGACCCAACCGACGCCGCAGGACTGGGCGCGCACGCCCGCGTGGATGCCGGGCGGTGATGCACTGGTGTACGTGCAGGCCGACGAGATCGCGTTGTTGCAGCGCGTCGCGCTCGCCGCGGGCGCGAGCGAGGCCGAGACCATCGCGGCCGTGCGCGCACCCGAGCAGGGCGTCGGCTTCAACCTCACCAACCCGCGGGTGTCCCCCGATGGTCGCAACATCGCCGTGCAGCGTCGTGCCGGCGCCGATGCGCCGTGGGAGCTCGTCGTGGTCGGGCCCGATGCCCAGCTGACGTCACTCGGTGTCGGCGCGCGGCCGGTGTGGAGCGCCGACGGTCGCGAGCTGGCGTTCATCCGTCGCGAGCACGATCGCGGCGTGGTCCACGTCGCCATGAGTACGCACCTGGACGGACCCACGAAGGTGGTCTCGCCGCCGACCCTCGACGTGCTGGGCCACGCGCGCGACGGGCAGGGCCGCTGGATCTTCGAGCACGTCACCGGCCCCGGCACCGCCGACCTCGTGCGCGTCGATGATGATCACCGCGTGCAGGCGATTACGGTCGGCACCGCCGACACCGGACGGCCCATGCCGGCGCCCGACGGCACGCTGTACTTCAGCTCGAACGCGGCCGGGCAGTACGATCTCTGGCGCGCGCGTCTGCGCGAGTGATCATCACTGCGTGCTGCGCTCACCGTCGCCCAGCTGCAGCGTCGCGTCGTCGAGGCTGCGGCTGGCCGACGGCGCCACATCGGCGCCGCGCATGCGGCCGCGCGCCATGAGGATGGGATTGCGCGTGGTCGCGTACAGCAGCGCGGCCTGATCGGTGTGTCGTCGCTCGCGTTCGGCGTCACCGCGCGCCGCCGCCAGAACCGCGAGCGCCTCGTGGACCGCGCCGCACAGCGCGGGACTGCCGGTGCCCTCGGCCTGACCCAGCAGCCGCTCGAGCAGCGCCGCGGCCTCGTCGTGGCGATCGCACTGCACCAGCGCGCGCGCGTGGGCGGTGTCGATGCGCACGAGGTACGAGCGCTTGCCCTCGACGTCGAGCCGCGTGCGGCAGCTCTGCGCGGCGGTGATGGCCTCGTGCGGGCGCGCGGCGTCGAGCAGCGCGTCGACCAACGCGCCCTCGGCGACGGCGGCGAACAACAGGTCATCGGGTCCCAGGCGGGCCAGCAGCGGACGCAGCAGCTCGATCGCCGCCGACGGATCGCGGCGGGCGCGGGCGTACTCGGCCCGCGCGATCACCAGGAACGGCTCGAAGTGGGGCTCGTGGACGACGCGCCGCTCGAGCTCGTCGATGGTCCGCTTGAGCCCGAGCACGTCGCCGACCCAGCCGTAGGCGATGGGCGTGAGCCACAGTAGCTGCGAGGTGAACACCCAGGCGTTGCCGAGCTGCACCAAGCCGACCTCGGCGCGCGCGGAGTGTTCGCGCGCGAGCTCGTCCTCGCCGCGCAAGCGATGGAACAGCACTGGTGCGAGCTGCGACCCCACCGTGAAGAACTGCAGGCCGAGCTCCGCGAGCGCGGCCAGGCTGTTGCGGAAGCCGGGGTCTTGGTTGCCGGCCTGCACCGAGCAGCGCATGTACAGCGCGGTGCCGGTGGCCATGCGGCGGTCGATCTCCGGCAGCGGCGTGCGACGGTCGTCCCGCGCGAGCGCGATGATCTCGTCGACGTTGGCGTCGAGCGAGCGCCAGCGACCATCGGCGATCAGCACGAAGTTCTCGACCATGAGGTACGCGGCCCGCGGTACGCGGCCGTGCAGCCCGCGCAGCGGCGCGAGCAGGGCCGCCACGCGGCGCAGCTGCGGCTTGGCGAACGACAGCGAATGCACGCTCGCGGTGTAGTTGGTCATCGCGACCATGCGCGCCATCGCCACGCGGGGATGCTCGCGCGCGCGTCGAGCGAACGCCCAGCGCAGCCACGCCCAGGCCAGCGCCAGCACCAGCGCGAGCTTGGCCCCGAAGAGGCCCATCAGGCGCCGGGCGAGCGCGAGGCCGCTGTCGCGGTCCATCTCGGCGAGCGCGTCGTCGGCGTGGCGCAGCAGTACGTCGCGATCGCCGAGCACGCCGGCGCGCATCAACATGTGCTGCAGATCGACACAGCGCAGGCGCGCGTCGGGTTGCTCGCGCCACACCTCGAGGGCGGCCTCGAGCGGTGCGATCGCGTCGTGGAACGACTGCGATTCGTAGAGCCGTCGTCCCGCGCGCTCGAGCAGCGCCGCCGCACGGGCGCGCTCGCCGGCCGCGAGCCAGTGCTGCCCGATGCGCAGCTCGAGCTCGGGACGCTGCGGGCGCTCGGCGTCGAGCAGCCGTGCGGCGCGGGCATGCAGCTCGCGGCGGCGTGCGGGCGCGAGCCGCCGCAACAACGCCAGTCGCATTTCTTCGTGGCAGGGCTCGAGCCCGGCGTCGTCGCCGACGAGGATCTGGCGGTAGACCAGCGCGTCGACGGCCGCGAACACGGCGGCCTCGTCGACGGTGTCGTCGTCGTCGGCCGCGGCAGCCATCCACGCGTCGATCGAGGCTCGCATGCCCAGCACCGCCACGAACTCGGCGATGCGCCGCGCGAGCTCCGGCAGCGCCTCGATGCGTTCCTCCATCGCGGCGGCCATGCCCTGGGGCGGCGCGAGGTCGACCAGCTCGCCGGTCACCCACAGACCCTCGGCGTAGCGGATGACGCCGTGATCGACCAGCTGGCGCACCAGCTCCATCGTGTGCGTGGGATGACCGCCGGCGCGCTGGTGCAGCCACGCGGCGATGCGATCGGCGTCGTGGATCTCGCCGAACACCGCGTCGACCAGGGCGCGCACGCCGTCGGGCGCGAGCTCCCGCAGCTGCAGCACCAGCGCTGCCTCGCGGAACGACGCGATGGCATCGCCCGCCGCGGCGGCGGTGTCGCTGCGGCAGGTCGCGACCACGGCGATCGGCACCGCGTCGCAGGCGTGGGCGAGTGCGGCGAGGGTCGCTGCCGAGGCCTCGTCGCACGCGTGCAGATCGTCGACGAGCAACAGCAGCGGGCGCGCCCGTGCGATGTCCATGAAGTAGGCCAGCAGCGCCCGCTGGGTCCGCAGGCGCTCCTCGGCGGCGTCGAACTCGCCGCTGGTGGTGGTCCAAGGCCACGCGTCCGAAGAGCCGGGTGCTCGCGGGAGGATGCGACCGACCAGCGCGGCGTGCTCGGCCGCAGCGCGCTCGGCCGCCAGCGGCGCGACGGTGACGAAGCGGCGCACGAGTCGGCGCACGAGCGCGTAGGGCTCCGAGCTGCCGGCGTCGACCTGGGTGCGCAGCACCAGTGCGCCGCCGAGCTGCCCGAGCCACGCGACCTCCTGCAGCAGGCGCGAGCGACCGAGGCCGGCGGCGCCCTCGATCAGCACCGCGCCGCCCTCGGCGTGCTCGAGCGCGTCGACCTCGGCGCGCAGCTGCGCGAGCTCGTCGTCGCGCCCCACGAGCGCCGCGCTGTTGAGCCAGCCGCGGGCCACCTCGAGCTCCGGCTCGGGCGCGAGGCTACCGATCGCATCGAGCCGATCGATGACCTCGGCGGCGCTGCGCGGACGCTGGCTGGGGTCGAGCGCGATGAGGCCGGTGATGAGCTCCTCGAGCGCCGGCGGGAGCTCGAATGCATCGGCGGGTCGCAGCGCCCGCGGTCGCGGCGGCGCCACCCGCCACGCGCACTCGAGCTCGTCGACCGTGCTGGCCTCGTAGGGATGGCGCCCGGTGAACATCCAATACGCCAGCGTGCCGAGCCCGAAGAGATCGGCGCGGCCGTCGAGCGGTGCGCCTCGGACCCCCTCGGGCGCCATCGAGGTGGGCGTGCCAGCGATCTCGCCGACGGTGCCGACCGCCGCGAGGATGCCGAAGTCGATCAGCTTGGCGCGGCCGTCGCTCGTGCAGCGGACGTTGCGGGGCTTGAGATCGCGGTGCACCAGCCGCCGTGCGTGGAGGTATGCCAGCGCCGACGCCAGATCCCGCAGGATGCGAACGCCGGTGTCGAGATCGATGTCGGCGACGTCGCGCAGGTCGCGACCGTCGAGCAGCTCCATCGTGTAGTACGGCGATCCGGCGTCGAGTCCGAAGTCGTAGACCTGCACGATCCGCGGGTGCTGCAGCCCGGCGACGACGTGGAACTCACGACGGAACCACCGCTGTGCGCGCTGCAGCCGTGCGCCGTCGACCTTGGCCAGCGCCAGCATCTTGAGCGCCACCGGCCGCCGCGCGGTGGTGTCCCACGCGCGGCAGACGGTGCCCATCGCACCGTGGCCGATCTCCGACTCGATGCGATAGCGGCCGTCGATGGTGCGCAGCGACGCGGAGGGCTCGGCATGCGGCGATGCGAGCGGCTCCATCGCGAGCCAACGCTACCAGGGCGTTGGTGGCTCCGCTAGTTGGTGGCCCGGGGGGCGGCGCGCGGGGTCACTTGGGCGCGTCGGCCTTGGCGTCGGCCTTGGCGTCGTCCTTCTTGGCGTCGTCCTTCTTGGTGGCGTCGGCCTTGGCGTCGTCCTTCTTGGTGGCGTCGGCCTTCTCGTCGACCTTGGCGTCTGCCTTCGCGTCTGGCTTCTCGTCGACCTTGGCGTCGACCTTGGCGTCGGCCTTCTCGTCGACCTTGGCGTCTGCCTTCTCGTCTGGCTTCTCGTCGACCTTGGCGTCGGCGGCCCCGGGATTCCCCGGGCCGTCGTAGCAGCACATCACGCCGGGGTTGCGATCGCTGGCGACCGCACCGCAGCCCTCGCTGGTGCCGATCGAGATCTTGGTCTTGCCCTTCCAGACCGCGTCCTTGCACTTGCCCGACTTGCAATCGTTGCCGCAGCACACCGGCTCGGAGCCGAGGCCGGACTGCACGCACGGCAGCAGCGCGTCCTTCTTGATGACGGGACAGGGGTTGATCTCGTCGGTCGGCGAGTGGCTCATCGCGGCGTTGAAGCGGCCGGGCCCGGCGTTGTCGCACTCCTTGGGCGTGGTGTGATCGACGAGGTCGCTGCCCTTGCCATCGGCGCCGCAGACGTGCCAGCCGGTCGCACACAGATCCGCCGGCACGGCACACTTCTCGCCGTCGTCACCACAGGGCTTGCCGGTGGGCTTGTCCCGCAGGCTCTTGGTCGCGGGCCAGGTGCCCACGCAGCCCGCCACGCGGGGGTTCTTGGTCACGTCGGCGAAGCCCTCGCGCTGGCCGTCGGCGCAGCCGACGACCTTGGGATCGCCCTTGCTGCCCTCGGCGTACTTGTAGTCGGCCGGGCCGGGACGATCACCATCGAAGTAGTCGCCCTCGTAGGGACCCGATCCGCAGGTGCAACCAGCGAACGTCAGCGACGAGACCAGCGAGAACATGCAGGCGAGCGAGCGCCGATGGAACCCAAACATGGGGCGGAGAATAGGCAAGCCCGCGGCCGAGCGAAAGGGGCCACGCGCATTCGCGGGCGCAATGCGGCCCGAGCGGCCCGGATCGACGGCCGGATCGACGGCCGGATCGACGACGCGGCTCCGCGAGCACGGACCACTGCGCAGAGTTTACGGGCTACTCGTCGTCGTCACCCGCGTCGGGGGGCGCCGCCGCGAGCTCGGCCTCGAGGCGCCGCATCGCCTCGACCTGCGGCTTGCTCACGACGTACGCGACCACCACGCTGACGAAGTACAGCGCCGTCATGGGGATACCCATGAGCCAGATCGTCACGGGGTCCGGCGGCGTCAGCACCGCGGACGCGATCGTGATCAACAGGATCGCGATCTTCCAGTGCCGCAGCAGCGTCACGTAGGTGATGATGCCGGCCTTCGACAGGAAGAAGACGGCCAGCGGCATCTCGAACATGATGCCGAAGCCGAACAGCATCTTCATGACGTAGCTGGCGTAGTCCGCGTAGGTGTACGCGGTCTTCACCACCACGTCGCCGAGACCGACGTTCTTCTGCTGCCCGTAGGTCAGGAAGAACTCGGTCGCGATGGGCAGCACGACGTAGTAGCAGAACGCGGCGCCGGCCACGAACATCACCGCGCTGGTGGCCACGAACGGCACGACCAGGCGCTTCTCTTGGTTGTAGAGCCCCGGCGCGATGAACATCCACAGCTGGTAGAACACCACCGGCGCGGCCATGAAGAGGCCGGCGAACAGTGCGACCCAGATGTCGGTGAGGATGACGTCGAGCGCAGCGAGGTTGAGCAGCGTCGGCTGGCCCTCCATGCCGGCGGAGTCCCACGCTTCACCGAATGGGATCCACATGAACGCGGTGATGTGATCGATGAAGGCGTAGGCGATCACCGCGCCCAGCACGAGGGCGATGAACGCACGCGTGATGCGGCGACGCAGCTCCCCGAGGTGATCGAAGAACGACATCGGGGTGTCGCCCTCGGGTCCCTCGGCGAGCCCGTCGGCACCGTTGTTGGTCTGGGTGGGTTCGGCCACGGGTCCTCGACAATCTTCTCGGCGTGCCTCGAACGCTGCGATCGCGTCAGGCGGCGCCCTGATCGACCTTCTCGGCGGCCACCACTGCGGGTGGCGACGGTGGGCTCGCGGGCTCCGGCGCGCCGGGACGCGCGCTGGCGATCGCGCCGGCGGGTGTCGGCGGGTCGCTGGCGGCGGGCTCGCCCGAGGTCCGCGGGGCGCCGTCGTCGTTGGCGCCCGGGGTCGGTGCGCCCTCTCGGGTGCCCGCGCCGTCGGTCGCGGGGGCGCCCTCGGCGGGGGCCAGCTCGGCGCGCTTGCTCTCCTCGGCGGCCTTCACCGTCTTGAGCAGCTTGTTCTGCGCCTTCTGCATCTCCATGCGGGCTTTCATCAGCTCGCGACGGGCGGCCGCCTCGGCGCGCTTGAACTCGTTGGCGCCGCCCTTGAGCATGCCGCGGAGGTCGTGCATCTCCTCCTCGTTCATGATCGCGTCGCGGAACTCGTCGGCGGTGTTGCGCAACGAGCCCCAGAACTTCGCGGCGCTGCGCAGGATCTTCGGCAGCTCGCGCGGTGAGAACAGCATCAGCGCGAGGACGGCGATGATGATGAACTCTGTCGGTCCGATGCCGAACACCGCCCCACGATAGCAACAAGCGCCGTGCGGGGCGACCTCTGGTCGCGGTGCGCGAGCTTTTCGGGGCCCCAAGGCCCGTGCGAGCGCGGGGGTTGCCGCCCGCAAGTGCCCGCCACGGGCCTCGGGTGGGCTGCGCGCACAGCCGCGATCGTAGGGGTGATCGCGGGCGAGATCGCGGGGCGAACGCGGGCAGGGAGCCGCGGGCGGGCAAGGCGTCGCCGACGCGGCCCCTGCAAGCACCACACGCACCAGGTCAGCGCAGACGCGCCGCGGCGCGCTCGATGAACGCGCCCTGGGCGGCGACCAACTTGCGGATCGCATCGGTGGCGTCGAAGAACGCGAAGCGATCGACCTCGGGGAATTTCTGCGCGCGACCGGAGCCGCGCGGCCACTCGACCTCGAAGGTGTTGCTGCTCAGTCGCGAAGGATTGCAGTCGCCGAAGAAGGCCCACGCGTGGACGATCTTGCCGCCGGCCTGCCGGACCTCGCCGAGCGACTCGAACGGCCCGCTCGGGCGGGCCAGACCGGTCTCCTCGTGGAACTCGCGCAGCGCGGCGGTGAGGTTGTCCTCGCCGGGCTCGACCGCGCCCTTGGGGATGCTCCACACGCCGTCGTCGCGCCGCGTGAAGAATGGACCGCCCGGGTGGGCGAGCAGGAACTGCAGGCCATCGAAGTCGCGACGGACCATGAGCAGTCCTGCACTGACCTTGGGCACGAGCAACCTAGAGCGTATCAGCGACGCAGCACCACGCGCACCGTGCCGCCGGGTTCGGCACGCAGGCGCAGCAGGCCGGTGGATTCGTCGTGATCGGCGTCGGCGCCCTCGACCGTGAGCGCCAGCGGCCGGCCCGCGAGCCACCGCGGCGGTACCACCACCTCGGTTGCGGCATCACCCTCGGCGCGGTAGCGCAGCGTCCACGGCCGCGCGCTGGCGGTCTCGAGCTCGATCGGCGTGCCCGCCAGCGCGCGCGGCCACGGGCGCACCAACGCGGCGGTCCACGGCCGCTCGTCGCCGCCCGGCAGCACGATCGAGGCGTCCTCGTCGTTCCAGTCCTGCGCGGTGGGATTGAAGTGCCACACCGCCCAGCTCGCCCACGCGCGATCGAGCCGCGCGCACTGGTCTTCGATCATCGCCGCGGCGCCGACGATGCCACCGAGCACGCCGAACTCCCCCACGAACAGCGGCCGTCGCCACGCGCTCGCGGTCGCCTTCACCCGCGCGAGCGAGGGTGGGAAGGTCGACAGCCGCGGCACGAAGCGCGACGCCAGGATCGCGGTCGCGTCGTACAGGTGCGGCGCGTACACCAGCGCGTCACCGGTGAGCTCGGCGAGCGCGGTCGGGGCCCCGAACGCGGCCAGCGGCGTGGGTTCGACCAGCAGCAGACGACCCGGCGCCTCGCGGTCGCGCAGCGCGATGCAGTCGCGGTGGAACGCCGACAGCGCGTCGCGCTCGAAGCGGCCGCGCACGAGGTCGCGCAGGCGGCCCATGGGCTCGTTGAAGAGGTCGTAGCCGATGACCGCCGGCTCGTCCGCGAGCGCACGCATGGTGACCGCGACCGCCGCGACGAACGAGCTGCGCACGCCGCCCTGGTCGCGCCAGAACGCGTCGAAGCTGGCGCGTACCCCCGACGAGATGCCGTAGTGCCAGAACCAGCTGCGGCCGTTCGCGCGGCGTCGCCCCGGCCGTGTCGCCCATGCCGGCGCCCCGTCGCCGCCGAAGCTGCGCGAGAACAGGTCCTGGTGGAAGTCGACGATGACGGCGAGGCCGCGCTGCCCGGCGGCGCGCACGAGCTGGGCCACGCGCGCGAGGTAGCCGTGATCGTAGTGGCCGCGCTCGGGCTCGATGGCCTCCCACATCACCAGCAGGCGCACGACGTTCATGCCCCAGTCGGCGAGCACGTCGAACCACGTCGGATCGTCGAAGGGCAGGAACGGCGGCGCCTTGCAGCGACCCGAGACATTGGCGCCGCGCAGCAATCGCAGGCGACCGAGGCGGTCGCGCAGGTTCGTGCCGTCGCACGTCAGGTCGAACGCGGCGGCGTCGACGTGTTCGTGGGGCAGGTCCATCGTCGGCGGCACCGTAGATCGGGCGACGGGCACATCACAACTGCGCCCGCCTTCGGTACGCCGCAGGCGGGGCAGCGACGCGAGCGGTGGTCACCTCCGCATTCGCGCCGCGGATGGTTCGCCGCCCGACGCACGCAGGGGGTCGACATGGTCACCGAGCCCGGCACAAGCTCACACCGATGGCACGCTCGCGCTCGAGTTCCTTCGCGCTCGCGGTGGCTGCGCTCGCCGCCTGCCGTCCGGACTCGCCCACGCCGCCGCGCTCCGAGGCGCCGCGCTCCGAGGCGCCGCGCGCCGCGACGCCGCTCCCGGAGCTGCCGTCCACCGCGGCCTCACCGTCGACGCCGCCAGCGTCGCCAATCTCCGCAACGCCGGCAGCCGCGCCCGCCGCAGGCACACGCCCGCCTTCCCCGTACTGCTCGATGGGGCTCGAGCCGCCGTGTGGCTGCGCCGATCTGGCCGTGTTGGTGTCGCGCACCGACGTGCTGAGCGCGGCGGAGCTCGCATGGGCCGCCGCACAATTCGCCGCGGTCGCAACGACCGCGCTTCCGCGAGCCGCGTCGGCGCGTGCCGTGACCGCGAGCGGTGCGTCGTGCATGGCGCTCACCGGCGGCAAGGTCTACTGCCGCGCCGATCTCGTGGGCACCGCGAAGGGTGAGCTGCCGGTCGCGCTCGCCGTGTCCAACGCGTGCGCACCGTCGGGGCGCTGCGTCGATCTGCGCTTCGAGGTGGCGCGCGTGTGCCCGGCCGAGGGCGGAGCCGTCACCGCGTGGGCCGATGGCAGCGGCTTCTCTGCGCTGTGGGGCCCCGGTGACGCGCGTCCGGTGCCCGGCGGCGGGCCACCATGAGTCGACTCGCGGTCACGCGCTGTGCCAGATCTCCTGCAGCTCGGCGTCGTCGAAGGGCTCGGGCACCACGCCCTCGGTCGCGAACACGTAGAGCGCGCAGCGGTAGATGGTGTCGAGCGTCTGCAGCACCGCGGCGACCACTGCGATCGCGACCACCGCCACCGCCGCCGCAATCGCGAAGCTGGCGACGTGGGTGTCGGGCGTCAGGCCCAGCAGCAGGCACACGCCGACGGTGCCGAGCACCGCGACGATCGCCACTGGCCACAGCACCCAGCCGAGCACCAAGCGCCCGAGGAAGGCCTCTTTCCAGGTCTCGCGCATGATCGTGCCCGAGCGCTGCACCGCCGCCACGCCGCCACGTTGCTCGCGGGCCATCACCGGCACCGCGAGGTAGGTCGCAGCCCACCACGCGGCGCCGAGCAGCTTCGCGGCGAGCGGATGACCTTCGCGACGCGGACGCTTGCCGCCGCGCTCGCGTCGCCCGCCACGCATGCGTGCGAGCAGGGCACCGACCGAGGCATCGAGCACGGCGAACGTCGCGATCGCACCGCTGCGCTGCAGCGCGCAGCCGAGTGCGCCGGCGACGGTCCAGCGGCGACCGGCCAGCGCCTCGAGCGTCGCGCTGGCGGCCGCGACCCCGAAGAACGGCGCCACCAGGTGCAGCCCGAACCACGCGAACAGGCCCATGCCGAGCGTCGCGCGGGTGTCGATGCTGGTCTCCAGCGCGCCGCTGGCCTCGACGCCGAGCGCGAGCACGGCCGCGCGCACGCCCAGCCAGCCCAGCACCGCCGAGGTGGCCACGACCGCCGAGGTCGCGACCGCGATGAACGCCGAGAACCACAGCAGCGCGGGGTCACGGCGCAGGGTCGACCAGGCGGCGCGGAGGATCGCGCGGGTGCGTCGGCGACTCGAGTTAGCCATCGGTGGTTGCCTTTCGGAAGTAGCGCAGGATGTCGCGGGGCGAGAGGCCGTGACGCGCACCGTCACGGATCGCCCGCTCGTAGATGTCGCGCAGGACGTCGTCGCGCGAGCCCTCGGCGGGCTTGCGATCGGGCGCAGGGAAGGTCCCGCGGCCGCGCTTGCCGACGATGTGACCGTCGTGCTCGAGGTCGCGATAGGCGCGGGCCACGGTGTTGGGGTTGATCCCCAGCTGGGCGGCGAGCTCGACGATGGTCGGCAGCTGTTCGTCGCTGCCGAGGCGGCCGCTGGCCAGCGCGCGCGTCACGGCCTCGTAGATCTGCCGATACACCGGCAGACCGCGGTCGTAGTCGAGCTCGACCTCGAACGGCACAGTTACACCATATCACTAGTGTAATGAAGTGCAAGCCCGTCACGGTGTTGTGACTGGACGGCGGCCCAGGGGCACCGCTAGCGTGACCTCGCATGGTCGCCGTCGAGACCGAAGCCAAGCTCGTGTGCGGTCCCGACTTCGTGGAGCGCGAGCTGTTGGGGTGGCTCGCCCGACGCGGCGACGTCAGCGGCCCGGTGGAGCTGCAGCAGCAAGACACCTATCTCGACACTCGCACCGACGAGCTGGTCGCGGCCGGGCTCGCGGTGCGCGTGCGCGACAGTGCGGGCCTGCGGACGGTCGAGCTCAAGCCGGTGCCGATCGAGCGCTCGCTGGTGTTGGCGCGCTCGGAGTTCACCTGTGCGCTGCGACCCGGTGAGGACGCCGGTGAGCGGGTGCGGACCTGGGTCGCCGAGTTGTTCGGGCTCGAGCTCGGCGAGACCCCCCGCGAGGTGCTGACCCTGACGACCACGCGGCGTCGCTTCGCGGTCTCGATCGACGGCACGGCGATGGAGCTGTGCGTCGACCACGTCCGTGCCGCCGAGCCCCACGCCCGCCGCGCGAGCTTCCACGAGCTCGAGCTCGAGCTGCGCTCGGGGGACGCGGCGGTGCTGCGCGAGCTCGCGGTCCAGCTCTCGAAGCGCGCGGGTCTCTCGGCGTCACACCGCACCAAGTTCGAGCGGGCGCGCGCGAGCCTGGGCCTCGGAGAGTTCCGCTACGGCGCCAAGGCGCCCAGCCCCGACGCAGACGCGCTGCTGGTCGACGCCGCGCGCGCGGTCATCCACGCGTGGTGGCAGACCGTGCTGGCCCACGTACCCGGCGTGCGCGTGGGCCTCGACCCCGAGCACGTGCACAAGATGCGGGTCGCGATGCGGCGCCTTCGTACCGCGCTGCGGGTCTACGAGGCCGCGTTCGATCCCGAGGCCGGTGACGACTTCCGCCGGCGGCTGCGGTCGTTCGGCCGCTTGCTGGGCCAGGTGCGCGACTACGACGTGCAACGCGAGGCGATCCCCGCGTGGCGTGCCGCGTTCGTCGGCATTGCGGCCGAGGCGTGGGCCGACGTCGACGATCGACTGGTGCGTCGCCGCCATCGCGCGAGGTTGCAGGTGCTGCAGGCGATGCGCTCCGAGGCGTGGCGCGAGCTCGTGGTCGCAGCCGAGCGCTGCATCGCCAGCGCAGTGCCGGGGCTGCGCCACACCGTCGGTGCAGCCGCGCCGGGCCTGGTCGCGGCTCGGGTCGAACGTTGCGCTCGCGCGTTCGCACGCCTGCGTGACGACGGCGACGCCGAGGATGCCCACGCGCTGCGCATCGAGATCAAGAACCTGCGCTACACCGTCGAGTTCTTCGCGCCGGTGTTGGGGCCCCACGTCGAGGAGCCGTTGCGGGCGGTGACCGAGCTGCAGGATCGCCTCGGCGAGGTGCAAGATGGCGTGCAGACCGGGCGGCTGGCCGGCGAGCTGTTGGTGATGCCGCCCCCGCCGGTGGCTGCGACGGCGGCGGCCCTCGGCGCGCTCGTCGGGCACGGTCACGCGATGGCCCAGACCGCGCGGGCGCTGGGGCTGGCCGCTGCCGACCACGTCGGCCTCGAGACCGCACTCGCAGCCCTGCGATAGCAGCCCTGCGCGCGTCGCCGCGTGGCCGGCTCGCGTACCGTCGCGTCGCGGATCCCACGCGAGGGATTTCGTGGCATGCATGCGCCGCGAGGAGCGAAGTCATGGGCGCACTGACGGTCGAGGGCATCGAGGGCATGCGTGCGTTGGTCGGCAAGACCCTGGGACCGACCGCACCGGTGGTGTTGGATCAGGCGGCGGTGCAGGCCTTCGCGGACGCGACCCACGATCACCAGTGGATTCACCTCGACGTCGAGCGTGCGCGCAAGACCGCGTTCGGCGGTACGATCGCCCACGGCTACTTCGTGCTGAGTCTGCTGCCGCAGCTGATGTTCGAGCGCCTGCTCGACGTACGGGGCGTGAGCGCGATGCTCAACTACGGCGCCGACAAGCTGCGCTTCCCCGACGTCGCGAAGGTCGGCTGCGAGCTGACGATGTCGGCGACGCTCGAGTCGTTGACCCCGCGACCGCCTGGCGAGCTCGCGACCTTCGCGGTCGAGTTCCGCGCCTCGGGCTCGGCGAAGCCGTGCTGCGTGGCGCAGATCCTGCTGCTCTTGCTGCCGTGACGGCCCGGCCCGCGGGAGGGGCCGCTGGAGGGAACCTTCGGCTGGGCAGATTGCACAACCAAGCTGCGCAGTCGGGGCCCGGCACCTACGGTCGAACGCGCCGACTCGGGCGTTCCGTGGTGGCACGTCGATTGCTCTTTGCGACGCCGAGACAGGGGGGAACGTGGACACCGCCATCAAGATCGCGCCTCCGATCGTGCAGCTCGAGCCCTCGTCCGAGGGCTCGTGGACCCGCGCGGCGATCGATGCCCAGTGGGACTTCACCGACGAGCCCGCCGCCACCGACGGCGCGCTGCTCGGCAAGCCCGACGCCGAGCTCGGCGAGTTTCCTCCGGCGCGCAGCGACGACGAGATCGCGGCACTCATCGACGATGTCGCCGACGAGCTGTGCGCGGTGCCGCGGCCCCGCGCGCGACGGCCCCGCGCGACGCCACGGCGGTGATCGATCCACCGGCCGTCCATCGCCCGCCTCGAGCGACCAACTCTTGCGGAAACGGTGAGTCGGCACGCGACGTGTGCACGTCGAGCTGTCGATGATGTGGATGCGTCGCGGCGATGCTACCGTCGCCGGCATGAAGTTGGATCGTGTGTGGATCGGGTGGATTTCGTTGGTGGTGGTGGCGTGTGCTGGCGACGACGCGGGCGACTCTGCCGGTGGAAGCGAAGCGGGTGGCAGCTCGAGTGCCGGCCATGGCAGCACGGCGTCGAGCACGGGCGACGAGACGTCGGCCACGGCGACCGGCGGCGGCACGACGGGCTCGGGTGCGGATGGCGGCAGCAGCTCGGAGGCGGGCACGCAGACCTCGGCCGCCGACAGCGGCGGCTCGCAGAGCTGCGGGGAGCTCACCTGCGACGCGAGCCAGATCTGCGTGCAGCCGTGCTGCGGCGGTCCTGCGCCCGCATGCGAGCCGCTCGGACCGGGCGCCACCTGTGCCGGCGACGCGCAGCCAGTACCCGCGGATCAGTGCCCGGGCGGCTGCGACACCGAGATGTGCTGCCTGCCGATTCCGTGCGTGCCCGATCCACCGCACTGCCTGGCGAACTCCGAGGTCGCGTGCGATGGGAGCTTCTGCTCCGCACCGGGTTGCCAGGGCACGCTCGCGGTCGACGGCAGCCTCTTGTGCGAGTGCGCGTGACGCCACGCGATCGTCCGCCCCTTGCCCAGCGGGGCGGCGGCGACGCTCGCCGAAGTGCCGCGGATCGTAGCGGCCGTCGGTGAATGCTCGGGCGGTGACGGATCGGTGGGCGACGAAGGAAGTGGCCCCGTGACGATCGGACTCATGCGCGGGGGCACGCTGCGGCTCACCGTTCGGTGCTGCGCGCTCCCCTGGATGGCAGCCTGCGGCGGCGGAGGCCCCGACGTGTCCGTCGGGCCGACGTCCGCGGCATCGGCGGGATCCTCGGAGTCCATCGGCGCCACCGACGAGTCGAGCGCGGATGGAGCGGGTGACGGCGGATCGAGTCCCGCGACCTCGAGCTCCGAAACCGCCAGCGGACCGTGCAACGGCGGGTCGTGCGGGGCTCCGCCCCCTCCCGGGTGGCTCGGCCCGATCGTGCATGCGCGGGTTCTGGCGGGCGAAACCCCACCGCAGTGCTCGGGCGATGGGCTCGTCGCCGGGCCAACGTTGGTCGACGGGTTCGTCGACCCCGGGCCGGCGTCGTGCACGTGCAGCTGCGAGCTCGGAGCGCCGAGCGATGGGTGCTTCGCCCTGGTCGAGTTGGGCTCGGCACCTGATTGCGGGGAGGAGCCAAAGTTCGCGCCCATTGCGGTGGGCGAGCCTTGTGTCGAGTTGCCCATCGATGGGATGGTTCAGATCGCCATCGAATATGCCGGCGGCGTAGGGAGCTGCGAGAGGACTGAATCCGACGACATCCCGGCCTTTGCATGGGAGGCGACGATTGTCAGCTGCAAGCTCGAAGCGCCGCCCGCCGACTGCGACGGCGGGTCATGTTTGCCGCCGATTCCGTCGGGGTTTGGACCCGAGTGGTGCATCTATCGCGACGATGATGTCCCGTGCCCAGACGGGGCATACACGCAGAGGCGGTCCTACTGGGCCGATGTGATGGATACGCGCGCCTGCACGAGCTGCGTGTGCGGCCTCGAGGCCGAGGACTGTAGTCAGGCGGCGTTGCAGGTCTACGCGGAGTCAGAATGCAGCGGCGCACCCGCGGCGATACTCGGCGACCAGACGTGCACGGCTGCCCAGGGCGCCTCGGTATCGGTCGCCTCACCGACGTCGACGACTTGCCCGGTCTCGCACGCGGCCGAGCCCACGGGAGCTATCGAACCCGTGGGACCGTTCACGTTCTGCTGCCAAGGACAATGACGGCGTCGGGAGGTCGGGGCGCCGCTGCTCGAGCACGCCGGCCGGTTGTCGCTACGACGGGACGGTCGAGCATTTTTTCATCGACAGCGGTGTGCCCGGCGCGATCCGGCACGTCCACATACCCGGCCAGAAGCCGGCCGGGTAGTAGTCCGTCGCGGGGGGATCTCCGTCGAGAACGCTTGGGGGCCGGCCGACGCGGGGATCGATCGTGCATGTACAGACCGACGCCTGAAACTCGCAGCCGAATTGCGCACCGCACCACGGCGGATCGACCTCATGGCAGTTCTCCCGAACGAGCTGCTGCGATGGCACCGGCGCGGCGGCGGGAGCGAAGTAGTTGCACTCGTCGCCCTGCTGAGGGTTGGCCGCACCGGGCCAACACCCGCACTCGATTCCACCGTCGTCATCATCCTGCTCGCCCGCGCCCTGCGAACGAAGCTGGGGCTCCGACGCATCGATCTCGCGGAGATCGTCGCGCTCTTCCACGACGCAGCCGCCCAGTGTGAGGCATACCGCTGCGAACTCGACGACTCTTCGATGCACTCTGGTGCCCATCATTGCGACAGTCTGCCAGACCCCCGCAGATTCGTGGCTGGGCCGGGGCAAGTCGCGACGCCGCGGGGGCGCAGGGGCCGTGGCGAGCGCCTTCTGCCCGTCAGCCGTCGCCGCGGTAGAGCACCGTGTGCTGATCGTCGATGTCGTCGCGGCCTGGTGCCGGGATCACCATGGGTAGGGTCGCGCTGGGCGTGACCGCAGCGGGGACGCCGGGCGCGGTGCCGCGAGGACGCATGACGACGACCTGATCCGCACGATAGCCCGGCGGAGGAATCGGCGGCGCCGAGCGGATGGTGTCGCCTTCGGTCGGCTGCGGCTTGCCACGCGTGGGTGCACCCGCGCCGGTGCCAGCGCGCGCCGTCGGTGTGGTCGCCCGTGGCGACGCCGCGGGCTTGCCGGCGGGTCGTGCAGGCGCGGCCTTCGGGCTTGCCGTCGTGGTCGGGGTGGTCGGGGTCGGGCGCGTGCTCGCCGATGGGCGCGCCGGTGCATTGGCGCTGGCGCTCGCTCGCGGAGCCCCCGGCGACGGCGTGGCCGGACGCGTGCCGCCGGTCGGACGCGCGGGCGCGGAGGTCGAAGGGCGGGCGATCGCACCGCCGCGCGCAGCGGGGATCGCCGCGGTGGTCGAATGCGCCGCCGTGGGACCCGCGGGGGTGCGCGTCGTCGGTCGGCTCGCCGCCGTCGTCGCGTGGCGCGGAGCCGACGTCGCCGACGCGGGCTTGCCCGCGGCGTTCGACCGACCGGTGGTGACGGGCCTGCTCGCTGCTGCGGCGGGCTTCGCTGCGGCGGGCTTCGAGGTTGCGGCGGCGGGCTTCGCTGCGGCGGCGGGCTTCGCTGCGGCGGGCTTCGAGCTTGCGACGGCGGGCTTGGTTGCGGCTGCGGCGGGCTTGGTCGCTGCGGCGGCGGGCTTGGTCGCTGCGGCGGGCTTCGAGGTTGCCGCGGTGGGCTTCGAAGTCGCAGCCGTGGGTCTCGCTGCTGCGGCGGGCTTCGCGGGTGTGGCGGCCGTGCGGGCTCGCGTGCTGCGGAGTCGCTCCGCGAGCGTGCGCCCGGCGGCGTCGACCGATGGGGGCGCCGCGGATCGTGCGGCCGCGGCGACCGGTTGCGGCATCGCGGCGGTGGGGATCGGGCGCATGGTCGTGGCCTCGCGCTCGTCGGCGGGCTCGTTGTCTTCGAATCCCGGCGGCAGCACGACATCGTCGAGCTCGTCCAGCGATGCCAGTTGCGGCGCCGCGCGTCGCGGTGCGCGACGCGAGCCGGTGGCATCGATGTCGATCTCGGTCTCGAACGCGGCGGCCTCCGACGCGTCGTCGGCGGTCTCGCGGGGGGCCAGCGTCAGGGCCGCGGTGCCGCTGCGTGGTGCAGCCGTGGGCACGGCGGTGTCGCGACGTGGTGCAGCCGTGGGCACGGCGGTGTCGCGACGTGGTGCAGCCGTGGGCACGGCGGTGTCGCGACGTGGTGCAGCCGTGGGCACGGCGGTGTCGCGACGTGGTGCAGCCGTGGGCACGGCGGTGTCGCGGCGTGGTGCCGGCTCGGGCTCGAACATGCCCGGGATGAACGGTCGCCCCTCCGGCGTGAGCAGGAAGGTCTGGATGACCATCGTGCCCTCGGTGTCGCGCACCGGCAGCTCGACGGCGGCCATCTCGGGCAGCACCTGCACGCCGATCGGCGGCGCGATGATGCCGGAGTGCGACGCTGCCACCGGCTCGGGTACCGCGTCGATCTCGACCTCGACCTCGTCACCGGCGTCGTCGTCCCACTGGTTCACGAACTCGAGGATCGCGACCGCGTCGTCGGAGCGGCCGCGCGCGAGGTAGTTCTCGGCGAGGCCTTCGAGGCGCTGTCGCGCGGCGTCGAGCTGGCCGACCTCGGCCTCGATCGCTGCGATGTCGACGTGCACGTCGAGCTGCGAAGGATCGGCAGCGACCGCCTGCGCATAGCAGCCGAGCGCGTCGTCGTTCTCCTCGCGCTCGCGATGGATCTCGGCCGCGCGCACGAAGTGGGCGAACGCCTCGGCACCGCGCCCGCGCGCGCGCGCACAGTGGCCGAGCCCGACGTGGGCCTGGGGCTCGTCGGGGTCGATCTGCAGCACCGCCTTGAAGGCACCCGCCGCCTCTGCGAAGCGTCCGCCGGCGAGGTGTTCCGATGCACGTGCGAGGGGCCGACTGGTGGGAGGCGTCACGACAGCATCATTGGACCCCGATTCCCGTGGGTTCCACCAGTGCCCACGGACGTTTTCTCGGACGATCGTGACGATGGTCGCGTCCTCGTGCCCGTGCCGACGGGCCGCGACGCCGTCGATGCAGCGGGCCGCTCGGCGTTCAAGACATTCCGCTTTAGGCCGATGTCCCGCTCGCAATGGCCCATACCCAGCTCGCGCGTGTCATTCGCCACGCCGCCGTCACCCATGCCGCGCCGCGCGTGGCGCTCGGTTCCGAGCTGCGCTTGCACGCGGTGCCCCGGGTGCTCGACGCGATCCGCGAAATCCTGCCGTCGCAGCCGCAGCGCATCGAGCTCGACGGTTCGGGTCTACGCGTGATGACCGAGGGCGCGCGCCGGGTGCTGTTGGCGGCGACCGAGCGCCTCGCGGCCCTCGATGTCGATCTCGTGATCACCGGCTGCGACCCGTTCGAGCACGGTTGATCGCCCGCGCGGGCGCGCGATGCCACGGGTGTCCGCGCTCACGGCCCCAGGAACGGGCGCAGCAGCGGTCCGAAGGCCCCGCGGGCGCCGAGCCTGCGCATGGTCCCGTAGTGGCCGACCACCACGCGATCCAGGAACACCAGCTCCGCAGGCGGCTGGAACGACGACACCCACTTCGCGAGGAAGCCGGGCACGTGCTCGAGCGCGTCGCGGTGCATGTTCGCGGCGGCGTAGTCGAAGGGGTCGTCGCCGACGAACGGTCGCGCGAAGATGTCGCGCCACATCTTGTAGTAGCTGGCCGGCACCGCCGGCATCGCGGGGTTGCGCGCGCCCAGCCGCAGCAGGCCGGCCTCGACGCCGTCGTAGTCCTCGCCCAGCCCCGCGAGCACGGTCGCCTTGTAGGCCGCGACGATCTCGGGCTGCAGCCGCTTCACACAGCCGAAGTCGTAGAACACCAGTCGACCATCGCTGCGGAAGGCGAAGTTGGCCGGGTTTGGATCGGCGTGGATCGTCTGCAGCGAGAAGATCTGCTCGCAGACGGTGCGGAACAGCAGCGCGCCCAGGCGATCGCGGAGCTCCTGCGGGTACTCGTCGGTCTGATCGACGTGATCGCCGGGCTCGAAGCCGAGTGTGAGCACGCGCTGCGAGCTGCGCTCGCCGATGACCTCCGGCACCACGACATCGGGGTTGTCGCGGTAGTGCTCGCGGAAGAAGCGGACGTTGTCGGCCTCGTTGCAGTAGTCGAGCTCTTCGTGCAGGCCGCGGCGAATCTCGTCGAACAGCGCGTCGAGGGCCTTGCGCTCGATCTTCAGCAGGCCGCTGGCACGCAGCGCGAGCCGCAGGTGCGCGAGGTCGGAGTCGACCGCCTCGTCGACGCCGGGGTACTGCACCTTCACGACCACCTCACGGCCGTCGTCGGTGGTCGCGCGATGCACCTGGCCGATCGATGCGGCCGCGAACGGCGTGCGATCGAAGCGCTGGAACAGCGCGTGGGGTGACTGACCCAGCTCGCGCTCGATCTGCTCCTCGATGACGTCGAAGGGCATCGGCGGCGCCTCGCGCTGCAGGGTCGCGAGCGCCTCGGCGAGCTCGCGGGGCAGGATGTCCTTCGCGATCGAGGCCATCTGCCCCACCTTCATCACGGCACCCTTGAGCTCACCGAGGGTCTTGGCGATGAGTTCGCCCGAGCGCGCGTGGGTCTGCGCCCGGTCGCGTTCGGCGTCGGCGTCGGACTGGAACACCGCCTTGATGCGGGACTTCGCGTAGCCACCCGCGACCTGTGCCGTCATGCTCGCGAGTCGCAGCAGTCGGCGACCCTTGGTGACGGGGCGATCGTTCATCGATGGCGAGCTAGCCTGCGCCGACGCCCGTCGGGGCGCAAGCCAGCGCACCGGGATTTCGCGACAACCGTGCGGCAGCGCGCGGGCTGGCAGGCGTTTGGGCCTTGCGCCTTGCACGGTCCCCCGCGACACTCCCCCCGACCCAAGCCGCGCTCGATGCGGCTCGGCGAGGAACGATCCAGCATGTCGACCGCGCTCCGCTCCCTGATCCCCATGTTTGGTGCCCTGCTCCTCACGACCGCCGTGGGTGCGTGCAAGAAGCCCGAGTACCCGAAGTGCAAGAAGGACAAGCACTGCAAGGTCGACCTCGGCGAGAAGTGCGTCGATGGCTCGTGCCAGAACTGCGCGACCGATGCCGACTGCGTCGGCAAGGGCAACGGCTTCGTGTGTCACGAGTTCCGCTGTCAGGATCCCGCGCTCATCACCGAGGGTGGCGCCGGCGGCGGTGAAATCGGCGATCCGTGCACCTCGCAGCCCGACTGCACGGGTGGCTGGGCCTGCACCGAGGGCAAGTGCGCCCAGTGCACCGACGACATCCAGTGCTCGCCGTCGACCTGCAACCTCGACACGGGTCGCTGCTCGAACACCGGCCAGTGCCAGACCGACGACCAGTGCAAGATGGACGAGATCTGCGACGGTGGCACCTGCGTGTTCTCGGGCCCCGGTGGCAGCGGCGGTGACGTCGGTGGGCCCTGTGGCCTCGATGCCGTCTACTTCGGCTTCGACTCCGACACCGTCGGCGACAAGCAGGGCGCCGACCTCAAGGCGCTCGCGACCTGCATCGCGGAGCAGGGGCGCAACGTCATCCTCGAGGCGCACGCCGACAACGTCGGCACCGAGGAGTACAACATCCTGCTGACCGAGCGTCGCGGCAAGTCGGTGAAGGACATGCTCATCAACAACGGCGCGCCGGAGAACCTGCTGCAGGTGGTGGCCAAGGGCGACCTCGAGGCCCAGGGCACCAGCGAGGCCGACCGCGCCAAGGAGCGCAACGTCACCTTCGTGTGGCCGTAGTCGCGGCGGCGCGTGCGTCGAGGCCGGCTCCTGCGGGGGCCGGCGGCGCACCGATCGTCGGTGGCCGATCGAGCATTCGTCGGCGTGGGCGTGCGAAATGAGGACGCTGCTTCGCGCGGGCCCTGGGCCCACGCTTCGGGCCGCGATGGCCGTAGCCGGGCTTGGAACGATGGGCCACGGCGTGTGAGCGGGGCTGACGTTGCGTCGGCCGCTCGGCCGACGTGCCCCGCTCGGGGCCGCACCAGTGCCGTGGGCGTCCGACAACGGCAGAGCCGTGATCGAGGCGCGACTCCACAGAGGGACCATTCCCACTGCACATCCGCGGTGGTCGTAGGAGTTCCTTCCAAGATGACCGGTCGAATCGACCATGGGTGCACCCGTCGCACCCCTTCCTCGCGTGGCCTTCGCCGCGTATCCGTCTACTACGCGCCGCTGGCCCTCGCGCTCGGCTGCGATGCCGAGCTGGTGCCGGGTCCCATGGGGGCGCCGGTCTACCTGCGCGATCAACCGGCGCCGATCGACGATGGCAACGACCTCGCGGCCTACGTCGCGCAGTGCGAGGCGGTGCTGGGCCCGATCCCCGAGATCTCGTGCGACCCCGCGAGCCCGGCGCCCGGCACCCACGTCACGCGGATTCCGGTGCTGGTCGGCGGGCTGCCGCTCGGGTTCGGCGATGGCCACGAGAGTGACGAAGTCCTCGCACGTCGGCGCGAGGACGGCGACCAGTCGTGCGACTTCCCCAGCATCGGTGGCGACTTTCCCTGCACGGTGGGCTCGACGCTGGTGCAGTACGAGGATCCCGCCAATCCCAATGTGCAGTGGGTCGGCCTGTGCCGCGGCGTCGATCACGACAATGTCGGCTACGATCGATTCATCGGCAATGGTCTGATCGGCGCCAATCAGCAGACCGGCGAGATGTGCTTCTTCTTCGGCCGCAACCCCGACCCCGACGCCCCCTACGAGCTCCCGCGGCTCTCGAGCGAGGTGTCGAGCGGCGCCGACCTGGAACCGTGGCTGCCGCCGCGGGAGATGCCGGGCTCGTGCCTGTCGTGCCATCCCAACAACGACCCGTGGGTGCTGACCCCATGGTTGCAGCCGAACTACATGCGGCAGCTGCTGTCGAACCCTGCGTATCCGCTGCAGCTCCCCGCTGGTGTGGAGATCGACGACCTGCTGTCGGCCCGTTACATCCGGCAGACCCCGCCGGCCAACAGCACCATGCTGCCGACCCCGCTGCCCGCCGGTCGCACCGCGTGGACCGAAGAGGAAATCTTCGACGACACCGGTGCGCTCGCGATCCGGCAGTACCGTGCGGTGGGCTCGAGCTACGTCGCCAACGAGGCCGCCGGCACCGTGGAGCCCCGCACCGGCACCAAGCCCGACAGCTGGAGCGTGAACTTCCGCGAGCGCCTGCTGCTCGAGCCGCAGGAGTCGAGCTGCTCGGTCGGCTGTCACGCGATGGCCAACGAGAACTTCACGCGCATGGCCCACGACAGCCTCGGCAGCAAGTACGCCGCGCCGTACCTCAGCGCTCTCATGGGCGCCGACGCGGTGCCCGGCTTCAACTGGATGCCGCCGGTGTTCGGCCCGGTCGAGCCCTGGCGTCAGCGCTTCGAGGCTGCGCAGGGCCCGAGCATCCCGGCGATCACCGAGTGCCCGATCCCCAAGCAACTCGACGGTGAGCCCGAGGTGGAGATCGCCTGCGACGGTGGCGACGGTGGCTCGGTCACGGTGCGGTGGACATACGTGAACGACTTCGGCGACGTCGCAGGTCGCGACGACGTGCGCTTCGACGTCGCCGTTGCGCAGGCCGCCAACGGCCCCGACGACCGCGGCATCTCGCGGGCCGCCGAGATCGAGGGTGTGGAGATGATCGACGTGGGCCGCGACGCGATCGTGCTGCGTGACGTCGCCGCCAACGACGGCAGCGGCTACGAGGTCGTGATCCCGTTCATCGGTGCGCAGGGACACTGGTCGATCGATCTGCAGCCCAAGCGCTTCTGCTTCGAGGAGCCGGATCGACGCCCGCACGCCTGGGCACCGCCACACCACGTGGACGTCGACGTGCTCGCCGCGTGCGGCTGATCCTGCTCTAGCGCACCGCTGGCAGCAGCGGGCGATCCTCGGCATCGCGGCGCTCCGCCGAGAGGAACACCGAGTTGCGCGGCGCGGGCACGCTGGATGGCGCCGCGGCGTCGGCCGTCGTCGCCGCGGGCGCAGGTGGCGGTGGCAGCTCGGGGATCGCGGTGGTGCCGGCCGTCGGTTTCGCCGCGGCGTTGCGCGGTCGCTTGCGCAGGGGGCCACGCGCACCGACCTCGGTCGTCGGTGCGGCGTCGAGCACGACGTCCGAGCTCGCGGGTGCACCGCTCGGCGGCGCGGGCTCGCGATCGACGGCCGCGGGGGCGGAGGACGGCGCGACGATCGGGGTCGCCGTGGTCGTGACCACGGCCACCGCAGGCGCCGGCGGGGTCGCGGTCGCCGGCGGGGTCGAGACCGCAGGCGCTGCGACGACGCCGGCGTTGCGCAGCTCGACCGCGGCCGTCTCGTCGACGCGGTCGCGTGTCGCACCGAGGCTCCACGCCGTGACCGCCGAGACCACGCCGGCCACCGCTGCGATCGCGGCCCAGCCGGCCACGCGCGAGCGCGATCGCGGCGGTGCGGGCGGCGGCACCGCGACCGCCTGCGGCACCGAGTTGGCGGCCGGTCGCGGCGCGGCGCGGTCGAGCAGCTGGATGAGCCCGGTGTTGCCGACCGTCGGCGATCGCGACCCGCCGGCCTGTGGCGTCTGGCCGGTCGGAGGCACCGACGGCAGGCGGAAGAAGGTCGCGGGCACCACGTCGATCAACCGCTCGACGACGATGTTCGCGTCGGCCGGACGTCGCGTGACCTCCTTTGCGAGGCAATCGTGGACCAGCGTGACCAGGCCCTCGGGGACCTCGTGATCGACCGGCAGCAGCTCGCGCAGGTCACGGGGATGCTCGTTGAGCGTCTTGTAGAAGATCGTCGCGTCCTCGCAGCCCTCGAACGGTGAGACCCCGGCCAGCATGCGGTAGAACAACACGCCGAGCGCGTAGACGTCGACGCGGAGATCCAACGCGCCGCCGAGGATCGCCTCGGGTGCGAGGTAGCCCGCGGTGCCGAGCACGTAGCCTTCGGTCAGGGGCACCTCGTTGCGCAGGAACTTCGCGAGCCCGAAGTCGAGCAGCTTCACGAAGTTCGCGCGACCCTTGCGTTCGCACAGCATGATGTTGGAGGGCTTGATGTCGCGAATCATCATCTCGCGCGAGTGGGCGTGGCCCACGCCCTTCAGGATCTGCGCGGCGATCGGCACGAACTCTCGCATGCCGACGCGGCCGGAGCGGGCTGTGAAGTCGCCGAGCGATTCGCCGTCGACCCACTCGGTGACGAGGAACGGGCGGCCACAATCGACGCCGGCGTCGAACATCGTGACGATGTTGGGGTGCTCGAGCGCGCGCAATCGTCGGGCCTCGCGCTCGAACCGCGCGATCGCGTCGGCATCGTCCATCCAGCGCCCGGCGAGCAGCTTCACCACCACGTCGCGCTCGGGCAGGTCGCCGCGCGCGGCCTCCTTGGCGAGGTACACGTCGCCCACGCCGCCGCGACCGATCAATCGCACGAGGGTGTAGACCCCGGCGACGACGCGCCCGCTGGCGGGTTCGTCGGGCAGCGGTCCGCTGCGCCGAGGCCTCGGCATGCCACTGGGGAAGCGTTCGGCGATCATTGGCTCTTCCCGAAACCGACCACGAAGTCGCTGTTGATGGCGGCCTCGTGGCAGTCCATGCAGAAGCTGACCCGACCGGCGTGCGTGACGGTGTCGTCGCGCAGCTCGAGCCAGTACCAGTCGTTGGCGGCGGGGTTGTAGCCGGCCGGGGCCTTGTACATGACGTTCAGCCCGAACATCCCGCCGTCGGCGTCGAAGTGCTCCTTGACGAGGATCGTCTCGACCGGGAACGCCGCGGTCACGGTCGGATCGTCGGGGTCGATCGCCGCGAATGGTGCCATCGCGTCGGGCGTGCCCCACACCCGCACGGCGGCCGCGTCGGCGTGGGTCTCGGCGAGCTCGTGGACCTCGGTGAGTGGCGCGAGGTCGGCGTAGGCAACCGCGGCGGCGCGCACGAGCTCGACGTCCACCTCGACTGGGGCCCCGGTGTCGCTGGAGCCGAGGGTCTCGTCGTCGTCGTCCCCCGTCGCGCGGGGCAGTCGCTCGGGATCCGAACAGCCCAGCACCAGCGATGCAATCGTGAGTAGCTGCAATCGAATCATGGCTGCGCCTCCCCGACGACCGACTGCACCGGGACCTCGTCGTACACCAACGCGGCCGCATCTTCGCCGCGGTAGTACGGCACGTTGTCGATCGCCTGCGCCACGATCTGCAGGCGCACGGTGCCGACGCCCTCGGGCAGCACGAGGTATTGATCGGCCCGCAGCTGGTTCACCCGCGCGAGCCCCGGCGGGATCACCGAGCTCTGGTAGTCGAAATTGCAGGCCGGTAGGCAGTTCGGCACGTCCGCATCGACGTAGATGTGCACATAGCCCTCGGGTCCACCTGCGACCTCGCCGGGGGCGATGAAGCCCGGGTTCACCAGCGTGAAGTTCAGCGAGGCGACCTCGAGCTGCACCCGGGCGCCATCGGCCGCGAATCGAGCGCCCGGCGGGGGCTCGACGATCGCGACGTGCTCGAGGCCGTCGTCGACCCAGAACGCGACGTGGGCATCGGATTCGACGCTCTCGAACCGAGCGCCGTCGATGTGGCGTGGGCTGAGCACGATGTGATGCAGGCCGCCGGTGGTCGGCATGTCCAGCGATGCGATGTCGAGGCCGGCCTCGAGGTCGCCGCCGGTGACCGCGTCGACCAGTGCACCGTCGAGGTAGATCTCGACGTAGCCGGCGCGCGCGTCGTCGGATGCGTCGTCCGAGAGCACCAGATCGCGCCCCTCGAAGCTCAGCGGGATCGTGGCGTCGGCCGGCGAGAAGACCTGCAGCGGCGCGGGCGAGGCGATCTCCAGCGACGGGCCGCGTAGCTCGGCCTCGGCGCGGCACAGACCCTCGGCGCAGGCCTGCCCGAGCGGACACTCTTCGTCCTGCGAGCAGACATAGACCGCCGAGGCCTCGGCGTCGAGCTCGGCGGTGTAGCAGCCGGCCAGCAGCAGCAACGGAAGCGTCGCCAACGTGGATTCGAAACGAAGCATGATCAGAACCTCCATCCATTCGGTGTGGGCGCCATGCGAGTCGCGATGTGCTCGGCGCGCCGGTGCTGCGCGCGACGGCGCACCAGCGCGGTGACCAGCAGCGCGGCTCCGACCACGCCGAGGGTCGCACCGGCGGCGATCGACGCGATCTGCAGGGTCTCGAGATCGCGGCCGCGCGCGTTCAGGTCTTCGGCCGCGGCGAGGCCGAGTCGTTCGGGATTGCTGCCGTCGCCGAGTCGCTCGACGCGGTCGCTGGCGCGGCGCGCCGCCAGCCCGAAGCCCAGACCGCCGGCGAGTGCGATCGCCGAGCCGAGCCCCAGCAGCGTGCTGCTGCTGATGAGGAGCGGACGAATGCTCTTCGCCCGCGGGTCGTCGACCGCCGGTGTGCTCCGGTGCGGCGCATCGCGTTCGGCCCGCGGCGCGGGCGGCGAGGGCTCGGCATCCCGCGGGGCGACCAGCGGGCGCAGGACCTCGAGTCGCTGGGCCACCAGCGCTCGCTCCTCGAGCGGGATCTTGGGCTGCGCGACGAACTGTTCGTAGTAGCGCACGGCCTCTGCGAGCTCGCCCTTCTCCTCGTAGATGCGGCCCATGTTGAACAGGTCGGTGGCGTGGGGGGCGAGCGCGTGGGCGCGGCCGAAATCGTCGATCGCGCCCTGGAAGTCGTCTTCGAAGTAGCGCTGCTCGGCCTGTTTGCGCAGGCGCGCGGCCTCGTCTTCGTCGCTGTCGGCGCTCGCCGACGTGGCCGGCGGCTCCTCGGCCGGGGCTGCGACGGCGAGCGGCGCGATCGTCCACGGACCCAGGGCCAGCGCGGCGATGATGCGGACGCGTGGGCGTGCGGTCTTCACGGCGCCTCCGTGAGCGCGGCCGGCAGCGGCTCGCCGTCGAGGGCCCGCAAGAACGCTGCGAGCGCGCGCAGCTGGGTGGCGTCGAGCGCCAGCGGACGCAGGAGCTCGTCCTTGCTGCCCTCGAACGTGCCATACGCGGCGCCGCCGAGATCGTAGTGACGAATGACGTCCTCGAGCGTCGCGAAGTTCCCGGTGTGCATATAGGGTGGTGTCAATCCGATGCTCCGCAGCGACGGCGTCTTGAAGGCGCCGACCTCGGCGCCCTCGGGCACGACGAAGTTGACGGGACAGGCGGTCTTGTCGGGGTGGTCGCTGTACGTCCCCGCGCAATTGAACTTGTCGGCGATGAGCTTCGCGACACCACCGGCACGCCCCTCGTCCATCTCGGGGACGTTCTCGCCGCTCTGCGGGATCGCGATGTTGTGGAACTCGCCGTCGGTGAAGTTCGGGCCGTTGTGGCAACCCAGGCAGCGCCCCGCGCCGATGAACACGCGCAGGCCCGCCTTCTCTTCGTCGGTCAGCGAGGGGCTGTCGGGCGCGCCGGCGGCGAGGTCGTGCCACAGGCGATCGAAGCGCGAGTTGCGGCTCACGAGCAATCGCTCGTAGGCGGCGACGGCCTTGCCGAAGTTGGCATACACGCCCTCGATGGCGTCGCGCGACTCGGCCGGGAGCGCGTCCCATTCGGGCATGCCGGGCTTGTAGGTCGGGTCGACCAACGGGGTGCCGGTGTCGTCGCGCAGCGCGGGCATGGGCCCGAACACCGCCTCGTAGTCGTCGCGGTATTCGTCGTAGAGATGTAGCGCGACCTTGCTGCGGGTCGACGCCATCGCGGCGCCGCTCTCGGGCACCGCGAGGGCCTGGGCCCACTGACTGTCGGCGCGGCCGTCCCAGAACTGCCAGATCGGTCCGTTCTCGGCGGCGGCACCGAATGCGCCGTTGAGCAGCCCGAGCGAGGAGCGGCCGGTCACCGCGATGCCGCTCGAGAGATTTGCTCGCGAGTCACCGAAGCCGGCGGCCGGGTCGTGGCAGGTGACGCACGAGACCTCACCGTTGGCGCTGTAGCGGGGGTCGAAGAACAATCGCTGGCCCAGCAGCGCCGCGTCGGGGTCGTCGGCGAACGCATTCGATGGATCGGGATGCGGTGCGTCGGGCAGGGGCCCGAGCCACGCGAGAATCGTGCGGACCTCGTCGTCGTCGAAAAAGGCCGTCGGGCCGCCGTCGTCGCTGGAGCTCGATGCGCCGCCGTCGCTCGACGACTCGTCGGCTGCGGGCGGGCCCGGCTCGGGGTCGGCGTTGCACGCCGATGCGACTGCGGCGAGCAGCGCGAGTGCGGCAAGCGATGGCAGCCGACGATCCGTGGCTGTCGATGGCGGAATGCGATGAATGGAGCGCGTGCGCATGAATGATGGGCCTCCGCGGAGGTTCTCGACGAACGATCCGAAGGACGAAAGTGACGACGAACTCGCGATCGTCCGATCGGGGACGATCATTCGATCGCGTGCAATCCTGCGATTTGCAGGTCGGCGCGAAGCTGCCCCGCCGCGGCGATTGGCTGCGGTGGCAGACGATGATTCAGCTCCGCCCGGGCGGCGAGCGACGACCCGAATGTTCGGGTGTCGCGGGCGACGAACGGCAATGTCGAGCATAGCGGTACCGCTCGGGCGCGGCAAGTATCACGTGCTGCAAAATATGTATTCCACCGCTCGTTTGACGGTGCGCGATGTCGATTCCGTGCCATCGCGAGTTCGGCCGCCAGTGCCCGTTTGGCCGCCGTCTGGCGAGGTTTTCAAAATGGTCCGCAGGGTCGACTCGAAGTGGCCGAGCGGTCGTCGTCGTCCGTCGGGCCGCGCGGCCATCGAGCGCCGTCGCCCCGTCGCGAGCGCGAGTCCCATCGCTGGTCGCGTGCCACCGTGAATGGGGGGTCCGATCACGGACACTCTGCCAGCGGCCGGTGAGCGCCGCACGTCGCTCGTGGGCGGGGGGCCGAGCCGTTGGCGCAACATTGTGTTGCGGCCGGGCACCCGCGCGGCCCCGTGTGGCGCGGGCCGGGTGGCGCTACGCTGCCGGCCATACGGCCGTGACGCAGCAACGACCCAACCGCCGCCAGATGCTCGTCGGCTCGCTCGCGGGCGCGGCGACCGTCGCGGCTGGTTGTGCCCGAGCGCCGTCGTCGTCCGCCCGAGAGGATGCACCCATGACCGCCACCCGCCAGCGTATGCCCGTCGCCTATGTCCCCCACGGGGGCGGTCCGTGGCCGTTCGTCGAGATGGGCCTCGATCGCGGCGAGCTCGACGCGCTCGCGGGCTACCTCCGCGGTCTCGCGTCGCTGCCGCCCACGAAGCCGACCGCGCTGCTGGTGGTGTCGGCCCATTGGGAGGCGCCGGTGCCCACGCTGATGACGGCGGCACAGCCTCCGATGCTCTACGACTATTACGGCTTTCCACCCGAGTCGTACACCATCACGTGGCCGGCTCCGGGGGCGCCCGCGCTGGCGGGGCGGGTGCGGGCGTCGTTGAGCGCGGCCGGCTTCGAGAGCGCACAGGACGAGGTCCGGGGCTTCGACCATGGCACCTTCGTGCCGCTCAAGCTGACCTACCCGGACGCGGACGTGCCGACGCTACAGCTGTCGCTGGTGCGGGGCCTCGATCCCGAGCAGCACCTGGCGATCGGGCGTGCGCTGGCGCCGTTGCGCGACGAGGGCGTGTTCATCATCGGCAGCGGGATGTCGTATCACAACATGCGCGGCTTCAACGATCCGCGCGCGCGGACCGATGCCGAGACCTTCGATGGGTGGTTGCGCGAGACGTGCACGAACGCGCCAGCCGACCGCGATGCAGCGCTCGCGCGCTGGAGCGACGCACCCGCGGCCCGGCGGGCGCACCCGCGTGAGGAGCATCTGCTGCCGCTCATGGTCGTGGCCGGTGCCGCGGGGGACGACCGTGGCCGCAGCGGCTACCACGGTGAGATCTTCGGCAAGCGCATCAGCGCGTATCACTTCGGCTAGGACCTCGACACAGCGATTGTGATGGGTCAGAACGCCGTCATGGCCGCGACTCCGCAAGGCGCCGTGCCGCCGGAATACCGGGCGTATTTCAAGGTGCGGCAACGCAGCGAGGCGCGGTCAGGGCGGTGTTATGGCCCGTCACAATCGCTGTGTCGAGGTCCTAGGTGCTGTCCGCCACCGCATTGGCGCGAGCCTGCGCGTGGCCCGGGCGGGCCCGGGCGATCAAGGGGTCGAGAGCACGACCGAGATCCGCTGGGCACCGCCGTCGGTCGCGACCAGGTCGGGAATCGCGTCGGCGTTGGCGTATCCCGACGCCAGCGAGTAGACCGGGCCCGCCAGCGGGATCGCCAGCGGTGGTTGCAGCCCGCCGTCGCCGTCGCCGGGGTACACCCACAACGACTGGCCGTCGACGTGACCGACGACGACGTCGGGCGCGTCGTCGCCGGTGACGTCGAGCAGCAGCGTGTGCTGCGGGTCGTCGTCGGTGGTGTAGCCGACCGGGTCGGCGAAGCCACCGGCGCCGTTGCCCAGCTGCACGAACACCTGCGCGAGCGTGACGTCGACGTACACGAGGTCGCCGTGGCCATCGCCGTCGAGGTCGCCGCCCGAGACACCGCGCGGGAGATCGCCGCCGTCGTCGATCGTGATGCTCGAGCCGAAGCTGGCGTCGCCGTTGCCCAGCCGCACGATCAAGCGCTGCTCACCGTAGGCCTCGTAGACGTAGATGAGGTCGGTGTCGCCGTCGCCGTCGAACTCGCCGAGCCCCATCGCGTGGACGGGGCCGCCGAGTCCGAACCCGCCGAGGTCGAGCGGCGCGCCGTCGCCCGTGCTGCGCAACACCTCGACGCCCATGCTGGTGCCGACGATGATGTCGTCGCCGTCGTCGCCATCGAGCTGCGTGATCAGCAGGTGGCTCGGCGGATTGTTGGCCGTCAGCAGGGGTTGGATCGCGAAGCCGCCACCGCCGTTGCCGCGAGCGATGGACACCGTCGAGTCGTACTCGTTCACACCGACGATGTCGGTGTTGCCGTCACCATCGACGTCGCCGATCTCGGCGGCGATCGAGACCATCGTGATCCCGCCCAGGCCGGGTCCGAAGCTGCCGTCGCCGACCCCGAGGTGGACCACGACACCATCGCCGATGAGGTAGACCACGTCGCGATCGCCGTCGCCGTCGAGGTCGGCGAGCCGACCCGAGAACATCACGTCGCTGCCGTCGACGAGCGTGATGTCGTCGAAGCACAGCTCGCCCACCGCCGCCACGCCGTCGCCGCAGACCGCGACGGGCTCGCCGGTGCTGCCGCCACCGTCGGTCGAGCCGGCCTCGGTCGTGCCGTCGTCGCCGCTGCCGGTGCCCTCGCTGGAACCGGCGTCGCCGCTGCTGTCGCCGCCCGGGCCGTCCGACGTGGCGTCGGAGCTCGTCCCGTGCGGGCCCGACGATCCCGAGCCATCGGTCGATGCCGCGGTGCCCGTGGTGTTCGGATCGCTCGCGTCGGGCGAGAAGCAGCCGCCGGCGATCAGGGTCCAGGCAAGGGTTCCACGGCGACGCATGACCCATGGAGGACGGCGGGGCCGCGTGTGACAGCCTCCGAGCGCCGAAAACCGGGGCGCGGGTCCGCGCCGTCTCGGGGCTCTCAGCGCCAGCGAAAGTCGGCGATGCAGTGCGCGGGCGAAGTCTCGAGCACGCGCACGTCCACCGCCGTCGCGCCGGCGAGCCTGAGGATCCCCTCGACGCGACCGGTGGTCGCGTACCACATGGGCTCGGTGTAGCCCGCGGTGCCCTCGGTCACGACGCGGGCACAGTCACGGGTGAGCGTCACCCAGGTCAGGGTGCCTTGGGAGTTGTATTGACGCCACGCGCGCTCGAGGCGACGCAGGGTGGTCTCGTAGTCGGCCACGCGCAGGAAGATCGAGTACACGCCGCCGAAGTCGGTGCGCGCCGCCTCCACGCCGACGCGGCGGTTGACGTCGAGATCACCCGCGCCGAGCACCTCGCGGATGGTCTCGTGCAGGGCCGCGCTGAGGTGGATCGGGATCATGCGCGTGGGGATGAGCGGCCGATCCAGCTCCGCGGCCACGCCGGCCGGTAATGCCGCGCGCACGCGCATCCACGCCTCGGGTCCGAACAGTCGCTCGACGCCTGCGATCGCGCTGCGCACCGCGGTGGCCTTGACGTGCACCTGCTCCCATCAGTGTAGCCCCCTCGGGGGGCACGAGGGGGTGCCGTTGCGGAGCAGTCCCGATTCTGTCCGCGCCCGCAGCGATCACGGGATCGGCGGAGCCTCGCTGATGCGCTCGACCGCGCTGCCGCCGGCGTAGGCGTAGCTCACGTTGGCGTCGAATCCATACACGTCGATGCCGGCGTTCTTGTCGGAGATGAGGATGTGGGCGCCGGGGTCGATCGGCACGCGCGCATACGACCACGACTCGCCCGCCAGCGGCGGCAGCTGCTGCCACTGCGTGACCGACTGCCCGTCGAGGGTCACGTTCGCGCCCTGCGGTGCGAAGATCGTGACCGTGCTCTGCGCGTACCCGGCGGGTGACAAGAACACGTAGCGCGTCTGCAGCTGCGAGGTCGATGGCTGCGCGATCATGCTGGGGTCGCCCGCGTTGCTCGGCGTGGGGTTCTCGAGGCCGTTGAAGAGGAACTGCGTCACGGCGAACGGGTGCTCGGGATCGCTGCTCACGACCAGCGGTGCGGCCGACGCGAAGGCAGCGGTTTCGTTGGCATCCAGCGAGTCGGGCGCACCGGCGGGCTTGCTGCCGCCGTACTGCAGCTGCGTGCCGTCGAAGGCCGCGGTGATGCGATAGGTCGCGGGGGCATCCTGGCGTGGGTCGGCCGGCAGCGGCGGCGGCGGGGCGATGTAGCTGGCGCCCCACGCCACCAGCGGCAACATCTGGTGCTCGACGTGGTCGAGGCAGCACTTCGTCGCCGTTGCTGGTTCGCTCGCGCTGACGTTGCCCGAGAACACGGCAATCGGATGATCGGCGATCACTCGCGTGCCCGAGAGGTTGCCGTACGGGTTGCCGGTGGCCGAGCCGGGCTTCGAGAGGATCGTGAAGACCTGCCCGCGGTTCAACACCGCACCGTCCCACGCGCCGTCGGCCAGCTCGGCGGTGGGATAGAACGAGACGTGGGTGCCGTCGACGGTTGCGACCGCGCTCACGAACGCGCCGGCGTCGTAGTCCTGCGTCTCGAAGGATCCCGCTGGGTACATCGAGAGTCGCACTGCGTCCGATGTGACGGCGAGGTAGTCGGCCTCGAGCACGTGGGCCGGGAGCAGCGACGACGCGTCGTTGGAGTACACCGGCGTGAGGTTGTCGAGTGGCTGGAACTGGTATGCGGTGATCGGCACGTCGCTCGAGATGCGATAGGCATCGGCGCCGCCATTGCGCGTCGGGTCCACGTTCTGCATCGGCGGGCGGAACGTGTGCGTGTGCAGCGGGGCGATGGTCGCGGTCTCGAGCGCGGTCGTGCCGTTGCTGCTGTAGATCGACACCGTCGCGGCCTGTGCGTCGGAGACGTTGGCGACCACCACTGCGAACTGCTGGTTGGCCGCGATGTCGTAGCTGAACGGCTCCGATGCGAGCCAGCCGTTGGGCAGATCGACCGCCCAGAACTCGCAGCCGGCGTTGGTGCGGATCGCCAGCGCGTCCTGGCAGGTGCCGGGGATCTCGGCCACCGCACCGCCGACGTCGAGCTTGAGGCCGTCGGGGATGTCGATGCCGTCGTCGCCGGTCGAGCTGCCGCCGGGCATCTGGCAGGTGCCGTCGATGCACGCCAGCCCGAGCCCGCAGTTGTCGTCGACGAAGCAGCTGCCCGGCTGCGCCGAGGGGACGCAGGCGGCCGAGACGAGCACGCAGGCCAGGGGGAACGCGATGCGCTTCACGAAGCCGTAGGTGCTGGGCCCGGAGATTTCGATCCGTGCCGGGGATCGAAATTCCCACGGGCCACACCTTGTCCGCCGTGAGTCGCCTTCGCGTTCCACTTTCCATGGTCTTGGCCGCGGCCGTGGCGCTGCCGGTCGCGCAACGCTCGAGGAGCGCGGCCGCGATGCCGGTTCCGGCGACGGCGGCTGCCCACGACGACGTGCTCGCGGGGCCGCGGGGGCTCGATCCAGATCGGCTCGTGAAGGGCGAGGAGGCGGCCTACCAGGCGTACATGCGCGGCAAGCGGGCCCACGAGGGCGCCGACTTCGATGCTGCCCTGGTCGCGTTCGGCGACGCACTGCGTCTGTTGCCCGACGAGCGGCACTACGCGCGCAGTCGCGGCTCGGTCGCGCTGTGGATCGCCCAGTGCCACGCGCAGATCTACGGCCTGCGCGGTGATCTCGAGGCGCTCGCAGCCGAGCGCACGGTGCTCGAGGCCTACACGGCCCGGCTCGGCGAGATCGCGACGGATGCCGCGGATCGCAGCGCCAAGCAGGCGCTGGTCGATGCCCGCATGAAAGAGATCGACGCCGAACGACAGCGGGTCTCGGGCGAGCACGGCGACGCCGACGCGCAGATCGACGCCAGCCTGCGAGGCGACTACGAGGGCGTGAGTGCGTCGAGCTGGGCGCCGCGGGTCGAGGACCTCGCGTGGTACCGCCGGCGCGACGACCCGCGCGCGCGCAGCCGCCAGGCCGACGATGTCGATCCACAGCCGCAGCCGGTCGAGACCGACGAGTCCCATCGCCGCAAGGGCACCGGCCTCATCGCCGGCGGTGCCGTCGGGCTGGGCGTCGGCGTCGCGGCGCTGGCGGTGATGGGCGCTGGCATGGCGCGGGCGCGCGCCGCCGAGTCGTTCTCGCCCACGCAGTCACCCGATGATCGCCGCCAACAGATCTCGCAGGGGTTGTCGGGCAACGCGATGGCAGTGAGCGGGGCGGTCGCGGGGGCGGTGTTCGTGGTCGCGGGCGCGGTCATGGTCGGCATCGGTGCCAAGCGGCGTCGTGCCGACGTGCCGAGTGTCGCGGTGTCGCCGAGCGTCTCACGGCGACACGCGGGGGTTTCGTTGCAGGTGAGGTTCTAGCCATGGTCGAACGCAATCACTTCCGTCCTTCGCGCCACGGCGCAGGCATCGGGCTCGGGCTGGCGTCGGCGCTGGTGGGCTGCCTCTACAGCGGCGACGGCACCCTGGGCCTGCCGTGCAACACCGACCTCGAGTGCGGCGGCACGCAGGCGTGTGTCGAACACGTCTGCGGCGGACCGCAGGCGATCACGCCGCAGGAGGGCAGCACCGGCGACGCGACCGACGAGAGCTCGAGCAGCGGTGACGCAGTGACGGCGAGCGGTGGCGACGACGAGCAGATTCGCACGATGTGCGAGCCGTCGGAGACCCAGTGCCTCGACGACGAGACCCTGCGCAAGTGCGAGGACGGCAAGCTCAGCACCCGTGATTGCCGCGGGTTCTGTGGTGAGGCGCAGCCCACCAACGGCTGCAACGTGCTCGATGACGGCGAGAACCTCTGCTACTGCCTCAACCCGTGGGCCGAGTGCACCGCAGCGCAGGAGGGCACCTCGAGCTGCGACGGCAACAACGGGCGCACCTGCAGCAACGGCTATTGGGTCGCGGAGGACTGCGACACCGTGTGCGTCGAGGGCGGCTATCCCGGCGGCTCGGACCACTGCGAGATGCAGGGCTCGACCCCGACCTGCATCTGCAACGAGACCTGTGTCGAAGGCGCGATGCGCTGCGTCGACACCTTCACCATGGCGCAGTGCTGGGGTGGTTCATGGACCACCTACGACTGCGATCAGCTGTGCAAGGACAATGGCTATCGCTACTCGCCCGGCTGCACGTACTTCGCCGGCGACACCGAGGCCTGCGGCTGCTACTGAGCGGGCGCGCGCGCGGTCCGGAAGTTCGGACCGACGTGCGCGCCACGGCCCCGCGGGGGTCGGGGCGAGCCGACTCTCACCACCAGGCGACGGGCGGCGCCTTCACCTTCGGCGTGCAGGTGATCGTGACGACCCCGCCGCCGGCCGACGTGCAGGTCTTGCAGGTGTAGTTCGGGTCGCTGTTGTCGGTCGTGCAGGTGCCGGGCTTGGGGTTGTTCGGTTGGCCCAGCGCGAGGGTCGGCACGGCGACCATCGGCACCAGGAACGCGGCGAGAAGGGTGGCGATTCGAAGCTGCATCTGACGGTGAGGACGGGCCGCAGGCGACCCTGATCACGGAAATTCGTCACGCGTGACGCGCCGCTGCGCGGGCGGCCGGCGATGCGGACCGGCGTGCTAGCCTCGTGGGACGATGCGGTCGCTCGCGCGTTGGTCGGTCGGCTTGCTCGCACTCGCGTGCGGGGACCGCTCGCGCTACGCATGCAGCGACGACGCGGAGTGCGTCGCCGACGGTGTCGCTGGCGTGTGCGAGCCCTCGGGCTACTGCAGCTTCCCCGACGCGACGTGCCCCTTCGGTCGGCGCTACGGCGAGCTGGCGCCGCGGGGGCTGGCGGGCGAGTGCGTGTCGCCCTCGGCGGGCAGCGGTGGGGTCGATGGCGATGGCAGTGGTGTCGTCGATACGGCCGACTCCGGGGCCGATGGCGGCGGCTGTGTCGACGCCAGCGCGTGCGACGACGACAACCCCTGCTCGATCGACGCCTGCGAGCAGGGCGTGTGCACCCACGCCCCGCGGGCCGACGATCCGAGCTGCGCGTGTGCGGTGCCCAGCGACTGCGTGCTGCTGCCGCCCGACGACGACTGCCGCACCCGCACCTGCGTCGAACAGGTGTGCGATCAGGTGCTGTCACCCGCCGGTACCGCCGTGAACCCCACGCTGCAGACGCCGCGCGACTGTCGGCGTGTCGAGTGTGATGGCCTCGGCGGCACGCGGGTGGTCGACGACAACGCGGACACCCCGACCGATGCCTCCGAGTGCACCGTCGACGCGTGCATCGACGGCACCCCGAGCAACGCGGCGTTGCCCCGCGGGAGTGCCTGCATGGCGGGCACCTGCGACGCCAGCGGTGCGTGCACCGGCTGCACCGACCCCAGCGAATGCGGCGGCGAGTCGAGCGCGTGCGCGACGGTGACCTGCGACGCCGGCGTGTGCGGCGTGATGAACGTGGCGGCCGGGGTCGCGTTGCCGGCCGACGTGCAGACCTCCGGCGACTGTCAGGAGCGTCGCTGCGATGGACGCGGCGCGATCGTCGATGCGATCGACGGCGACGACGAGCCCGCCGACGACGGCAACGTCTGCACCGACGAGGTCTGCAACGGCGGCGTCGCCGGCCACCCGGCGGCGCTCATCGGCACCGCATGTCCCGGCGGCCAGTGCAACGGCGCCGGCGCCTGCGTCGAGTGCCTCGACGACGCGGATTGTCCATCGAACGCCCCGTGCATGGTCGGCGCATGCGAAGGTGGTAGCTGCCAGATCGTGCCCGCGATGGTCGGCACGTCGTGCAGCGACGGCCAGTTCTGCAACGGCGCCGAGACCTGCAATGCGATGGGGAATTGCGTCTCGCCGGGCAACCCTTGCCCCGGCCCCGACGGCGACAGCGACTGCAGCGAGGTGTGCAACGAGATGACCGACATGTGCACCGGCAACGATCCGAGTGGCAGCGAGTGCGGCGACTGCCGCACGTGCAACGCCAGCGGCAGCTGCGTGTACCACTGCGGCGGCGGTCAGACCTGCTGCGCCGGCGACGACATCTGCATCAGCATGGGCGCGATGTGCCCGTGAGCGCGGCCGTAGCCGCGGCGGCTCACCAGTGCTCGTTGTGGGGCTTGAGGTGGCACAGCCCGGTGCAGCTCTTGCTGTCTTGATTGAAGCTGAAACCGTTGGCCGTGATCGCGATATCCGGCTTGCCGTCGACGTGGCTCTCGATCGCGAGCGGGTCGTGGCACTCGGCGCACTGGATGCCCTCGTTGATGTGCCGTCGGTGCTGGCCGGACATCGCCGTGTAGTCGAGGTTCTCGGTGCCGGGATAGGGGTGGCAGCCGCCGCAGGTCGGGGGCGCGTCGTCGTGCTGGTAGGCGCCGTTGTTGCTGATGCCGTTGCCGTGGCACCACAGGGTCTGGCAGCCGCCGTTGCCGTCCCACACGCCCTGCGCACTGATGCCGCCGGCGAAGGAGACCTCGGCGCGGGCATCGGTGTCGTCGAAGACGTGGCCGGAGCTGAGCACGTCGACCGGCTTCACGTGGCACTGCGAGCAATCGTACGGCGCGTGCTGGTACTGCGTGACGTGCCGGGTGTGCGCGATGAAGCTGAGCATCGAGGTCTCGGTGGTGCCGTCGATGTCGCGCGGCGGTGCACCGCTGGGCTCGGCGTCGCCGCCATGGCAGAATACGCAGTCGGTGCGCCAGCCCGCGGTGTGACAGCTGTCGCAGTTGACCTCGCTGGTGCCGCCCGCGAGATCGTCACCGTGGCAGCTGCGGCAATCCTCTTCGTGCAGCTTCATCGCCGGGCCGTGCACGCTCGCCATCGCGTAGTCGAGCGGGTGGTAGCGATCGCCGGGGAGGCCGGTCGAGTCGGCACCGCCCGAGCCCGCGGTCGTGCTCGCGGAGGCCGAGGCGTCGGCCGTCGACGTGCCCGTGCTGTCGCCCGCACCGTCGCCCTGGCCGGGATCGTCGGTCGCGCACGAGAGCGCGAGCCCGCCCAGTGCGAGCACGGTGAACACGGGGACGAGCACGCGCGAAGCCAACATTTCGCCACGGTGTATCGCCGGTGGCCAGCGACTCCGCAACGGGGTGAAACCCTCGCCCTGCGCGGCTCGACGCGTTCAGGCCGCACGGCCCGACGTCGCACCGATGCTAGCCGCCGGGGGATCGCGGCGCGTTCTTGCTCGGCTTCGACTTGCTCGAGCCGCTCGCGCGCACGCTCGCGGAGCCCGAGGCGCTGCTGCTGCCGGGTGAGCGGGCGCTCGATCGCGATCGCGAGCGTCCGCGCTTGGTCGGCTCGGCGCCCGGCGGCGGATCGACGCGCTCGAGGCTGAACTTGGGCGCGCGGTTGGGATCGCACGCCGGCGGCGGCCCGAACTTGGTCGCGTCGAACTCGTAGTCCAAGGCGCCGCTGCCGTTCTTGCGGCCCTTCGCATCGCGGGTGTGGGCTTCGATGCGCACGCTGTGGCTGTTCTTGCGCGCCGGCGTGCAGTAGCTCAGCAGGTAGAAGCGCTTGGTGTGGGCCTCGATCTTGGCCGCGACCTTCTCGAAGGCCTCGCGGACCTTGCCCGGGTCGCTGGCGAGCTCGGTGCCGTCGCGGCCGATCTCCGACAGCTGCTTCTCCTCGAGCTCGGCGCCGACGCCCAGCGCGTAGACCTCGTAGCGACCGTACTCGTCGTTGCCGAGGGTCTCGAGCATCTCCTCGCGCGAGACCCGACCCGCGCGGTCGGTGCCGTCGGTGAACACCACCAGCGTGCCGAACTTGAGCGGGCGCTTGTCCTTGTCGAGGGCCTCCTTCAGCTCCTCGAGCGCGAGCCCGACGGCACCGTTCAAGTTGGTCGACGGGTCCTTGGCCTTGTAGCTGCGCAGACCGTCGATGCCGCCTTCGACGCTGCCCTGGGCCTCGGTGAAGGGCGTGACGGAGTGGATCTTTTCGGCGCCGTCGAACGCGTACACGCCGACCTTCTGGGTCTTGCCGACGCGCTCGCTGAACACCGTGGCCGCGTCGGCGAGCAGGTCGGACTGGCCCGACTCGGTCACGCTGCCGCTCATGTCGAGCAGCAGCAGCGTGTACATCACCGCGGCGACCTCCGGGTTCTGGATCACCTGCTGGCTCTCGTACTTCGAGACCAGCGAGTCGTCCTCGTAGATCTCGAAGTCGTCGGCGGTGAGCCCCGCGACGGGCTCACCCGACTTCTCGACCGTGAAGAACACCCACACGTTGTTGGGCTTGGCCTGATCCGAGTTGATGCGCGTGACCTCGAGGTTGCCGGCACAGCCGGTGGCGAGGGACAGCGCGAGCGCGAGCGATCGGAACGGTCTTGCAATCACGTGGGGCGACCTCGGGGGCTAGAAGTAGTAGCGAACCTTCACGCTGAAGTCACCGTGCGGGAGATCGGGATAGAAGACGTAGGGTGACCAGCCGCCTTCGATCACGGTGTCGAGCGGCACCTTCATCCAGTGGAAGAAGAGCCCCACCGGCGCGCGCACGATCATCGCGGCACCGCCACCGTGGTAGCGATCGCAGTAGTACGGGTCCGGGCCGGGCGGATCGTAGCAGCGGCCGCGGCCGTAGTAGCCGTAGTTGTGATAGCCGTACCAGTTGTAGCCGGAGTAGCCCGACCAGAACGCCATGCCCAAGCCGGCGCCGAGGTACAGGCCGAAGTCCATCACGCTGTTCGACACGAAGGTCGGGAAGTGGAACAGGTAGTTGGCGTGCAGGATGCCGTTGCCGTGGTGCATCGGCGCCCAACCGAAGTCGAACTGCAGCGCGTGCTGGGGCGCGAGGAACAGCTTGAGCGAAGGGCCAGTGGGATCGCCGAGGCCACCGCCCAAGCCGATGCGTCGGCTTCCGCGAGGCTTGGCGGCCTCGGCTTCGGGAAGGTTCGAGCTCGCAACGAGGGCGAAGGTGACGGTCGAGAGTAGGGCGCTGGCGCGACGACGCATCTTGTGGGTCTCCGACCGGGGCGCCGGTGCGAATTCCAGGCCCCCGCACGATCGACCCAGGTGATTCGCAGCCATCGTCGGTCGCTGGTGCTGCTTTCGTAGCACGGCGCACGAACACGGCGCCAGTTGGGTGCGGCGCGCTCGCACAGTGGGCGATGTGGCCGCGTGCGGATCGCGTCAGTCGAGCAACAGCGACTCGATCTGGGCGGCCGAGAGGACGTAGCTCGCGAGCAACGCGCGGCGGTCCTTGGTCTCGGCGATGTCGAGCCCATCGAGGAAGCGTCGATCGTCGGCGTCGTCGCTGCGATCGAGCAGCGAGCGCGCGAAGCTGACCAGCATGCGGCCCTTGACCGGGTTGTCGGTGGGCATGCGCGTGAAGAGCCCGAAGTCGTCGCCCATCAGCCCGGCGATCTGCAGGCCCTTGGGGCGCGGCAGCAGGGCCGTCAGCACGTTGCGCGCGGCGGGCTCGAGCCCCGCGAGCCCGAAGTCGTAGACCGCCTGCTCGCCGAGCACCAGGAAGAACGCGGTGTCGCGGGGCACGCGGGCGATGAGGCCATCGAGCGTGCGTGACAGCGTGCGCTCGCGCGTGCGCTTGGCGGCCAGCATCGCGTCGGCGAGCGCCGGCGGTGCGATGACGAGCTCGCCGACATCGAGGCGCACGAGATCGACGTCGTCACCCTCGTAGCGCAGCTCGGGCACGCGCCAGTGATCGGGCTCGATCTCCATCAGCTGGGCCTGCTCCACCGCACGGGCAAGGCGCGGCTCGAGCCCCTCGAGCTGGGCGATCGCGATCGATCGCGCGAAGTCGTGGTGGTTCATGCCGCCGGCGAGTCGCTGCCAGCCGGCGAGGTCGTCGAACCCGAGCAGGCGCGCGACCGGGCAGGTGGCTTCGAACACGATCGGTGTGGGTTGCCCGCGCGGGCCCTTGGCACCGCGCGCACGGTCGGCCGCACGTCGGGCCTCGCGGGCCTGGTCGCGCTCGAGCTCCTCGTAGAGGATCGCCTTGTAGTCGCGCCCCGTCTTCGCCGCCTTGCGGTGCGCGCGTTCGAAGCGTCGTTCGTCCTCGAGGTCCTGTCGACGTGCTGGATCACAGGTGAACACGCCCTCGAACACGTCGTGGCCAACCCGCTGCAGCAGCGGCGCGCCCGCGACCCCGGCGATGTCGACGTTGAAGAACACGTCGACCTCGGCGGGCAGGTGACGCACCGACCACGGCACGTGGCCGCGGGTCTCTCGCTTGACCCCGGCGTCCCAGAAGCGGCGCAGCAGCGGCTTGACGCCGTCGAGATCGCCGGCGGCGCGGTAGAGGCGGATGAGCCGCAGCATCGCGTCGGCGTGGAGGGCACGCTCGCCCGAGCGAAGCTCGAGCAGCGCCTCGAAGTTGGTGATTGCGCAGGCGGGGCGCTCGATCACGTCCATGCACTGCACCCCGCGACGGTGCAGCTGCTGCGCCTCGGACTCGCGAACGTCACCGCGGACCTCGGTGGCGCAGAGTCCCCACGCTGCGAGCGTCATCGCGGCGGTGAGGCGACGGCGCCGGTGGGACCGAGCTCGCGACATCCGCCGTGGACCTTAGCACCGCTCACGACATTTGCTGGCCACGCACCGCGTGCGACGGGAACGGGTAGCATCCCGGCGCATGGTGGCACGCAAGACCGGCAAGGCGAGCAAACCCAAGGCGCAGGCGACCTCGCGCCCGCGTGCACGCCCGGCGAGCACGGCGGCGAAGCCCACGCGCGCGCCGGGCTTCGCCGGCTTCGACGCCGATCTCTTCGCGTTCCTGCGCGAGCTCGCCTTCCACAACGAGCGCGAGTGGTTCGAGTCGCAGCGCGAGCGCTACGAGCGGAGCGTGCGGCAGCCGGCGTTGGCGTTCCTCGCGGCGGTAGGCCCCGCGATCCAACGCGTGCTGCCGAGCTTCGTCGCCGATGCGCGGCCGGTCGGTGGCTCGCTCATGCGAATCCACCGCGACGTGCGCTTCGCGAGCGACAAGAGCCCCTACAAGACCAATGTCGGCATGCACGTGCGCCACGCGGTCGGCAAGGACATCCATGCGCCGGGCGTGTATCTCCACCTCGACGCCGACGAGTGCTTCCTCGGCGTCGGTCTGTGGCACCCGGAGCCCGAGGTGTTGGGCAAGGTCCGTCGTCGCATCGTCGAGCGGCCGAGCGCGTGGAAGGCGGCGCACGACGGCTCGGCATTCCGCAACGCGTGGAAGCCGGCCGGCGAGTCGCTGGTGCGCGTGCCCAAGGGCTTCGATCCGGCGCATCCCCACGCCGACGACCTGCGTCGCAAGGATCACCTGGCGCTGTCGCCGTTGTCCTTCGATGAGGTTCGCAGCGCAGCGCTGACCAAGCTCGTGTCCAAGCGACTCACCGCCGCGCGGAGCTACGTGCAGTTTCTCTGCGACGCGCTGGACCTGCCGTTGTGAACGTGGCAGCGTCCTAGCCGCACGCGGTTTTCCAGGGTGATCGTCTCCGTCTCCACGTACATCATGGGCGTTCACGCGTGGCTCGTCGCGGCAGCGCTGAGCCCCGCGCCACCGGTGCAGACGCCCAAGGCGCTGCAGCCCGACGAGGTCACGCCGCCGGCCGACGCGAGCGCGCCCGTTGCGGTCGAGCCGACCGCCGCACCGCCGACCGACGCGACGACCTCCGACGCGGTCGATCCATCGGCCGCCGAGGCGCCCACGACACCGCCGCCGGCGGAGGCGCCCGCCGAAGTCGACGCGGAGCCCGGTGAGGTCGAGCTCGAGGCGGCGGCGATCGACCCGCCGGCGCTGCCGGCCGCCACTGCGGCCACGCCGGAGCCAGCCGCGACGCCCGCGGGTCGCGCTGCGCCTGCGTCGAACCGTGGCGCCAAGCCCGAGCCGATGCGCCGCGGCGTGTTGGTCCAAGGCGGGCTCGGCGTGGCGCGCTGCGGCCAGGACGAGTGCGCGCCGCTCAAGGCCGCCGGGTGGTTCGGTGTGCTCGGCGGCTATCGCTTCGGCAGGGTGGCCCCGGTGTTGGTGGTGCAGGGCGGCGTCGGAGCGCCCGCATCACCGACGAGCACGAAGATCGATGGTGAGACCTACGTGTTCTCGAACACGGTCTCGACGCAGGATTTCGTGCAGGTCGCGGGCGGCGTGCTGCTGCACCTGCTGCAGCGCACCATGTTCGATCCCTACGTCGGGCTCACGGTGGGCTACTTCAGTTCGAGCACGCGCTTCTCGGCGCGCATCACGGGCCCCGCGGGCAGCGGCCAAACGGACGTCCGCAGCCGCACGCACCGCGGATCGATCGGGGTGATCCTGGGGCTGAACTTCCGCCTCGGGCGGCGGTTCTTCCTCGGCCCGCGCTTCGATGCGGTGGTGCCGTTCGCCGGTCGCTGGTGCGTGGATGGCGATGGGCAGCACGCGTGCACCGATCTGAAGAACATCGAGTCGTTCGATCCGGGGCAGTTCTTCCCGCGGCCGTGGGCCTTCACGCTGCAGCTCGGCGCCGTGTTGTAGCTTGCGCGATCGCTACCCTCGCGGTGACACTGGTGTGGTGCGGCCGTCTTCGTGGCTGCGCATCCGCTCCAGGACCGCCGTTCATGCGCTGCAGACCGTTCGCGAACACCGGGGTGCCACTGTCCATCGTGGGACTCGGTACGTGGAACATGGAGCGCGATCGGGAGGCCTCGGCGGTGGCCGCGATCCAGCTCGCACTCGATCTCGGCATCAACCACGTCGACACCGCCGAGCTCTACGGGCGCGGTGAGGTCGAGCGGCTGGTCGGGCGTGCGCTGCTCGATCGCCGCGAACGGGTCTACCTGTGCTCGAAGGTGCTGCCGACCAACGCGTCGCGACGCGGCACCATCGGTGCCTGCGAGCGCTCGCTCTCGCGGCTCGGCACCGACCATCTCGATCTCTACCTGTTGCACTGGCCCGGTGCGCACCCGCTCGAGGAGACGGTCGATGCGTTCCACCAGCTGATCGCCGACGGCAAGATCCGTCGCTGGGGTGTGAGCAACTTCGACGTCGACATGCTCGAGGCGCTGGCGCGCATCGTCGACCCCGCCGAGATCGCGTGCAACCAGGTGCTCTACCACCTCGAGGAGCGGGCGATCGAACATCGCGTGCTGCCGTGGTGCCGTGAGCGTGGCATCGCCACCGTCGCCTATAGCCCGCTCGGCAGCGGCGCGTTCGTGTCGCCACGATCCCACGGTGGGCAGGTGCTCGCCGAGATCGCGACGCGCCACGACGCCACGCCGGCCCGCGTCGCGCTGGCGTGGTTGGCGCGTGAGCCCGACGTGTTCGTCATCCCCAAGGCGACCGCGCTGACACATGTGCGCGACGACGTGGCCGCCGGCGATCTGGTGCTGGGCGACGACGACATCGCTGCGATCGATCGCGCGTTCGAGCGCGGCCATGCGCGGGGCCTGCCCACGCTCTGACGCGTGGGCGCGAGAGGGGTGGCCGGCGCGGGGCGTTTCGCGGTTCACTCGGCGCGCGCGTGGGCGTAGGCTTCCCGGGCTGACGATGTCCGAAGTCCCGTCGATCCGACTCCCCGCGCTGCCGCCGGCGCAGATTGCCGACGCGGTGCAGGCCGCCCTCACCGAGGACCCCGCGCGCGCGTCGTGGCTGCGGGCCGGCGCCGCGGCCTCGATCGCCCACGGTGCCGAGGATGCGGCGGCGCGCCGCTTCCAGACCGTGCTCGAGCTGTGCTTCCTGGTCGCGTCGGCGGACGGCTTCGCCGACGCCGAGCGGGTGCAGCTGGCGCGCCTGCTCGAGTCGATCACCGAGGCTGCGATCGATCGTGGCGCGCTCGAGCTGCACTTCACCGAGCTCGATGCCGCCGTGAACGCGCTCGGTCGACGCGAGCGCATGGCCCGGCTCGCCGCCGACATCGAGGGCTCGGCCGCGGTCGACGAGGCACTGGCGGTCGCGACCCTGGTCGCGCTCGCCGACGGTGAGCTGGCGGGGCCGGAGTACGCCGCGCTGGTCGAGCTGGGCGAGCTGCTCGGCTTCGAGGCCACGCGGGTGCGCTCGCGCATCGATGAGGTCGTCGGCGGGCTCGTGCGCCGGCTGGAGGCGAATCGATGACGTACATCAATCACCTCGCGCGCGAGATCAACTGCAAGATCGTCTACTACGGCCCCGGCCTGTGCGGGAAGACCACCAACCTGCAGTACATCTTCGAGAGCTCGAAGCCCGACGCCAAGGGCAAGATGATCTCGCTGGCGACCGACACCGATCGCACGTTGTTCTTCGACTTCCTGCCGCTCGAGCTCGGCATGGTGAAGGGCTTCAAGGTCCGCTTCCACCTCTACACGGTGCCGGGCCAGGTCTTCTACGATGCCAGCCGCAAGCTGGTGCTGCGGGGGGCCGACGGCGTCATCTTCGTGGCCGACTCGCAGCCCAGCCGCTCCGAGGCCAACATCGAGAGCCTCGAGAACCTCGAGACCAACCTCGCGGAGTTCGGACAGTCGCTCGCGCGGGTGCCGTTCGTGCTGCAGTACAACAAGCGCGACATGCCCGAGGTCGCGACCATCGAGGAGCTCCGCGCGCAGCTGAACCCGCGTGGCGTGCCCGAGGTCGAGGCCGCCGCCAAGAGCGGGGTCGGGGTCTACGAGACCTTGAAGGTGCTGTCGAAGCTGGTGCTGGCCAACGTCGCCGCCGCGCCGACCTGAGGCCGGCGCGCGTGGCCGCGATCGCGGCGTGAGCTACACCGTGGCTTCGTAGTGCGCGATGCCGGTGTCCTGCCAGGTCGCGTCGTGGCGACGGCCAACGCCGGCGATCGCGAACGGCCGCGCACGCGGCAGCTCGCGCGCGGTCGGCCGACGGTCGTGCAGCGCCTCGTAGTCATCGCGCTCGAGCTCGATCGCGTCGGACAGCGCCTGGTCGATGCGGATCTTCGCGGCCGCCTCGCGCCAGCCCGGCACCACACGGGCGCTCCACGCCTCGGCCGCATCACCGCTGCCGTAGCCGACCAGCAACAGCTGGCGATCCTCCCACGCCAGCTCGCGGCGTGCCGCGTCATCGAACGCGGCGGCGATCCACGCCGGCAGCGACGCGGTGTAGAGGTTGCCGAGCTGGCGGACGGCGGCGCGGCCGAAGTCGGTGGCGCCGAGCACCGGCGCGAACGACTCGCTGCGACCGAGCGCACGGGCGATCGCGCTGGCGCGGGGGTAGGGATCGTACTCGGGGCCGTCGTTGCGGACGCCCTCGCGCAGACGGCCGGTGTGCGCACCATCGGCGAGCGGCGCGAGCTCGGCGACCAGCGCGTCCCAACCGATGTCGGCCTTCTTCATCGCGTCTTCGAGCGGCGCACGCTCGCCGGCGGTCACGAGCGCCCACACCCACGCGACGCCGAGCGCCTGCAGCGGCATCTTCTCGTAGGGGCGATGCATGAGCACCGCGGCGTGCTCGCGCAGCAGCGCGCGCGGGTCGACGCCGGTGCGGGCGTGTAGCGAGACCAGCGCGTGCAGCACGGCGTCGACGTAGCACACCGTCGAGTAGCGACCGTTGAAGACCGGGAAGTCGTGGGTGCCGCGGGCGCCCTGGGGGTACTCGTCCATGAAGTGCCGCGCGAACGGCTTGCGGAAGTCCCAGCCGCGCTCGTCCGAGGAGCTGCCGCTCTTGCGGAAGTCGAGCTCGAGCAGCTTCGCATGGGGCTCCACCAGCATCGCCACCGCGCCGGCGCCCTGGGTGGGCTCACCGCTGCTGCCGCGCTCGTACTGCGCGATGTCGGCGGCGATCACGATCGCCACGCGATCGGTGCCGTCGGTCTGGACGTAGCGGGTCGCAGCCTTGAGCGCGTACATGCCACCGAGGCATGCGTGCTTGACCTCGGGCACCTCGACGTCGCGCGGCAACCCGACGCCGCCGCGACGCACCAACGCGTCGTCGACCATGCCACGGACGATCACCGCACCCACGGCATTGTCGCTGCTCGACTCGGTGCCGAGCGCGACCATGCCGATGCGACGCGGATCGATCGCGTAGGCGTCGATGAGCCGCAGCACCGCGCCGGCGGCGAGCGTGTAGACGTCCTCGTCTGCCTGCGCCACGCGGAACGCGGAGCCGACGATCGCGTCGAGCTTCGACGCGTCGGCACCAGTCCACTCGGCGAAGCGATGCAGGTCGACGCGCGGACGCGGAACGTGGAGCGCCATGCCCGAGAGGCCAGCGCCGGTGATGGAAGCGTTGGAGTCGCGCGAGGTCGTCATTGCGGCGGATGAAGCTACCCGTTTCGCGATCGAGCGCCAGCATCCGCGACCGAAAAGTGCGCGTCGCCACACGCCGGTTGATTCCAGCATCGGCTTCATCACGTCCGCGAGCGCGCGAGATCACGCGAACTGCCCATGCTCGGCTCGTGGTGTTGCATCTGCACGACAGTCTCGCGCCCCGGACGCGCTGGTGTGCACGCCGCATCGCACGGCGTGCACGAACAATCGCAGTGCTCGGCCGTCGCGTCAGGGCAGCCGACGCAGCGCGTCGACTTGGCGACGCACGAGCACCGCGTGGTTCGGTAGCGCGAGCGCATCGAGGGCGGCCCGCGTCGCGCTGCGAGCGGCGCCGCGGGCGTCCGCGAGCGCGATGCGGGCGAACGCGAGCTCGGCGACGATGGTCGGATCGATCGCAGCGTCGTGTCGGGGATCGTGGGGATGGGCGGTGACGGTGGCGAGCGCGTCGTCGGCAGCTGCGAGCTCGCCGGTCGCGAGCGCCGCGAGCACGACCTGTGCGGCGGCGCGCTGGACGTTGCGTGCGCGGTGGTGGTGGGCGACCTGGGCCCGCGAGAGCGCGAGCTGGGCGGTGGTGAGACCGCGGCGCGCGTCGCCCGACTGCCACTCGGACTGGGCCTGCAGCGCCAGCGCGTCGACCTCGAGGCTCGGCGCGACGAGGTCGTGCTCGCCGAGCCACTGCAGCGCGGCGCGGGCCCGTGTGCGCGCCAGCACGGCGTCACCTTCGGCGAGCGCGAGCTGGGCGGCGAGCACGTCGATGACCGCGCGGCTGTCGTCGTCGGGGGCGCGACGTTGGTGCAGCGCGTCGATCTCGCTGACGAGCTCGGCCGCGCGACGCCGATGATCGGTCGCGAGTGCGACCCGTGTGACGTCGATCAGCGCGGACGCCAGCTCGACGGCTGCGTCGTCGCCGGCATCGTGCAGCGCGTCGCGAGCCTCGGTCTCGCACGTCTGTGCCGCGGCCCAGGCGGCCTCGAGATCACCGGCGAGCACCAACGCAGCGGCCTGCTCGGCCGACAAGCCCGACGCGCGATAGTCGGGACCGTGCGCGGCGAGCAGCCGCGCGTGCCCGGCTGCGAAGTCCGCGGCGGCCTCGCGGTAGTCGCCGCGCGCGAGGTGGGCGCTGCCGAGCAACGCCAGCGACCACACGATGCCGCCGGCGCGCGGGCCCTGCGAGGCCTCGAACGCGGCCGGCAGCGCCAACGCGGCCTCGACCACGCCGTCGATGCGACCGGCTTCGATGCGCGCCTGCAGCTCGAAGCTCCGCAGCTCGATGGTGTTGGGATGCAGGGGCCCGAAGGTGTCGCGCGCGCCCTCGACCAGCTTCGCGTAGGTCGACAGCGCCGCGTCGTAGTCGTGCTGCAGCAGCGCGATGCGGGCGAGATCGGCCTTTGCCTCGAGCGTGAGCACGTGGGCGTCGCCGAGCTGCTCGGAGCCTAGCGCGACCGCCTTGGCCGCGAGCTCGTGGGCCCGCGCGAGCTGCTGGTGCGTCATGGCCAGGAAGCCGCCGGCGCGCAGCAGCCCCACCTCGGCGCGGGTCGAAGCGCCGCCGCGGCGCAGCGCCGCCTCCGCGACGCTCCACCAGGTCTGTCCGACCTCGAGCCCCGCGCCGAGCACGGTCATGTAGCCGACCAGCTCCGTGACCGTCTCGACGAAGGGCTCGTCGAGTCCGCTCGCCATCGCCGTGGTCGCGGCGCGCGTCAGCTGCTCGCGCGCCCGCGTGGCGTCACCGAGCATCCACGCCGACGTGCCCAGCGCACGCAGCATCTCGACCTGCAGTCCGACGTCGGTGACGGCATCGACCGCGTCTTGCACCGGCCCCGACAGCGTCGCGATGGCGTCGCGATCGGCGGTGTCGAGCGCGGCCATCAGTGCGGCGAGCTGCGCCTGCAGCGGCTCGAGCTCGCCCGGCGGGCTCGCCTCGCCGGTCGTCGCGGCGGTGACCGGCGCGAGCCGACTGGCATCGGCGCATCGCTCCAGCGCTGGCAAGGCCGCGACCGAGCTGGTCGCCCGCTCGGCGGTGTCGGCCTGGGCGTGTCCGAGGCGTTCGACGAGCGCATCGAAGCGGTGCAGCGCCGCGCTCACGCAGGCGTCGCGGCGGCTCAGCTGGACCGCGTCCTCGTCGTCGCGCTGTCGCGCCACGCAGGCATCACTGGCGGCAGCCGACCACGCGCGTGCCCAGGCGTCGAGCTCGGGCTCGACGCGCAGCCAGACGTCCGGTGCGAAGCCGAGGTCGATCGCAGCAAACGCCGCGGCGATCGACCCGCGGCGCTGCTCGTTCCACGCGGTATCGATGCGCGCGGCTGCGTCGATGCACGGATCGACGGGCGCGGTGGGGGCCGGCTCGCGCGTGAACCACACCGTGGCCGCGAGCGCGGTGACACCCGCAGCGGCGAGCGGCCATCGCGGTGGCGCGGCGGCGGCCGTCAATGCCTGTAGCAGCGCCTCCATCGACGGCCACCGTCGCTCGGGTGCGACCGCGAGCCCTCGTCGCACCACCTTGAGCACGCGGCGCGGTACCTCGACGTCGTGGGGCGGCTCGCGCACGTCACCGGTCGAGACGCTGTTGGCCAGGGTCAGCGTCGAGGTGCGATCGAAGGGATGGCTGCGGCACAGCGCCTCCCACAGCGCCACGCAGAAGTTGAACTGGTCGGACCGCGCGTCGATCGGCAGGCCCCGCCACTGCTCGGGTGACATGTACGCGGGCGTGCCCAGCAAGGCCCCACCCTCGGTGGCCTTGGGGTCGGGCACGCTCGCCGGAGCGATCTCGATGCCACCCACCGTCGGCGTGCGCGCGAGCCCGAAGTCGAGCACCACCACGTGACCGTTGTGCGCGCGCACCACGTTGCCCGGCTTGAAGTCGCGGTGGATGAGCTTTGCGGCATGGGCTGCCGCGAGCCCGCGACCGGCGGCGGTGAACGCCTGCACCACCGCGCGCCACGGCGGTCGCTCGCCCAACCATGCGTCGAGCGGCCGGCCGTCGATGAACTCCATCGCGATGTAGATGTCGCCCTCGACGGTGCCGACGTCGTAGACCGCGACCACGTTGGGATGGGTGAGCTTCGCCAGTGCCCGCGCCTCCCGAAGCGTGCGCTCGCGTGCGCGGGGGTCGGTCGCGGCCTTGCGGTGCTGGGAGATGCGCTTGATCGCGATCTTCCGATCGAGCTGGGGATCGTAGGCGGCATGGACCTCGCCCATGCCGCCGCGGCCGATGCAGGCGATCGGCACGAAGCGGCCGATGCGGGCGGGAAGTTCGCCGTCGGGTTGGCCCAGCGGGAGCTCGAGCCGGGAGGGGACCGGCGTCGGCAGGTCACCGTGGGTGGGAGGTGTGGCGTCGATGGTCTCGCGCTGCGAGTCGTCGTCGATGCCTTCACCCACGGTTCCTCGCGATCGTCGCCAAATCGCCGCGTGTCGGCAAGCGTGGCCGCCGGCCGGCGCAACCAGCCCACCGCCTGCGTCGGCGTCCACCGACGGTAACCATCCACCCGGCGAGCGGCGTCTGCCAGCCTGCGGAGCCCCACCCGCGTCGATGCCGGTGCTAACCTGGTTGCCCTTGGTTGCGGTTCACGTCAGCCCGAGTCCGCGGCGCCGGGTGATCTGGCGCAGCAGCGGGCCGCTGCAGGGGGCACCACCATGACGGCGTGGGACGAGTCCGCGACCGACACCATGGCCTCCGACGGCACGGGTTCGCTCGGGACCGGCAGCCGTCTCGCCGGTCGCTACGTGATCGAACGACTGCTCGGCCGCGGCGGCATGGGCTCGGTCCACGCGGTCTTCGATGCCGAGCTGGGCGAGCGCGTCGCACTGAAGCTGCTCGAGCACACGCGCAGCGAGGATGCGGTGCAGCGCTTCCGTCAGGAGGTTCGGCTCTCGCGCCGCGTGACGCACCGCAACGTCGCGCGCATCTTCGACATCGGTGAGCACCGCGGTACCCACTTCCTGACGATGGAGCTGGTCGAGGGTGGCTCGCTGCAGTCGCGCATGGCGGGGCATCCGATGGCCGTCGGCGTCGCGGCCAACCTCGCGCTGCAGGTCGCGCGCGGCCTCGCGGCCGCACACGAGGCCGGCATCGTGCATCGCGACCTCAAGCCCGGCAATGTCCTCGTGGATGCCGCGGGCCGGGCCGTCATCACCGACTTCGGCATCGCGTGCGCGCTCGCAGGCGACGTGCGGCTGACGGTCGAGGGCGGCGCGTGGCTGGGCACGCCGGCGTACATGGCCCCCGAGCAGGTCAAGGGCGTCGCGATCGACGCGCGCAGCGACGTCTACGCGCTCGGCGTCATGTTCTTCGAGCTGCTCACGGGCAAGCTGCCATTCGTCGCCGACAACCCACTCGCGCTCGCGCTCGCGCGACTCGATCGCGCGCCCATCGATCCATCGTCGATCGTGTTGCTGCCCGACGAGCTCACGAGGCTGGTGCTCGACTGCCTCGCGGCCGCGCCCGACGCCCGTCCGAGCAGCGTCGACGAGTTCATCGAGCGGTTGCTGGCGCTCGAGGTGGTCGGAGCTGCGCTCGCCGATCGCCGTGAGACCCTGCCCGCGCCGGCCGTGCGCACGCCACCGGCGACCGCCCGCGCGGTGGGCACGACCGGCCTCGATCCCGCGCGCACGCGCACGCCGACCAGCGCCGGCTTCGCGCCGGTGCCGAGCACCGGCCGCACGATCGCGGTGCTGCCGTTTCGCTACCGCGGACCCAGCGACGAGGCCTACCTCGCCGAGGCGCTCAGCGACGAGCTCATCGATCTGCTCTCGCGCACCCGCGGCCTGCGGGTCATCGGGCGGGGCTCGACCGCCGGCCTCGATCCCAACGTCGATCCACGCATGCTTGCGCGGGACCTCGGCGTCGACACCCTCATCGACGGTACCGTGCAGCGCGGCGGCGATGGCATCCGCATCTCGGCGCGGCTCGTCGACGCCAGCACCGGCGTGCAGACCTGGAGCGACCGCTTCGACGGCAAGCTCGGCGATGTGTTCGAGCTGCAGGACCGCGTTGCCAAGCGCGTGGCCGAGACGCTGCGCGTCGAGCTCTTCGTCGGTGATCTTGCCGGCGACGTGCCGGCCGAGGCGATCGAGCTGTATCTGCGCGGACGCGCGGCGCTACGCCGGGTCGACGCGGGGGGTGACGGTAGCGACGGCGCCATCGCGTTGCTCGAGCGCGCGCTGGCGATCGCACCGCACTTCAAGGCCGCGATCGCCACCCGTGCGGTGGCGGCCGAGCGCACTTGGTTCGTCCCCAGCGGTGCGCCCGCGGGGCGCCGCGAGCGAGCCGAGCGAGCGGTCGCCGAGGCGCTCGAGCACGCGCCCGGCATGCCCGAGACCCACCTTGCCGCGGCCCGCCTGGCGATGCAGCAGGCCGACTACAAGACCGCGGCCGCGGAGTTGGTGCAGACGCTGGCGATTGCGCCGACCTTCGCAGCTGCGCACGAGGTGTTGGGCTCGCTGCAGTGCGAGGCTGGTCGAGCGGTCGAGGGCATTCGTCACATCCGGCTCGCCTACGAGCTCGATCCGGTGAACTCGCGGCTGCTCATCTACGAGGCGCGCTACCACGAGCTCCGCGGCGACTCGGCGCGGGCCGACGCGGTGCTCGCGGAGCTGGCCCAGCGCGACGACGCGCGCGACATCGCGGTCGTCGGTCTGCGGGCCCGCATCGCGAGCTGGCGAGGCGATCGCGAGACCCTGCTGAAGCTCCGCGAGGGCTACGACCGCGTCGGCGAGGCCTCGACCTTCGTCGACTTGTTGTTCGCGACGTACTTCGACGACGTCGCCCACGACACGCTGCTCGACGCGTTGCGTCAGCGCCTCCACGCGCTCAGCCCCCGCTTCCGTGCGCTGGTCTGTCAGCTCGCTGCCGAGACCGCCGGGGTGCTCGGCCGCCCCGAGGTCGCCGACGAGTTCGTCGGTCGTGCGGTGGACGACACCCTCATGGACGTCGACTGGCTCGAGCACTGCCCGGTGCTCGCGCCCGTGCGGGCGTTGCCGTCGTACCCGGAGCGCATCGCCAAGGTGCGCGCGAGGGCCGAGTCGCTCTGGCACATCGCGTAGCGGGTGCGGAGGAACGCGGCGCGCTCCTCCGGACCCACGCGAGCCATCATCACATCGGCGTCGGGTGCGTGCACAGGCCGACGTCGCCCTGCGGCGTCGTGAGCACCTGGCAGGTGCCACCGGTCGGGCACATCGAGTCGTCCATGCAGATCACGACGCACTGCGTCGGGTTCATCGCGTCGGTGCCGAGCGCACAGACCGGCGTGCCGCCGCCGCTGGTCGGCTCCGGGCACGCCGACATCGCACCATCACACGTGGGCGAGCAGAAGCAGAAGCCGTCGAGACCCATGATCGAGATCGGCGTCTCGCCGGCGCCGCACATGTCACAGGCGTTGTAGTCGCTCATCGTCGCGCCGGTCTCGCCACCGCCGATGCACACGCACTCGATACACGACCCGCCGTTGCACATCGAGTCGTCGATGCACTCGTCGGTTGCGGAGCACTGGCTGCCGCCGCTGCTGTCGGTGGTCGGGTCGATGGTGGGATCGGTCGAGGTCGCGGTCGTCGACGCCGTGGTCGATGCGGTGCCGCCGCCCGAGGTGCTGCCTTCACCGCTGTCGCTGTCGGTGGTCGTCATCGTCGTCGACACGCTGGTGCTGATCGTCGTGGCGTTGGTGTCGTCGCCGTCGTCGGTGGTGGCGCAGCCGCCGGCGAGGACGAGCGCCATGGGGGCGCCGATGCGGGCGAGGGCAAACAGAGAGGAAGCAAGCTTGCGGTTCATCGTCGTTGTCTCCAGTGGTCCGCGGGGTCGCGGGTCGTCAGGCCCAGGGCAGGTCGCGCGTCCGCAAGGGACTCGCATTTCCGCACCGGAACCTGCCACAGCGAAAGCCAGAAGGGTGGGCCCGCCGGCCGCGTGGCCGCGTGCGGTCCCCCTCACGCGTGCCGGGAACCTCTGCGCGCGTGAACGCGAAGCCGCACACGTAATCAGAAGCACGTCGGCGCAACAGGGGCATTGGAGCCACCCCGCGCGGTCATCGACGGCGGCGAGGGGTTGTGCTCCGCGCTCGAAGCTTGGCCCATGACCCCTCGTTCACAGCTTACCGCCCCGCTGGACGTGCTCGTCGAGTGCGTCCACGGGGCGGTTCCCCCCGCGATCGCGGATGCACGGCGCGACTTCTCGAGGGTCGTCGCGCGGGCACGTGCGATGGGGTTCGTCGCGGTGGAGCAGGGCTGCTCACAGGTCATCGACATTCGTTCAGTGCGGCACGCCGATGCCCAGCCCCACGATGCGCTGCTCGATCCCCTCGTGCTCGCGGCCCGAGCCGCACTCGCGCGAACGATCGAGGCGCGTCGCGCCCAGCCGATTCCCGCCTTGCGACCCCGAGCGCGTCGCGGCTGGCCGCTCGTGGCCGCGGTGACGCTGGCCGCGGCCGCGGTGGTCGCGGCCCTCGGTGGCATCGTGCCCGACGGGTCGCTGCGCGAGGCCGGGCCCGCACCCGCGCCCACGCAGGCCCATCACCAGCGCGGGGTCGATGCCGCCGACGCGCTGGTCCAGCGACGCGAGCTCGCTTCGATGCCGCCTCGTGTCGCGTCGTCGACCCCGACGGTGGTGCAGCCGGCGGTGGCACCGGCGAGCCCGGCTGCGCCGAGCATGCGCGCGCGACCGCGGGCGGCCGTGCCGGCGAACCGCGCCCGCGAACTCGGCGATCGCGCTGCGGCGGCGTGGCGCGCTGGCGATCGCGAGCTCGCCGAGTCGCTCTATCTCGAGGTCACGCGCGTCGCCGGCGGATCGATGCTGGCCGAGCTCGCGTGGGGCGATCTGTTCGCGCTGGCGGCCCAGCGCGGCGACACGGCTGTCCTCGCCAAGCGGTGGCGTGGCTACCTGCGGGCGTTTCCCCGCGGTCGCTACGTCGACGACGCGCGGGCGGGTCTGTGCCGCACCGCGGCCGAGCCGTCGTCGTGCTGGGAGCGCTACCTGGTCGAGCTTCCGCGCGGTTCGTACCGCGCCGAGGCCGAGCGCGCGCGCCTCGATCCCCATCGATGATTCGCCGCTTGTTGCCGCCGTAGGCCTGCCTACGCGCGGTTCAACGGCCTCGGGTGCGACGAAAAAAAGCCTCCCCGAGCTGTAACGAGGCGCAGGCTCGGGCATCCCAGGGCACGCGAGCACCGGAGCGGATTCGACCGACGGCTGCTGGCGAGGGACACCCGACCATGAAGATCTCGAAGACCTCCGAAGCTTGGAACCTCACCCGCGTCCTCGGCGTCGTCGCTCTGCTGGGCTTCGGCCTGCCGGGCTGTGAGCGCATCGGCGATGGCAGCAGCTCCGACCGCAACGGCGGCGTCGACGACGACTCGGACGACGACTCGGACGACGATTCGGACGACACCGAGGGCGACGACGACGACTCGGACGACACCGAGGGCGACGACGACTCGGATGACACCGAGGGCGACGACGACGACTCGGACGACGACGACACCGAGGGCGACGACGACGACTCGGACGACGACGACGACGACTCGGACGACGACGACGACGACGACTCGGACGACGATGACACCGACTGCGACGACGACGACTCGGATGACACCGAGGGCGACGACGACGACTCGGACGACGACGACTCGGACGACGACGACGCGAGCACCGGCAACGACAGCATGGGCTGAGCCCTGCGCCGGCGTCACGCGACGTCGGCTCGAGCTACGACGGGGATCCGTGGCCGCCTACGGCGGCTGCGGGTCCCTTCGTCGCTTTGCGGAAGCGTCGCAGGAACTCGGTCACGCGCCGCGACTGCCCCTCGGGCCACACGTGATCGATCGCCAACGCGCACATCTCGACCGGCGCGTCGGCATCGCAGCCGGGGACGACGCTGCAGCCCTGTGTGGGCGCCTTGGGCTTGGCCGAGCAGCCGTTGCGGGCCGCCCAGCGCGTCAGCGACGTCTCGGCCATCGCGAACGGCACCACGCCGTCCTTGCGGCCGTGGGTGATGAGCGTCGGGATCCGCGGCCCGTCGCAGGTCTCGAACGGCCCGCCGCCGCCAGCGGGTGCGACCGCGGCCAGCACCTCGGAGCGGTGGCACGCCAGCACGTTGGTGAAGAACCCGCCGTTGGAGAAGCCGGTGCTGTAGACGCGGCTGCGATCGAGGCAGTCGAGCCGCGCGAGCTCGGCGACGATCGCGTCGAAGAACGCCAGGTCGCGATCGCCGAGCTCACCGGCGTGCACCTGCCAGCCCGCGCGGGGCTTCGGGCCGAATTGATCGAAGGTCCGTGGGCCGCCCTGTGGCGCCACGATGATCGCGTCGCGCCAGCCCGGCTCCGATGCGAGCGACGCCTTGGCGGACCATGGGCTGTCGCCGAAGCCGTGCCACGCGAACACGACCGGTGGCGTCGATCGGACCTCGTCGCCCACCTCGAGCAGCAGGTGGCGCGGGGCGCCGGCGACCTCGAGATCCAGCTCGTGATCGCCGGCGGTGAGCCGGCAGCCGCGCGGCGACGCGGCGATCGGCGTGGGCGCCTCGGGCTGGCTCGTGGGCGGCGCGACCACGTGCATGGCTGGCTGCGGCGTCGCCGAAGGCGGACTCGACGACGCCGTGGGCGTGCAGGCCCACGCCGCGGTCACAAGGAGGGATGCGCAGCGCATGCGGCCAAAGTCTAGCAGCAGCGCATGCGGCCGCGCTCGTGCATCGCTTCGTCCACGGGGCCTAGCGCGGCACCACGTAGAGCCCGATGAGGCACATCTCGTTGGCGGTCGAGAAGCCCGGCGTCACGGCTTGGAGATCGCCGCGGGTGTCCCAGTCGCACGTCACGTGCACGCGGTCGGTCGCGTTGGCCACCATCGGCTGCTGCAGGAAGTACGCGGTCTGCCAGTTGAAGTCGTAGCGATCGACGTCGGCAGCGCACGACATCTCGCCGTCGTGCTCGAGCTGGATCGACATCGTGCGACCGCGCTTGTGCATGTGCGGCAGGACGCCGTAGATGTCGACCTCACCGCTCGGCGCGAGGTTGGTCATGGTCGAGATCTGCTCGTTCCACGCGTAGGTGGCGTGCTCTTGGCCCGCGGGCAGGCTGGCCGGCTCGCCGCCGAAGATCGTCGAGTAGAGGAAGGGATCCCACAGCGACTGCACCGCGGGGCGCTCGACCTCGTCGGCGTATTGCAGGCGGACGGTGGTCGTGTCGGTGCCCGCGGTCTCGGCGAGGTTGTAGTGCACCTGCACCACCAGCACGTCGTCCGCGAGCAACGGGATGCCGGTACCCTCGGGGAAGTTCACCGCGCCGGTGCCCGGCGCCCAGGTCACCGGCACACTGTCGACGAACACGTCGTCGCCGGCCGCACCGAAACAGTCCCAACCGATCTGGTCGGGGCTGGCGTCGTCGAGCGCCTGCATCGTCTTGGCGTTGTCGAAGACGTTGGGGTTCACGCGGAAGCCGAGCACGTGGTGCACGATGCGGTCGTTGCCCGGTAGCACCTCGAAGCCGACCACGTAGCGATCGCGATCGAGGCCTGGATCGAGCAGGAAGCACTGGTAGTCCTCGTACTCGGAGCCGGCCCCGGCCTCGCCGAGGGGCTGGTACTGCGGCGTGTGCAGCTCCTCGATGCCCTCGCCGACGAGGGTCGGCAGCGCCGGCGGCTGCGGGATCTGTGCCGGCCGCTCGCCCTCGAGTGCGCCCTGCTCGGCCCACCTCGCCAACGTGTCGAGCTCGTCGTCGCTGAGCCAGCGCGCGTGGGTGAACTCGTTGCAGCTGCCGTCGTTGTTGGCGCCGAAGGGCGGCATCGTGCGCGACTGGGTCGACTCCACGATCGCCGCGGCCCACTGCTTGCTGGTCGCGTAGTCGCCGGTCGAGAACGGCGCGATGCCCCCCTCTTGGTGGCATCCACCACAGTGCTCGTTGAGCACCGGCAGCGCGTGTTCGTAGAAGGTGACGCGGTCCTGCGCGGCGCCGTCGTCCGCGGCGTCGTCGGAGCCACAGCCCCCGGCGAGTGCAATGAGGGTCAGGCCCAAGGCCTGGGGTGCGTAGCGAGTTGCGGCGCGAGTCATGGACGGTCCCCTGGAGGCGGCCAAACCAAACTGGCCGACCGGTCGACTTTGGGAGTAGCACTGACTGGTCAGTCGGTCAAATGAAGAACTACAACGATTCGAGCGCATTGGCGGCCAGGGGATCGGGCGGCCGGCTCTGCTAGGATGCGCAGTATGTCGGCGCTCATGGGGTTCCATCCGGCGGTCGCGGGCTGGTTTCGCGCGCGCCTGGGCGAGCCCACGCCGCCCCAGACCGAGGGTTGGCCGCGCATCCAGGCCGGTGAGCACGTGCTCATCGCGGCCCCGACCGGCTCGGGCAAGACGCTCGCGGGGTTCCTCTCGGCGATCGACGCGTTGCTGCGGCAGGGCACTTCGCTCTCCAACACCACGCAGGTGCTCTACGTGTCGCCACTGCGCGCGTTGTCCAACGACGTGCAGATCAACCTGCAGCGTCCGCTCGCCGAGATCGCCGCGCTCGATCCTTCGCTGCCGGAGCTGCGCGTGCAGGTGCGGACCGGCGACACCCCGGCCTCGCAGCGCGCGGCGATGTCGAGGCGACCGCCGCACATCCTCGTGACCACGCCCGAGTCGCTCTATCTGATGCTGACCTCGGCGGGTGGTCGCGCCTTGCTGGCCGACATCCGCACGGTGATCGTCGACGAGATCCACGCGCTGTGTCGAGACAAGCGGGGCGCGCACCTGGCACTCTCGCTCGAGCGGCTCGAAGCGCTGACCGGCCGCGCACCCCAACGCATCGGCTTGTCGGCCACGCAGAAGCCGCTGCACGAGGTCGGCGCGTTCCTGGTCGGGCAAGGGCGTGCGTGCTCGCTCGTCGACGCCGGCAGCTTCCGCGCGCTCGACCTCGCAATCGAGCTGCCGCCGTCGTCGCTGCAGACGGTGTGTTCGCACGAGCAATGGGAGGAGATCTACGCCCGCATCGGCGCGCTCATCGAGCAGCACCGCACGACGCTGGTGTTCGTGAACACCCGCAAGCTCGCCGAGCGCGTGGGTGCCCACCTCGAGCGGGTGCTCGCGCCGCGGCTGGGCGAGCACGTGGTCTGCAGCCACCACGGCAGCCTCTCGCGCGAGCGTCGACTGGCGGCCGAGCAGAAGCTGAAGTCGGGCGCGCTGCGGGCGTTGGTGGCGACCGCGTCGCTCGAGCTCGGCATCGACATCGGCGACGTCGACCTCGTGATCCAGATCGGCGCCACGCGCAGCATCGCGACCGCGCTGCAGCGGGTCGGCCGCTCGGGGCACGCGCTGTCGCGCACGCCCAAGGGCCGCATCTTCCCGCTCACCACCGACGAGTTGGTCGAGTCGGCGGCGCTGCTGGCCTGCGTGCGACAGTCGCTGCTCGACCGCACCGCGACCCCGCCGGCGCCGCTCGACATCCTCGCGCAGCAGATGGTTGCCGAGTGCGTGGCGCAGCCGTGGCCCGAGGCCGAACTACGCCAAGCGTTGCGCCGTGCGTGGCCCTACCGCGGGCTCGCCGACGACGCGTTCGACCAGTTGGTGGCGCTGCACGCCGACAACGGTCGTCGCTCGCTGCTGCACCGCGATGGCGTCGGCGGGCGCTTGATGGCGACCGCCCGCGCGCGCCTGGTCGCGCTGGGCTCGGGCGGGGCGATCCCCGACACCGCCGACTATCAGGTGAAGCTCGAGCCCGAAGGCACGCTGGTCGGCACCGTCAACGAGGACTGGGCCACCGAGTCGTCGGCAGGAGACATCTTCCAGCTCGGCAACGCATCGTGGCGGATCACCCGGGTCGAGCCCGGCACCGTGCGCGTCACCGATGCCAAGGGCCAGCCGCCGTCGGTGCCGTTCTGGCTGGGTGAGGCCCCCGGGCGCACGCGCGAGCTGTCCTGGGCGATCGCCGAGCTGCGCGACGGTGCGGCCCACGCAGCCGGTGCCGAGGGCGATCTCGACGCCGCAATCGCGTGGCTGCGCGAGCACTGTGGCGAAGGCTTGTGCGCCGAGGGGGCGCTGCAGATCGCCGAGTACGTGATCGCGGGCCGCAACGCGCTGGGCTGCGTGCCGACCCAGCAGCGGGTCGTGATCGAGCGCTTCTTCGACGAGAGCGGCGGCATGCAGATGGTCGTGCACGCGCCGTTCGGCTCCCGCATCAACCGCGCTTGGGGCCTCGCGCTGCGCAAGAAGTTCTGCGTGGGCTTCGGCTTCGAGCTCCAGGCCGCGGCCAACGAGGAGGCCATCGTCATCTCGCTGGGCATGCAGCACAGCTTCCCGCTCGACGACGTGTTCGACTATCTCCACGCCGAGACCGCGCGCGACGTGTTGGTGCAGGCGATCCTGCCGACCCCGATGTTCACCAGTCGCTGGCGCTGGAACAGCCAGCGCTCGCTGTTGCTCGAGCGCACCCGTGGCGGCAAGAAGCTGCCTGCCGCGCTGGTGCGCATGAAGGCCGACGACCTGCTGGTCGGCGCGTTCCCGGCGGCGCTGGCCTGCCCGGAGACGCTGCCGGGCGGACCGATCGAGGTGCCCGAGTCGCACCCGATCGTGCGACAGACGGTCGAGGACTGTCTCATCGAAGCCATGGACTGCGAAGGCATGCTCGCGCTGCTGCGTGGCCTCGCCGACGGCAGCATCGAGCGGGTCGCGGTCGATACCGCAGAGCCGTCGCCGTTCGCCCGCGGCATCCTCAACAGCGCGCCGTACACCTTCCTCGACGACGCGCCGCTCGAGGAGCGTCGCACCCACGCGGTGATGACCCGTCGCACGCTCGACGTGCGCACGGCCGACGATCTCGGTGCACTCGACCCCGAGGCGATCGCCCGGGTGCGCGACGAGGCGTGGCCCGACCCCCACGACCACGAGCAGGTGCACGAGGCGCTGTGCTGGATGGGCTACGTGACGGTGCAGGAGGCCGCGCCGTGGCAGCCGTGGATCGACGAGCTCGCCGCGCAGCGCCGCATCGTCTACGAGGGCGATCGCATCTTCGCGGTCGAGGCCGCCCGCGATCCCCAGCAGGTGTGGGCCGGGCGGCTCGCCGCGCTCGGGCCCGTGGTGGTCGCACCCGGCAGCGACGACGAGGCGCATCTGCTCGCGCTCGAGGCCGCCGGCGGCGTGATGCGGGCGCGCATCGACGGCGCGCTCGCGTGGTGCGATCGACGACTGTTGGCCCGCGTCCATCGCTACACCCTCGATCGCCTGCGCCGCGAGATCGAGCCCGTGAGCGCCGCCGCGTTCGCGCGCTTCCTGGTGCGGTGGCAACACGCCGAGCCCGGCCACCGGCGTACGGGCACCCGCGGTGTCGCCGAGGCGCTCACGCAGCTCGCGGGCTTCGAGGTGCCCGCCGGCGCCTGGGAGCAACACGTGCTGGCGGCGCGCGTGCAGGGCTATCGCCCCGAGTGGCTCGACGAGGTCACACGCTCGGGCGAGTTCGCGTGGGTGCGCCTGTGGGGGGCTGCGCGCACGCCCGTGCGTCGCACGCCGGTGGCGATCGTGCCGCGTGCGCAGCTGCACCTGTGGATCGCGATGGCGCAGGCCACCGACCGACCCGAGCCATCGCTGATCGCACGCCTGGTGCTCGAGGCGTTGCGCGCCCGCGGTGCCTCGTTCGCGCAGGACCTCGCCCGTGTCATCCGCCAGCCGCTCGAGCTGGTCGACGAGGGCCTGGGCGAGCTGGTCGCGTCGGGGCGGGTCACGTGCGACTCGTTCGGCGGCCTGCGCCGCTTGTTCGACGACTCGCGCCGCGCCGGTGCCCACGACGGGCGGTGGAGTCTGCTCGAGGCCGAGCTGCCCGCGGTTGCGCTCGATGACGCCGAGCTCGCCGGTCCGATCGCCGGCACCGAGCCCGCCGCGCTGGCGGAATTCGCCGCCCGCACCGTGTTGCAACGGACCGGCGTGATCTTCCGTCGCTCGCTCGCGCGCGAGCGACTACCCGTGCCGTGGCGTGACATCGCCCGTGCGTGTCGCGTGCTGGAGGCCCGCGGAGAGCTGCGGGGCGGTCGCTTCGTCGCGGGCTTCGACGGTGAGCAGTACGCCCTACCCGACGCGGTCGCGCTGCTGCGGAAGCTCCGTCGCGAGGCCTCGAACGCTGGATCGCACACAACCGCCGCGCCGCACTTCGACGCCACCGATCCGCTCGAGCTCCGCGGCAGCCTGCTGCCGGCCGCGGCCATCGAAGTGGATTCCACCAGCGTCACCGAGTCGCTCGCCGGGTGAAGCCCCACCGCGCGATCTCGACCACCGCCGTCGTGGCGCGGTGCGAAGGTTCCACCCGGCGGCGTGACCTGGTAACTTGGAATTCTGGAGGACCTTGCCATGCGCTTGACTGCACTACTGACCATTTCCCTCGTGCTCGCCTGTGGAAAAACCGGTGAGACCAACGACGAGAGCTCGAGCAGCAGCGGCTCGACCACCGACGGCATGGGCACGTCGGCGACCATGACCAGCACGACCGCCACGACCAGCGCGACGGGCATGACCGACAGCGCGACGACCACGGCGAGCACGACCGATGGCACCACCACCACGACCGACGCGACGACGACCGCGGCGGACAGCTCCGGAACCACCGACGCGACCGGCTCGGGCTCGAGCGGTGGCGGATCGTCGGGCGGTTCGTCGAGCGGCGGCGGCGGGCCAGTGGCCTACGGACCCTGCGACTACTCCGACCCCGAGAACCCCGCGTGCCCCGAGGGCGAGAGCTGCCACGAGCTGCCCGGCGGCGAGCACTGGTGCAGCGCCGACTGCATGGACAACGCCGATGCCTGTCCCGCGACCGAGAGCGGCACGAGCGTCGTCGAGTGTTCCAACTTCTACATGGCCTGTGCGCTCAACTGTGCCGGCGACGCGGCTTGTCCCGACGGCATGGAGTGCGTGATGATCAACCCGCAGATCTCACGCTGCGGCTGGCCGCCGGCCTGAGCCACGCCCGACGCGGCGCCAACTCGACCGCGGCGCCGCGGGCGAACGCGAGTCGAGAGGTCCGTGGTCCGAGCCCCATGCGTGTCGCTGCCCTCTCCGACATCCACATCGGTGTGACGCCGGGGCGCGACGGCTTCGGTCATGCGCCCGCTGCGTTCATCGCGTGGCTCGACCATCTGCGCCAGTCCCACGATCGCGTGGTGCTGGTCGGCGATGTGTTCCAGACCGATCACGGCTGGTGGCCGGGCTCGCGGGCCGTAGCGCTGCACGCCGCGCGGCGCCGCCTGCCGGAGCTGCTCGCGGGCGTCGACTACGTGCACGGCAACCACGATCTCGTGGCCGCCGAGGCGATCGCGGCCCCGACGACGCTGCGGCTCGAGGCCGACGGCGTCGCGCTGGTGTTCACCCACGGTCATCAGTTCGATCCCGTGGCCCGTGGTGCGCAGTGGCTGGCGGACGCCGGCACCTACACCACCGGCACGCTGCGACGGCTCGGTGCGGTCGCGCTGGCGAGCTGGCTCGAGCGGCGTGACGTCGCGATCAAGCACGCCCGCTTCGGCGGCGCGCACGGCCCCTATGCCCGCGGCGCGCTGTCGCTCGCGCGCCGGCTCGAGGCGGATCTGGTGGTCATGGGGCACACGCACGCGGCCGAGCTCCACACATGGCCAGGGGTCGTCTACGGCAACTGCGGCACCTGCAGCGGCGGTGAGCGCCAGTGCCTGTCGATCGACACGGCGCGCGGTGGCGTCGAGCTGTGGCGATGGCCGCGGCGCGCGAGCGCAACGACGGTGCCCCACGTGCTCGCGCGCGCATCGCTGCCGTCGCGGTAGCATCGCGGCATGGTCGTTCGCACTCGAGGGTTCGCGTGGGTGATGTCGTCGTCGATGCTGGCGTGTGGCGCAGCGCCGGACGCCGCGGACACAGATGGTGGCAGCACCGGCAGCGTCACCGGCCCGCCGAGCACGTCGACCACCGCGGGCACGACCGCGAGCACGACCGCGACGACCGCGAGCTCCGGCATGACCACGGGCGACGCCGACAGCGGCACCACAGCGTCGAGCGCGAGCACCACCGCCGACGCGAGCGACGACGGCAGCAGCGGCGGCGACGTGAGCCCCGGCTGTGGCAACGCGTCCGCGGCCACCGGTGAGACCGCGCGCAACGTGATGATCGCGGGTGTCGATCGCAGCTACATCGTCGATGCGCCCGCGAGCATCGATCCCAGCGCGCCGCTGTCGCTGGTGTTCGTCTTCCACGGCAACGGCGGCAGCGGGCAGGGCATCCAAGGCATGGGCCTGCAGTGGGTCGACGGGGCCCAGGATCAGGCGGTGTTCGTGTTCCCCGACGGTCTGCCGTACATGGACTTCGGCGTGGGCTGGGATGGCGTCTGCGAGGAGTACGACATGGAGTTCTTCGACACGATGGTCGCCACGCTGTCGAGCGAGTACTGCATCGATGCCGATCGCATCTTCGCCGCCGGGTTCAGCTGGGGCGGCGACATGTGCCAGGCGCTCGCGTGCTGCCGCGGCGACGTCGTGCGGGCGATCGCGCCGGCCTCCGGCCCCGAGTTCTACCCCTCGCAGTACCCCGCGGCGTGCCCCGACACCGAGCGTCCGGCGTTTCGCATGACGTACGCGACCAACGATGCCTACCCGCCGCAGATGTTCGCCGACACCATCGCGTACTACCGCGATCAGCACGGCTGCCAGCTCGAGCCTGCACCGATCGACCCTGCCCCATGCGTCGCCTACCAGGGCTGCGACGAGCCGGTGATCGCATGCGAGTACGAGGGGCTTGGTCACGCGTGGCCGGCCGACTGGGCCGACCAGACCTGGGCGTTTTTCACGTCGATGCCGTGACCAGGCTGCGTGACGTAAGGTAAGGGGCGAAATGCCTCGCCCTGCGTGGGGTACGCGGGCCGACGCCGGAGTGGAGTGACCCACCGGTCGTCGTGGGCGCGCCTCGACCGCGGGGGATCGCGTTGATTTCCGTTCACGACCCCGGCACCGCCGATAGGATGACGTGACGATGCGTCCCCTTGGTCTTCGACCCCTCCACTCCCTCGCCGTGCCGCTCGTGTTCGCGATGGGGATTGCGGACGTACCCGTGCCCGCCCACGCCGCGGCGCGCAGTCGTACCGAAGGTGACGCGCAGGAGGAGCCGGCCGACGACGCCCGCCGCACCCGCGGGCTTGCGCTCTACGACGACGGCACCGCCAAGTACGACGCAGGTGACTATCGCGGCGCGATCGAGGCGTTCAAGGCCTCACTCGATCTCATCGGAGAGCCGCAGCTGCTCTACAACCTCGGCATGTGCTTCGACCGGCTCGACGAGCTGGACAGCGCGCTCGAGTATTTCCAACGCTACCGCGCGGTGGCACCGGAGGCGGAGTACGAACAGGTCGATCGGAAGATCGATAGCATCCGCAAGCGACAGCAGGCGGCGCGAGAGCCTGCGGCGACGATCGAGAGCGGCGACGCGTCCACGGGCGGAGCGTCATCGCCACCTCGCGATGTCGAGCCCAAGTCGTCGCGGAAGCCGAAGGTCATGTCGCCCGCTGCTTGGGGACTGCTCGGCTCATCGGTTGCGCTGCTCGCCACTGGCGGCGCCCTGGCGATCGTCGCCTCGCGTCGGAACAGTGCTGGTGCCGATGCGTGCCAGGAGGCGCAGGGGCGGCGCCTCTGCACGGGCGACGGCGCCGACCAGCTGCGCTCGGGCGGGAAGCTCGGTACGGCCGCCATCGTCGTGTTGTCGGTCGGCGGCGCGTTGGCGGTCGCCGCGATCGCGGTGATCGCCACCAACGCCGGCCGTCGCCGCGCCGCAGGTGGACAGGCACGCGTGGCACCGAGCTTCGGCGGCTTCACGGCGCGATTCTGAGCTGGGGATCGCGCGAATCGTCGCGCTAGCGCCTGGCTGCGCGCGCGAGTGCCAGTGCGCTGAGGCGACGGGCCTCGAGATCATGGCAATCGCGGTCGGCGAGACCAGCGTTGGGCACGGTCGCCTGCGCGAGGGCATCGGCGAAGTAGCCGATGGGAACCTGCTCGATGATCGTGAGGGCGGCGTCGAACGTGGCGCACGGTCGCGAGCTCTGGTTGGCTTGCAGGAGATCGAGGGCATGCTGCAGCGGTTCGTCGATGCGCTCGCCCCATCCGGACGCGCGCAGCTGCCGGAGCGCCTCGGTACGCTCGTCGAAGGCGAGGTTGCCCGCGAGTGAGCTGGTGTTGACCATCGCCAACAGCTGCTGCAGCTGGGCGTCGGTGAAGGCCTCGCCGGGCGGCGGCTGCTCGGGGTTGGACGCCGCCGAAGCGGCGGTCTCGGTCGGAGCACGCGACACCGCGTACGCGATCGCGCCGACGACCACGGCGACACCGAGCGTTGCGATGGCGACACCCGGCCACCTCCGTCGCGCAGCGGGTGCGCCGGTCGTTGGTGCGGCCGACGAAGGTGTCGCCGCCGCAGGCGAAGCCCGGCGGCCCGACGGCGGCGGCTGAGACTGCAGTGCGCCGGTCATCGGCGGCGGCGGCAGCTCGCTGCCGGAGCTGCGCTCTTGGTGGGACGCCCCGTCCGCGCTCTCGCCTGCGAGCGCGTCGATGACGAACGCACCCAGCTCGACGGACGACGGCATCTCCTGGCGCGCTCGACTGTGCTGGCGCAGTGCGTCGCGGAACTCTGCGGCGCTCTGGAAGCGGCGCGCAGGGTCCGTCTCGAGGGCGCGCATCACGATCGCTTCGAGCGAGCGGGGATAGCCTGCGATGTGCTGCGACGGCGGGATCGGTGCTCCAGCCACGATTCGCGCCAGCACGGCCAGATCGTTCTCGGCATCGAAGGGGAGCGCTCCCGTCGTGAGCTCGTACAGCACCACCCCGAGCGCGAAGATGTCGCTGCGGGCGTCGAGGGGTTGCCCATGCGCCTGCTCGGGTGACATGTAGCGCGCCTTGCCGCGTCGGGTGCCGACGTCCGTGTGCGACGCGACTTGGGCTGCTCGTGCGATTCCGAAGTCGAGCAGCTTCACCTCGCCCTCGAACGTCACGAAGATGTTCTCTGGCGACACGTCGCGGTGGACGAGGCCCATCAGCCGCCCATCGCGGTCACGCTTGGCGTGGGCGTAGTCGAGGCCCGACGCGACCCCGGTCACGATGTGCACGGCGAGCGCCTCCGGGAGCGTGCGCCGCTGCGCCGCGAGCCGCCGTCGCAGGTGCGCCAGATCACCGCCCTCTAGGTAGGGCATCACCAAGAAGTAGTCCTTGCCGGCGTGACCCAGGTCGGCGACATGGACGATGTTGGGATGCTCGAGGGTCGCGGCGACCCGTGCCTCGTCGAGGAACATCGCCACAAAGGCTGGTTGCTCGGCGAGGATCGGGAGGATCCGCTTGATCGCGACCAGCTTCTCGAAGCCACCGAACGAGCTCGCGCGCGCCAGGAACAGCTCGCCCATCCCGCCCACGGCGATGCGGCGCAGGAGCTGGTAGCGGCCGAGCGTGCCGGGATTCCGATCTTTCTGTCGCTGCGGCACCTCTGCGCTTGCTCATAAGCGGCGCGGCCGGTCGCCGTCAACCCATCGGGCGCGGGCTGAACATCGCACAGACGCCCACCACTGCGTTTCGCGCGCTGTCCTTCTTGCCGTTCGAATGGCCGGACGGCCAGGCAGCTGTGCGATGATGGTCCCCACCATGGCCTCCAACCTCAGCCCCCAGGGCTCGGTGCCGCGCCGCAACACCGCCATTCTCGACGGTCGCTACCAGCTCGTCCGTCGCCTCCACGCGAGTGAGCACGGCATGCTGCACTTCGCGATCGAGACTCGCTTCAACCGCGAGGTCGCGATCAAGACGTGCGACACGGCGTCGGAGGGCGCCGAGCGCTTCCCGGAGATCGTCCGGTTCCTCGCGCGACTCGAGCACCCCAACTGCGTCTCGGTGCTCGACACTGGCACGCTTCCCGAGGGCCTCATCTACGCCGTGATGCCGTTCGTCGCGGGACAGCGCCTGCGCGACGTCATCGGCGACGGCGGCATCGAGCCCGTACGCGCCTCCGCGATCGCGGCCGCGGTGCTCCGCGGACTCGCTCATGTCCACCGACACGGTGGCGTGCACCGTGACCTGAAGCCCGAGTGCATCATCGTGCCGCCGGCTGAGGACGCCGGTGCCCGCATCACCGACTTCTGGTCGGCGATGGTGCCGGCGCTGCGGCAGGCCGCGGTGAGCCTCGCCGACCTCGAGATCGGCAGTGCGGAGTACACCAGTCCCGAGCAGGCGATGGGCCTCGCGGTCGATGCACGCAGCGACCTCTACGCCGTCGGCATCATGCTCTTCGAGATGCTCCATGGGGTACCGCCGTTTCGCAGCGAGGATCCCTTCGAGGTGTTGCAGCTGCAGATCCACTCGACGCTGCCGCAGTTCGGCGCGAGCGTGCCGACGCAGCTGATCAACGTGATCGTCGGACTCACGGCCAAGAACCCCGACGATCGGATGACGGCCGAGGAGGCGCTGCGCGATCTCGATGCGTGCACGGCCGCCCACAGCGAGCCGCCGCCGCCGCGACGGATGACGCCAGCGCAGCTGTCCTCGACCACCGGTGTGACGGGCGCGACCGCGACCCCCACGATGCCGTACGCGACACAGGAGATCCCCCGGCAGCGCAGCCAGCTGGCGTGGGGCATCGGCCTCGGTGTGCTGGCCAGCATGGTCGTCGCTGCGATCGCTTTCTGGCCCCGCGATACACCCACTTCCGATGCGCCGGGCGGCGTCGCGGACTCGGCCGCGCTCGCGGCATCGCCGGCGACTCCCGAGGGAGCAACACCGGGGCTCAGCAAGACCCTGCAATCTCTCGCGCTGGCGAACGAGCGGCGGCTCGAGCACGCGGCTGCGTTCTCGCAGCGGCACGCGCTGGTCGACGAATTGGTCGCTGCTGGGCACGGTGCCAAGATCGACGCGCGGGTCCAGCTCGAGCTCGATCTCTTGCAGGCGGCGCAGTCGACCACGCCATGTGCCACCTTCGTGAAGGCGGCCGAGGCGCTCCGGGCGATCGGTGACGCGCGCGCGCAGGAACTGCTCTCGCAGGCGCGCATGCCGTCGGATGTTCCGGGTGCTGGCGTGCCCCCAGATACCGCGTGCATTGCTGCGCCCGCCGTCCCGCCGCCGCTCGCAGCGGAGGCCGCAGCGCCTGCGGCCCCCGAAATGGTGGCAGCGGCGTCACCGAACCCAGCCACTGCACCACGCGAGTCGCGTGATCGAAGAGGGCGTGGGGCTCGGCCGGCGTCGAAGCCGGGCGTGTCGACGCCGTCAGCTGCGGTCACCCCGGCACCCACCGAGGTGCCCGCCGAGAAGCCCCCCAAGAAGCCCGCGCGGGCAGAGCCGCCGCACTCCGTGCAGAAGCTCGACGACGACATCAAGCGACTCTAACAGGGCCGCCCGCGGTGAAACTCCGCGGGCCGCCCTTGCGCGCGTCCACGACTCAGTATTCGCCAGGGCAGCCGTTGGGCACCTGGGCGGGCGTGCCGTCGGTGTTCAGCACGCCATCGACGAACCAGCACATGGTGAGCAGGTCGTGGTCGCTGGGATACTCGCCAGCACCGAAACGGCGCATGCCCATGCTGTCGAGGACTCCGCCGCGGAACGGGAACATGCGCCCCTCCGGCGTATTGGTGGAGAGATCGTCGACCAATCCCTCGACCTCGATGCGAATTGCCGAGGGTACGAGCGAATCGCTGATCGGCGAGAGGTAGACCACGCTCTCCGCGGGATCCGGCAGCATCGGCGTCCAGATGTATTCCGTGGGATCCCAGCTGCCGTTCTGCATGCGCCGCAGGATGTCGGTGAGCACGGGTCCCCAGCTCCAATAGGCGCTGGTCATGCAGGTCTCGGGGGCGAAGCTGCAACTGTCGGCATTGTCGTAGCCGATCGTGAGGATCGGTGTCTCGCTGGTGGACCGCATGTTGGCGGTCTCGATCGGGATGGTCGTGTCGGTCTGCCCCATGATCACATCGCAGCCCGCGTCCACGAGCTCGTTCGCGGCGGCGGTCTCGGTGGGGGGATCGAACCACGCATCCACCCAACGCATCATCACGCGCCCTTCTGGATTCGCGGCCTGCACGCCGCGCGCGAAGGCGTTGGTGTGGCTGACGACCTCGGGGATCGCAACCGAGCCGACCACACCGACGAGGCCGCTCTGCGACATCTTGCCGGCGAGATAGCCCGCCTGGTACATCACTTGATACATTCGACCCGAGTAGCTGCCGAGATTGGGCCCGGTCTGGAAACCGTTGACCAGCAGGAACTGCAGGTCGGGATGGTCGAGCGCGGCTGCCTGTATGGGCACGAGGAAATCGAAGCTCGTGGCGATGATGACGTTGTCACCCCGCGCGACGAACTCTTCGATGCGGGTCGGCGCATCGGTTGCACTCACCGACGGGGCGAACATCGCCGTCACGTCGTCGAGTTGTTCGAGCATGTAGGCGCGGCCTTCGTCGTGGGTCTTGGTCCAGCCGTGGTCGCCGACCGGACCCACGTAGAGGAGGCCGAGCTGCAGCGACTTGGTACCGGTGGGGTCGGAACACGTGCCGCCGACCTGACATGCGGAGCCGGGACCGAAGAAGTCCTCGCATTCGCTGTCCTCGGAGCAAGCCGAGGGGGCCGTGCCGGGGAGGATCGTGCAGCCAGTCGCGAGGGCGAACGCAAGGAGAGACTTGGGAATGTAGCTGGCGTTCATGTCGTGATTCACCGGGCTCGGGTCGGCCGCCGCGGGTGGGATTCCAGTCTAGCGATCGCGCCGGACAGCACCAACGAAATCCGTCGCGGCGTCCGGCCGAGCACCATGGCTGGGGCATCTTGGGACGCCGCGGCCGAGTTCGCGCGCGATCGTGAACGCTGCGCGCTCGCGACGCGCTGCCGGCTCATTTCGCGACTGCTGCCGGCTTGCCGACCGCGTCGAGCTCGGCCTTCGCCTTGGCGATCGTTTCAGGGTTCCGCGCGTCGATCGGGAGCGCCTCGAGCGTGGCGACCGCTGCCGCCCGCGCGGCTCGTTCGGCCTCGACGTCACCCGCGGCGTGCTCGATGTCGGCGAGCATGCCCTGCGCCCGGGCCTTGCGCGGGCCATATGCCTTCTCGATCGCCTGCTCGGCGTAGCCGCGCGCACGCGCGGGCTCGCCCGCCTGCAGCAGCGTCCACGCCAAGCGGTATGGCGGGTCGTACTCGTCGGGGAGATCCTTCACGGATTGCTCGAGCGCCGGCACCAGCTCGCTGGGAACGCCGAGGTATGCGTAGACCTCCGCGCGCGGCCAGTTGTAGGTCATCGCGAGGCGCGGCGACTCGGCCTTCGCGGTGGCCTCGTCGAGCAGCTTGCGCTGCCGCGTCGCGGCTTGCTTCGCGAGTTCACCGCGGCCGAGGCCGTCGAGCGCCTGGCGCAGCACCAACAAGGCATCGGAGAGGTCGTCGACCGTGAGCGCGTCGGAGTGCCCGCGCGTGAGCGCGTCGAGTCGCGAGACCACCGCGTCGCGCAGGCGTGCCTGCACCGTTGGGTCGGTTTGCGTGTCGGCGCAGCCGAGCACGTGCAGCGAGAAGTCGGTCGCGCTCGCGCTGGTGCCGGTGGCGTCGAGCTGCGTGCTCGCGATGGTCGCGCAACCTTCGACGTCGTGGGCGCGCACGAGCGCGGCCAACCACGACACGCGGACATCCGGACCGCGGGGCCAGTCGGCCGGCGCGGCAGCGACGGCCTGGGCGTAGGCAGCCGCGGCGTCGGCCCATTGCTTGCCGGCCGAGGCGCGGTCGCCCCGGCGTGCCGCGTCGTCCCACGTCGGCAAGGCGGCGCCGCCCTGCGCCATGTGACCGCGCTCGCCGTCGTCGAGGAAGCGCGCGAACTGTTCCACCGTGGCGGCGCCGACGAAGCGTGCCTGGATGCTCTCGTCGACGGGGGACACCACGAAGAAGGTCGGCCACGCGGCGGGAGGGAACTTCGCAACGACCGCAGCGTTGTGCTCACGATCGGTGTCGAGCGCGAGGAACACGAAGCGGCGCTCGTAGTCGGCGAGGCGATCGTCGGTCAACACGTAGGCCTGCATCGACAGGCACGTGTGGCACCACGGTGCCCACATGTCGATCGCCAACGGCAGCGATCGGCTGCGCGCGCAGGCCATCGCGCCGGCGTAGTCGTCGTGGAACCACCGCAGCTTGCCGCCCTCGCGACGGGCGAGCTCGCAGGGATCCACGGCCGCGCCGGCCGCTGGCGTCGGTGCGGCCGTGGTCGGCGGCATCACAGCGCCGCCGTGCGCGGTGGTCGAGGCCGGAGCTGCCGGCGGCGTCTCGACGGCGGCGGCTGGGCTCGTGCCGCCGCCGCAGGCAGACGGCAGCACAGCGGCGAGGAAGCAGGCGAACCCGAGGCGCAGCGACATCGCGCGAGGGCTTAGCACGGTGCCAACCGCCGATCGAGAGCGGCCCGGGTGGCAGGATCGGCGCACCAAGAAATTCGACCGCGTCGGCGGTCACACGCGCCGCGAGCACCCTCCATGGATCGGCTGCTCGCCCGCCGCGGGCCGCCACGCATTGCCCGGCGCCGCCCCATCGCGGCCGCGGTCGCGTGGTCGGAGCGCCACGCACCGGACCGGCACCCATGGACTCCAAGACCGACGGCGACGACGACGCGCTCGACGACGATGACGAGCTCGACGATCCGCTGCTGCGCCTGGTTGCCGCCGCGCCGTCGGTGCCGCTGGGCGAGGCCGCGTTGCCACCCTCGACGGTGGTCGCCCAGAACTACGTGCTGCTGCGGGTGCTCGGTGCTGGTGCGATGGGCGTGGTGTATGAGGCGACCGATCGCGTGCTGTCACGCCGTGTGGCGCTGAAGGTGCACGAGATCGGCCGCAGCGATCGCGCTGCGCGGCTGTGGCGAGAGGCGCGGGCGATGGCGCGGCTGTCACATCCCAACGTGGTGACCGTGCACGAGGTCGGCGTCGACGGCTCGCGCGGCTTCATCGCGATGGAGCTCGTCGAGGGTACCAACGCCCGCCAGTGGGCGCGGGCGCAGCGACGTCGCTGGCGCGACATCGTCGCGGTCTACCGCGAGGCAGGGCTGGGGCTGGCCGCCGCCCACGACGTCGGGCTCGTTCACCGCGACTTCAAGCCCGACAACCTCATGATCGGTGACGACGGTCGCGTGCGCGTGGCCGACTTCGGGCTCGCGCTCGAGCACGAGCGCGGCGAGCCCTCGCTGCCCCACGAGCGCGACGACGATCGGAGCACGCGCACCGGCGCCCGGGTCGGCACGCCGGCGTACATGGCACCCGAGCAGCGTCGCGGTGAGCCCGCCGACGCGCGGACGGACCAGTTCGCGTTCTGCGTGGCGCTGCACGAGGCGCTGCACGGCGTGCGGCCGCGCGCCGGCGTGCGCACGGCCGACACCCACGAGGGCGCAAGCGACGAGGTGCCGCGGTGGATCGACGTCGAGCTCGCGCGCGGGCTCTCCGAGGATCCCGCGGCGCGCCACGCCGACATGCGCGCGCTGCTGCGGGCCCTCGATCCCGCGCCGCGTCGGCGTCGGCGACTCGCGCTGTGGCTCGCGATCGCCGGTGTCGTGGTCGCACTCGGACTACTGCGGCTGGGCGGGATGCTGTCGTCACCGAGCGCGGTGGTGCCGGACTGCGCCGCGTCGGGCGGCGGGATCGACGACAGCTGGTCGCCCCAGCGCGCCGTCGCGCTCGCCGAGCGCTGGCGCCGCGATCTACCGGCACTCAGCGAGGTCGCGCAGCGGACCGTGCTGCCGACGCTCGACGCCTGGCGCGAGGGTTGGCGCGATGCGGCGCGGGCGGCCTGCGAGGCCACGCGCGTGCGCGGCGAGCAATCGGAGCAGCGCCTGGACGAGCGCATGGACTGCCTCGGCAGCGCGCGGCATCGCTTCGACGCCGTGATCGCGCTGCTCGAGGAGTCGCAGGCCGATGCCATCGCGCGGGCCGACAACGTGCTCGCGACCCTACCCGACCTCGCAGCGTGTGGGCGTGTGGATCTCTCCACCGAGCGCGAGCGGCTCGATCCGGTGCGACGCGAGGCCTATGATCGCCTGACCGGCGAGCTCGACCACGCGGTCGCGCAGGTCGCCGCGGGACGCTTCGCCACCGGCAAGGCGGAGCTCGATGCTCTCGTGCACGAGCTCGAGCGCGAGGGCTTCGAAGGGCCCGTGATCGAGGCGCGTCGTCGACGGGGCGAGACGTTGCTCGATCTCGGGCGCCAGAGCGACGCGGTCGCGGAGCTGGTCGTGGCCCACGACCTGGCGTTGGCCCACGGCAGCCGCGACGCGGTGGCCGACGTGATGCTGCAGCTCGCCCGCGCGATCGGTCGCACTTCCGCGGGCACCGTGGAAGCCCGGCGTTGGCTCGGTTCGGCAGAGCGCCTGGCCGGCGAGCTGCAGTGGTCGGCGGTGCGCCGCGAGCGACTCGCGGTCGCCGCGGTGGAGATCGAGTTCTTCGGCAACGACTACGAGCAGACCATCGAGCTGGCGTCGCGCCAGCTCGAGCACGACGCGCTCGATGCCGGCGATCATATCCGTACGATGTCGCTGCATGGCTTCGCGCTCGAGCGGCTCGGTCGCTTCGACGAGGCCCTCGCGGTCCACGATCGCGCGCTCGCCTACGCGGAGCGTGAGCGCGGTGCAGAACACCCGAGCACTGCCATGGTGCTCGGCAACCGCATCGGCACCCTCAACGAGCTGTCGCGGACCGACGAGGTCGCCCGATCGCTCGCGCGCATGCTCGCGATCCGCATCGCAGCGTTCGGGCCCGATGCGCCGGTGGTCGGCGAGGTCCATCGCCAGATCGGCGACGCCGCGAGGGAGGCCGGCCGCAACGACGACGCGATCGCGTCGTACGACCGCGCCGAGGCGTTGCATCGCCGCGCCGGCGATGACATCGGGCTGATCGCCGACCTCAACAACGGGGGGGTGGCGCGCCTCCTCGGCGGCGACATCGAGGGGGCCCGCGTTCGCTACGACGAAGCGCTGGCGGCGGCCGAGCGGGTCTACGGCGCCAGCTCCATCCGCGTGGCCCACATCCTGCTCAACCGCACCGATCTCCACGGCATGGCGAACGACCCCGCGCGGGCGATCGCCGAGCTCGAGCGGGCGCAGTCGATCCTCGTGCGCGAGGTGCCGGCCGACGATCTCGGCCTCGCCGTCACGCGCACGGGACTGGCGACGCTGTACGCCCGTCGCGGGCAGCACGAGGCCGCCGAGCCACTCTTCCGCGAGGCCATGCGCGCGTTCGAGGCTAAGCTCCCGCCCCGGAGCCCCAAGCGCATCGGCGTGCTCGATGGCTACGCCAAGGTGCTCGCCAGTGGCGGTCGACACGACGAGGCCCTCGAGCCCGCCCGCGCGGCCGCGCGGCTGGCCGACGAGGTGCTGTCGTCCGATCATCCCCAGCGGCTGGAGGCGCACATCGAGTTGCTGCGCGAGCTGGTGGCCGCGGGTCGCGGCGCAGAGGCGAGGCCGGAGGCCGACCACGTCGAGGCGCTGGCGGCCCAGGTCACCACGCCGCCGCCGAGCGCGGGTGACCTACCCGAGCTCGTGCGCGCCGCGCGGGGACGATCGGGCCGATAGGGCGCCACGGGTCGGAGATCCGCGGCGGTCCCGTCGAATCTGGTTCGCCGCGATGGCGGTCGCCGGGGGGATGCGGCACCATCGACGACGGATGGATGCGAGCGAGCGCGCCGAACTCGAGGCCGTGATCGCAGCGCACTGCGCCGCGTCGGAGTATGGCGCGGCGGCGACCGCCGCCATCAAGGGCTACGGCCCCGAGATCCTCGGCTACTTGCTCGCGGCGACCCACCGCGAGCAGGAGACCGCCGAGATCTTCTCGGAGTTCTGCGAGAACCTGTGGCGTGGCCTGCCGGGGTTCCGCGGTGAGGCCAGCTTCCGCACCTGGTCGTATCGCCTCGCCTACCACGCGCTCGCGCGTGCGGCCCGTGACGGCATCCGCAAGCGTCGCCGCACGATCGCGATGGCCGAGGTGCCCGAGGTCGAGGCCATCATCGATCACGTGCGCACGCGAACGCTTCCGCACATGCGTACCGAGATCAAGGCCGAGGTGATGCGACTGCGCGAGCAGCTGCCCGAGGACGACCGCACGCTGCTCATCCTGCGCGTGGATCGACGGCTCGAGTGGGACGAGATCGCGTCGATCATCGAGCCCGAGCTGCCCGACGCGGCCGATGTCCGGCGTCTGAGCGCGACGCTGCGCAAGCGGTTCGAGCGGGTGAAGCTCAAGCTCCGCGAGCTCGCCAAGGACGTCCCGCTCGACTGAGCCGGCGTTCGCCCGATCGAACGGACGCCAGCCCGATCGCCCGGGCCATCGATCTGCACCGCCCGCCGGGTGACGCCGGCTGGGTCGCGATCGAGAATCCTTGCGCCATCTGGGTCACACTCGCCGTGGGCGCCCTCCATCGGCGAGGCCACCGCTGCCCTGATTCCGTGGGGCGGTCGCGCCCGGGGAACGCGCGCGGATGGACGCATTTCTGGATCCGCCCCGAGGGCCCGAGACGTCATGGACGAGCAGACCGATGAGTACGGTGACGACGAGCTCGACGACGAGCTCGAGGATCCGTTGCTCCGCATGCTCGCGGCCGCACCGGCGGTGCCGCTCGGGACCGCGACGTTGCCGCCCGGGACGCTCGTGGGTCAGAGCTATCGCCTGCAGCGCAGGCTCGGCGCGGGCGCGATGGGGGTCGTCTACGAAGCCGTCGATCAGGTGCTGTCGCGCCGTGTAGCGCTGAAGGTGCACGAGATCGGCCGCAGCGATCGCGCGGCGCGGATGTGGCGAGAGGCGCGGGCGATGGCGCGGCTGTCCCATCCCAACGTGGTGACCGTGCACGAGGTCGGTGTCGACGGCTCGCGCGGCTTCATCGCGATGGAGCTCGTCGAGGGCACCAACGCCCGCCAGTGGTGCGAGGCGCGGCCGCGTACGTGGGCCGAGATCCTCGCGGTGTACCGCGCGGCGGGGCGCGGACTCGCGGCCGCCCACGCGGTCGGGCTCGTGCACCGCGACTTCAAGCCCGACAACCTGATGATCGGTGACGACGGCCGGGTCCGCGTGGCCGACTTCGGACTCGTGCTCGAGCGGGCGCACGGCGAGGCCTCGTACCCGTCCGAAGCCAGTGATGTCGCTGCGCTCGATCCCGACGATCGCGTGACGCGGGCAGGCACCACCGTCGGCACGCCGGCCTACATGGCACCCGAGCAACGTCGCCGCGGGGTCGCCGACGCCCGCAGCGATCAGTTCGCGTACTGCGTTGCGCTGCACGAGGCGCTCTTCGGCGTGCGTCCCGGCGCCGAAGCGCTCGCGGGCGCGCGGCGGGGTGCGAGCGACGACGTGCCGCGCTGGATCGACACCGTGCTGACGCGCGGCATGGCGACGGAGCCCGACGCGCGCTACCCCGACATGCACGCGGTGGTGGACGCGCTCGATCCGGCGCCGCGGCGTCGTCGGCGTGTGGTGCTGTCGCTGGGCCTCGGCGGCACCATCAGCGCGCTCGCGCTGCTGCGCGTCGGCGGCATGCTGTCGCCGGCCGGCGCGGCCGCACCCGATTGTGCGGCCGCCGGCGCCGCCATCGACGACAGCTGGTCCGACGAGACCGCCACGCAGCTCGCGGCGCGCTGGCGGGCCGACGCGCCGGCGCTGGCCGAGGTCGCGAGTCGCACGATCCCGCCGGTGCTCGATGCCTGGCGCGACCAGTGGCGTGACGCGGCGCGCTCGGCCTGCGAGGCCACGCGCGTGCGCGGCGAGCAGTCGGAGCAGCGGCTCGACGAGCGCATGGATTGCCTCGCCGGGGCACGCCGACGCTTCGATGCCGTGATCGACGTGTTCGGCGAGGCCAAGTCCGACGCGCTCGCCCGCGCCGACACCGTGCTTGCGACGCTGCCCGATCTCTCGGCGTGCGCGCGAGTCGACGCGTGGGGTGAGCGCGCGCGACTCGACCCGGAGCGTCAGGCCGCGTACGACGATCTCTCGCGTGCGGTCGATCGTGCGGTCGCCCAGGTCGCTGCGGGGCGCGTCGCGGTGGGCCGGTCGGCGCTCGACGAGGTCATCCCTGCGCTCGAGAGCGCGGGCTTCCAGGAGCCGCTGATCGAGGCCCGACGGCGGCGCGGAGAGGCGTTGCTGAGCGCGGGCCGGCGCGACGACGCGCTGGTCGACCTGGTCGCCGCACACGATCTCGCGCTGCTGCATGCCGATCGCGACACCATCGCAGAGACGATGCTGCAGCTCGCGCGCGCCGTGGGCGAGACCCCGGCAGGCACGACGGAAGCGCAGCGGTGGTTGGCCTCGGCGCGCCACCTCGTCGACGTGTTGCAGTGGTCGCCGCAGCGGCAGGAGCCGCTGGGGCTCGCGGCAGCCGAGATCGCCGCCAATGGCGAGCAGGAGGCACACAGCCTCGAGCTCATCGACCGCATGCTGGAGCAGGACCCGCTCGACGTCACGACCCACATCCGTCTGCTGTCGCTGCGTGGGGCGGTGCTGCAGCGTTCGGGTCGCTTCGAGGAGGCGCTCGCGACCCACGACCTCGCGCTTGCCTATGTCGAACGCGAGCGGGGCCCCAACCACCCGCTCACGGCCGACGTGCTGGGCAACCGCACCGTCGCGCTCGACGGGCTCTCGCGACTCGACGAGATCGAGCGCTCACTCGCACGCATGCTCGAGATCCGCGTCGCCGCGTTCGGGCCCGACGCGCCGTTGGTCGGCGACGTGTACCTGCAGCTGGCAGGCACCGCCGTCGCGGCCGGCCGCATGCGCGAGGCCGCATCGTCACTCACCCGCGCCGAGGCGCTGCACCGCGCCGGCGGCGACGACATCGGGCTGGTCTACGACCTCGCGATGATCGGGGAGGTGCAGCTGGCGTTGGATGACGTCGAGCGATCGCGGGTGGCCTACGACGAGGCAGTCGCGCTGGCGGAGCGTACCTACGGCCCCAACTCGCTCCGCGTCGCCAACGTACTGCTCGAGCGCGACAACCTCCATCGCGCGTCGGGCCAGCCCGGTCGATCGCTGGTCGAACTCGAGCGCGCCCAGACGATCCTGAGCCGCGAGCTTGCGCCCGACGATACCCGGCTGGCGCTGGCGCAGGGGCGCCTCTCGACCGTGTACGGCGAGCTCGGTCGCCACGAAGAGGCGGTCGCACACGCGCGCGCGGCGATGCGCACGTTCGACGCGCGGCTGCCACCCGACAGCCCCAATCGCGTGCTCGTGCTGCGGAGCTTCGCCGGCGTGCTGTCGGCGGCCGGCGAGCACGGCGAGGCGCTCGATCGGCTGCGGGCGGCGCAGCGCCTCGCCGATCGCGTCTTGCCCTCGACACACCGCGATCGCCTGGGGATCCACGTCGATCTCGTCAACGAGCTCGTCGCCAACGGATCGCGCGACGAGGCGATCGCGGCCGCCCGCGCAGCGATCGCGATGATGCCGGGGGTCGTCGATCCGCCCGAGCGCGCGACCTCGCTACCCGAGCTGCTGCGCCGGGCGCAGGCGCTGCCCCGCGGCCGCGCGAACGGGTGAGAATTCTTCACCCGCGCGCCCACGACGGGGTATCCCCTTCGCATGTCGCGTCGCGTCGTCGCCCTGCTGCTCGTGCTCGGTTGTGGAACGTCCGCCAATCCCGCGGACACCGATGACACCGGCGGGGGACCGTCGTCATCCGAGGGATCGACCGGCGCATCGAGCACGACGACGGCAACGACCGCGATGACGTCGAGCACCACCGCGGGCACCACCGCGACGAGCGCGAGCACGACCACGAGCACCACCGACGCGGGCAGCAGCAGCGACGGGGGTGCCGACAGCTCCACCGGTGACGAGCCGCCGCCCCCCGAGGCGGTGGCCGTTGCGGTTGGCTACGGCACCCGCCGGGTCCGCTCGGACGATGGCGTGACGTGGACCGACTTCGTCGAGGTCAATCCCAACGGTGGTGACGACAACGATCTGCTGCGCGGCATCGGCTACGGCGACGGCGTGTTCGTAGCGGTCGGCGGCGGCGGCAGCGGCTTCTCGATGCGCTCGACCGACGGCATCACCTGGACCGACGACAACCACACCCTCGACGCGTTCGTCTCGGACTGCGTGTGGCTGGGCGGCACCTTCGTCATCGCTGGAGGCAACGGCTTGCTCGCGCGCTCGACCGACGCCGCGGTCACTTGGCAGGACGACAGTCCCTACTTCGCAGGGCACTACCGAGCGATCGCGGCCAGCGACACGCTCGCCGTCGCGGTCGGGCACACCTACGGCGACAGCACGGTCGGCTTGATCAACACCACCGATGGCAGTGGCCCGTGGAGCGGTGAGGCCATGGTCGGTGCGCAGTACTCCGGTCACGGCATCGCGTTCGGGCACGGCGTATTCGTCACCCACGACGGCGACGGCGTGCTGCGATGGTCGAACGACGGCCTGCAGTGGAACCAAGCGCTCGACCTGCAAGACGGCGCGGGCTGGGTCGCCTTCGCGAACGCGCAGTTCATCACCGCCGGCGATGGCAGCTACTGGGTCTCCACCGACGGCGCGTCGTGGGACACGCTCGCGAGCGACAACCTGCGCGAGGTCGTGGGCTTCATCGATGGTCACTTCATGACGCTGGGCTGGCCCGCGGCAATCGACATCTCCGACGACCTCGCGACCTGGCAGAACGTGTTCGCACCGGGCGGATCGGGCTTGACGGACGTCGCAGTCGGCGTGCCGGGCTGACACCGGTCACGTCCGCACGGCGGCCCCGTTCACGGGTAGCCTCGCGGCCAATGCGTCGTGCCATCGCGGTCGTCACGCCCTTCGTCCTGTCCTGCGCGCCGCCCCGTCCGACGGTGCCGCCCGGGGCTGAAGTCCCGAACACGCCCACGATGCCCGACGCCAGCCTCGTGATCCGCAACGTGCGGGTGTTCGACGGCGAGCAGGTGCTGCCACGCACGAGCGTGTGGATCGACGACGGCCACATCGTCGCCATCGATGCCGAGGCCCCCCCGCCGGCGGGCGCGGAGATCGTCGACGGCGGTGGCCGCACGTTGTTGCCGGGCCTCATCGATGCCCACGCCCACGCGCACAGCGGCGCCGATCTCGAGCAGGCGGCGGTCTTCGGTGTGACGTGCGAGCTCGACATGATGGGTGATCCCGCATTCGTGGCCTCGCGGCGCCGACGCAAGCCCGGCACCAAGCCGCTCGCGGCCGATCTGTTGGGTGCCGGCTTCGCGGCCACGCCCAAGGGTGGCCACGGCACCGAGTACGGCGGCGCCGTGCCGACGCTCGACCGTCCGGAGGATGCAGCCGCGTTCGTCGCTGCGCGTGCGAAGGAGGGCTCCGACTACCTGAAGATCGTCTACGACGACGGCTTCGGTCCGATCCAGTTTGCGCGGCTCGACTCGCCGAGCCTGCGTGCCGCCATCGATGCAGCCAAGCGCGAGGACCTACTCTCGGTCGTCCACGTCGGCTCGGCGCAGGAGTTCCGCACGGTGATCGAAGCCGGCGCCGACGGACTCGCGCACCTCGTGCTCGAGGGCGAGATCGACGCGGCGACCGTCACGCTCGCGCGCGAGCACGGTGTCTTCGTCACCGACACCATGCCGGTGTTGTTCGGCCTGTGCCAACCGGGCCGCGGCGCCGCGCTGGCGGCCGATCCCCGCCTCGCGCCCTACCTGTGGCCCGCGGTGGCCCGCGAGCTGTCGTCGAGCTTCGAGCTCGGTGACTACGCGCCGTCGTGCACTCCGGTATCCCGCGCTGCAAAGCAGCTGCACGACGCTGGGGTCGATCTGCTGGCCAGCACCGACGCGCCCAACCCCGGCACCGCGCACGGCGTCAGCATGCACGACGAGCTCGCGCTGCTGGTCGACGCTGGCCTGACGCCGATCGCCGCGCTGGCAGCCGCGACCTCGAAGCCCGCCACGCGCTTCGGCCTCGACGATCGCGGGCGCATCCGCGTGGGCGCACGTGCGGATGTCGTGCTGGTCGCCGGCGACCCGACCACGGACATCCTCGCCACGCGCGACATCGTGGCGGTCTACAAGGACGGCGAGGCGGTGCCCCGCGAGCGCACCCGCGAGCGCGTGCAGAAGGCCTACGCCGAGATCGAGCGCCTGCGGGCCCTGCCGGCACCTGCGGGCAGCGAGTCGGGGCGCGTGTCGGACTTCGACGATGGCAGCAGCGGCGCCGCGTACGGCAGCGGCTGGGTGGCCTCGACCGACGAGATCGCGGGCGGCAGCTCGACCGCGACGATCGGCGTGGTGAAGGGCGGCGCTGCGAAGAGCAAGCACGCGCTGCAGATCCGCGGTGAGCTGACCGCGGCCGCCGGGGCAATCGCCTGGGCTGGCGCGATGTTCATGCCCGGCCCGTCGCCGATGGCCGCGGCGAACCTCTCGAGCAAGACCAAGCTCGTCGCGTGGGTGCGCGGCGACCCCGGCCACTACCAGGTGATGCTGCTGTCGGGTCCGATGCCGGCCCGCGTCGAGCTCGAGGTGGGCAAGGCCTGGCGCCGCGTCGAGATCCCGCTCGATCGCTTCGACGGGGTCGACACGTGGGCGCTCGTCGGCGTGCTGTTCGCGGCCGTCGGCGAGCCGCGCCGCTTCACGCTCGAGCTCGACGACGTGCGCATCGAGTGACGAACGCGAACCCGACGCCTGAAGCGCCCGCGACGGCTTCTCGAACGCGAGCACGAACTTGTCGCTGAACTCCGCGCGCTGTGGTTGGCCGCTCTCGTTGGCCCACGGCAGCGCGTTCCAGTCGCGCGTGTCGTTGGGGTTGCGAAGGAACTCGGCGCGCTCGACCAGCGTGAAGCCGGCGCGCTCGAGCTCGGCGATGACGAGGCTCTCCTCGATGCGGTGCAGCGACTGACCGACCGATGCGCCGGCGCCACGGGCCGCGCTGGCGTCGATGATCACGTAGCGACCGCCTGGCCGCAGCGCGGCGAAGACCGCGGCGTCATGGGCCGCGCGATCGACCTTCATCCACTCGAAGTCGTGATAGAAGAGCACGTTGACCACGAGGTCGAGCTCGCGTGCTTCGGGCGGCAGCGGATCGACGAACTCGCGGTCGACGCGGGTGACATTGGCGTTGATCGGCTTGGCGAGGCGCGCGGTCCAGCCGGCCTCGGCGAAGCGCTCGAGCACGAAGCGCGGGTTCTGACCCCACACGTGGCCGTCGGGGCCGACCGCACGCGCGAGCAGCTCGGTGGTGTAGCCGAAGCCGGCGCCGAGGTCGGCGACGCGCATGCCTCGGCGCAGGTGCAGGAACGCGAGCATCTCGGCGGGCTTGCGCCGCGCGTCGGCGGTGCGGTCGTCGGGATCACGCTCGGGTGCGTCGACGATCGCGGCGATCTCGGCCGGCGTGAGCTCGGCGGGCGCGGCGAGGCCGGCGCTCGGCGGCGACGATGTCGTCATGGGTGCGGCGCCGCGGTGGCAACCCGCGACGGCGAGCAAGGCGAGGACACACAGGGCGCGAGGTCGGCACGACACGGCCCTCGACGGTACTGCGCACCGGCGCCGATCCGCCACCTCGGTGGTGCGCGTGCTAGCCTGTTCAAGGCATGGCACGCGCGACACCCGAGGTCATCGCTGCGCTCCGCACGACCGCGACACGATTGCAGGCGGGCGCGCCCTACCAGTGGGGCCACGCCGGCATGTGCAACTGCGGACACCTCGCGCAGACGGTCACGCAGCTGCCCAAGGCCGAGATCCATCGTGAGGTCGCAGGCGAGTGGAGTGAGTACCTCGAGGATCGGTGCCCGCTCACCGGCGAGCGCATCGATGATCTCGCGGCAGCGATGGAACGCTTCGGGTTCTCGCCGGCCGAGCTCGTCGATCTCGAGCGGCTGTCCGACCCCGTGGTGCTGCGCGCGCTACCCGGCGGTCACCGCTGGCTCGATCACAACCAGCGCGAAGATGTCGTGGTCTACCTGCAGGCCTGGGCCGACGTGCTCGAGTCGCAGCGGCGCTCCGCGTGAGCGCTCGCGCGCGTCGTGAACGCGAGCTGGACCACGCAATGTACGGCCGCGAGGCCATCGCAACCCGCCGGCGCCGCAGCTTGCCCGCGGCTGTCGCAGTTTGTCCGCGGCTGTCGCAGTAGGGGTCGAGATGATGACGATCCCGATGTCTTGCCTCCGCCGCTCGACTGCCCTGCTCGTGGGGCTCGCCGCCTGCGCTGCCGATCCCGACCCCGACGCGACCGGCACGGGTACCGAGGCCTCGAGCACCATGGGCACCAGCGCGACCGGGGCGAGTACCACGATGTCGAGCTCCGCCAGCGCGTCGAGCTCCGCGAGCGCGACCAGCGATGATCCGACCGCCGACAGCACCGGCGTCACCGATGCGACCACCGCGACCGACGACACCGGCACGCCGACCGGCACGTGTGGCAACGCCGACGGACAGCTGCTGCGGCCGGACATGCCGTGGAACACGGACATCAGTGCCGCGGCCGTCGCCGCCGACTCGGTCGCGGTGATCGACTACCTGCAGGCCAACGTCGACTCCGACGCTCGGTTCCAGATCGACTTCTCCATTCCGATCCTCACCGCCGACGCCTCCACCTCGAAGATGTCGTTCACGCCGAATGAAGACTACTTCGACCCCGATTGCGATCCCGCGGCGATTCCGGTGCCCGATGGCGGACACATCGAGGGCGAGCAGGGCTACACCTGCGACGGCGGCGGCGATTGCCACCTCATCGTGATCAACTGGGACGAGTGCCGGCTCTACGAACAGTGGCGTGCGGGGTTCGGTCCCGAGGGCGGTGGCTGCCTCGCGGTGTGGGAGCTCGATCGCGCGTACGACGAGACCCTGCGCGGTGACTATTGCTCGAGCGCCGACGCAGCGGGGCTGCCGATCGCGGGGCTGCTCTTCACCGCCGACGAGATCGCAGCCGGCGAGATCCGCCACGCGATCCGTTTCATCCTGCCCAACGACAACATCCGCGCCGACGAGTACGTGCGACCCGGTACCCACTCCACGCCCCCGACCGCCGGCCCCGGCGACGCGCCGCCGTACTCGGCGCGCCTACGATTGCGCGCCGACGTCGACATCTCGGGCTTGAATCCTGCGGCGCAGGTCGTCGCGACCGCGATGAAGACCTACGGCATCGTGCTCGCCGACGGCGGCAACATCACCTTCACGGCGGCATCCGACGACTTCACGACCTCGACATGGGACGGCGTCGGCCTCGGGCCACACGATCTCAAGGCGCTGCAGTGGGATGACTTCGAGGTCATCGACGCCGGTCCGACCATCGCGTGGAGCGAGGGCTCCTGCGAGCGCACGCCGATCGCCGACTGACGCAGCGCCGCTTGGGGCGTTAGCGGGCGCCGAGGTCGTTGGCGCCTCGGCGCGTGCGGATCGACGCGGTCGCCAGCTGCCCGCATGCGCCTGCGACATCGGGCCCCCGCGACTTGCGAACCGTCGCCAGGCAGCCCTGGGCGCGCAGCCGCGCGACGAACTCGGCCGTGCGCGGCGCACTCGGTCGCGTGAAGCTGGCGCCGTCGAACGCGTTCCACGGGATCACGTTGAGGTTGTGGCGCAGGCCCGCGGCGAAGCCCGCCAGTCGGTCGGCATCGTCGTCGTCGTCGTTGTCCCCGGCGAGCAACACGTACTCCAGCGTGAGCTTCTCGTGGGAGCGCAGCGGAAAGCGTGCGAGCGCCGCGCGCAGATCCTCGAGGCTGTTGCTGCGGGCGATCGGCATCAAGCGGCCGCGTTGCGCGTCTGTGGTCGCGTTCAGCGACAGTGCCAGCGCCGGCCGCACGCGGGCCTGCGCCAGCGCATCGATGCCGGCGACGAGGCCCGAGGTCGACACCGTGATCCGCATCGGCGACAGCCCCAGCCCCGCGGGCTCGCACAAGATCTCGATCGCGCGCAGCACCGCCGCGAGGTTGTGCAGCGGCTCGCCCATGCCCATGAACACCAGCGACACGCGCTGCGGATCTTCGGGCCCCAGCGCGAGCAACGTCGCCAGCACCTGGCCGACGATCTCGCCGGCGTCGAGGTTGCGCACCAGCCCCATCGCGGCGGTGCGGCAGAACCCGCAGCCCATCGCGCAGCCGACCTGACTCGAGATGCACAGCGTCACCCGCGGATTGCGGACCGCACGGGGCATGTGCACCGCCTCGACCTGCGCGCCGTCGTGCAGGCGCAGCAGCAGCTTGGTCGCACCGTCGTCGGAGTGCTTGGCATCGACGATCTCCGGCAGCGCGAGATCGATCTCCTGCGCCACGAACGACCGCAGCGCGCGACCCAGGCTCGGCGCCGCGAGTCCCTCGCCATCCCGCGGCCACCGCGTGACGCGATGCAGCGCACCGAGCAGGTGCACCGGCGAGCCCGGTGGCCGCATGGCCACGAGGTCGGCGAGGGTGAGGTCAGCGAAGGCGCGCGGCATCGAACGAGCTCGACTCGCCGCGAAGGGTAGCAGCGAAAATCACTCGACGCGGCGTCACCCCATGCCCGCCGCGGCCGCCTCGTCCAGCCACCACACCACCGGTCGCGCCGTGCGAACCCCCTGCACCGGCCAGCGGGCGGCATCCCGCGTGGCGCCGAGCACGTCCTTCAGGATCGCGGCCTTGCGGGCACCGACCGCGAAGATCCACGCCCGACGCGAGTGGCACAGCGTGGGGATCGTCATGGTCAACCGCGTGGTCGCGAGCTTGGCGACCGGGTTCTCGACGACGATGCGGTCGCGGATCGCGAGCGCGGGCGTGCCGGGGAACAGCGAGGCGGTGTGGCCGTCTTCGCCGACGCCGAGCAGGGTGAGATCGAAGGCGGGGAAACCACCGGCGGGGAGCTGGCACGCGCGGCGGATCTCGGCCTCGTAGTCGATCGCGGCGCGGGCGGGATCCTGCTCGCCCTTCATGCGGTGCACGGTGGCGGCCCGCGCCGGCGCGGTGCCCAGCATCGCCGCGTGGGCCATGCGGTAGTTGCTCTGCGGATCGTCGGGGCCGACGCAGCGCTCGTCGCCGAACCACACGTGGGTGCGGGCCCACGGCAGCGAGAGGTCGCCACCGGCGATGCGTCGGTAGAGATCCTCCGGGGTGCTGCCGCCGGCGAGCACCCAGTCGAAGCGGCCCTGCTCGTCGACGCAGTCGCTGGCGATCATCGCCAGCTCGCGGGCGGCGTAGTCGACCAGCGCCTCGGCGTCGGCGAACACCACCACCAGCGCGCCGCTGCGCTGCAGCACGCGCGTGGGCGCACGGTGCTCGGAGGCCGCGCTCACGCGTTGGCCTGGCCGCGCGTCGCCGCGTAGCTGGCCGAGCCCCACAGGCCGGCGTGATCATCGAGCACGAGGTACACCGGCATGTCCTCGAGCAACGCACGCATGCGGCCCTTGGCGAGGAATCGCTCGACGAACGGCGAGTCGGCGAACGCGTCGGCGAGCTTCGGTGCGATGCCGCCGCCGACGTACACACCACCGATGGCGAGGAACTTGAGCGCGAGGTTGCCGGCCTCGGCGCCGTACAGGCCGAGGAATCGCTGCAGCGCCTCGGCGGCGATCGGGTCGGCACCGTCGCGGGCGTTGTGCGAGATCTTGCCGGGGAGCTCGACCGCGGCGCACTGCGCCCACGCGGGCAACGGCACGCCGGCGCGCTCGCGCAGGAATCCATAGATCGCGGCGAGCCCGGGCCCGCTCACCACGCGCTCCCAGCTGACGTGGCCGTGCTGCTTCTGCAGGTGATGCAGCAGCTCGACCTCGAGGTCGTCGGCAGGTGCGAAGTCGGTGTGGCCGCCCTCGGTCGCGAACGGTCGGCGACGGGTGCCGTCCCACGCGAGCCCGGCTTCGCCGAGGCCGGTGCCGGCGGCGATGAGCGCCGCGTTGCCGTTGGGGATCGCGGTGCCGGGCTTGATCACGCGCACGGCCCCGGGGTCGAGCACGGACAGCCCGTAGGCGTTGGCCTCGAGGTCGTTGAGCAGCCACACGCTGTCGAGCCCGAGCTCGCGCTCGATCGCGTCGGCATCGACCAACCACGGCAAGTTCGTGAGCTTGGCTCGCCGGCCTCGCACGGGGCCGGGCAGGCCGAAGCACGCCGAGACCACCTGCACGCCGCGCGTCGAGAGGAACGCGCGCACCACCTCCGACAGCGACGGGAATCCCGTCGAAGGCACGATCGACTCGGCGATCACGCTCACGCGCGTGCCGATCACGTCGCAGATCGCGAGTCGCGAGTTGGTGCCACCGATATCGCCAGCCAAGACCTTCATCGATCGTTCCTCCATGCCCGGCCGGTGCGGGTCAACAGCTCGTCGGCATCCTCCGGCCCCCAGCTGCCGGCAGCGTAGTTGGGGAAGTGCCGGGTCGGGAGTGCCTTCCACACGTCGAGCACCGGCTGCACGATGCGCCACGCCGCGTCGACGCCGTCGGCGCGGTGGAACAGCGTCGGGTCGCCGCACATGCAGTCGTAGACCAGCGTCTCGTAGCCGGTCGCCGGGGTCGCGCCGAAGCGATCGGCATAGTCGAAGTGCATGCGCACCTCGTCCATCTTCATCACCGGGCCGGGCACCTTGGCCTGGAAGCCCAGCGAGATGCCCTCATCGGGCTGCAGGTGGAGCACCATGGTGTTGGGCGGCACGTGCTCGACTCGGGTGCCGCGGAACAGCGACAGCGGCGCGCGCTTGAACTGGATCGCGATCTCGGTGGTGCGCGAGGGCATGCGCTTGCCGGTGCGCAGGTAGAACGGCACGTCGGCCCAGCGCCAGTTGTCGACGTACAGCTCGAGCGCGACGAAGGTCTCGGTCTTCGACTGCGGCGAGACATTGGTCTCTTCGCGGTAGCCCACGACCTCCTTGCCACCCACGATGCCCGGGCCGTACTGCCCGCGCACCGATCGCGTGAGCACCTGCTCGGGCTCGAGCAGCTGGATCGCACGCAGGACCTTGGTCTTCTCGTCGCGCACGGGGTCGGCGTGGAATGAGGTCGGCGGCTCCATCGCGACCAGCGCGAGCAGCTGCAGCATGTGGTTCTGGACCATGTCGCGCAGCGTCCCGGCCTCTTCGAAGTAGCCGGCGCGGTTGCCGATGCCGACCGTCTCGGCGACGGTGATCTGCACGTGATCGACGAACTGGCGGTTCCACACCGGCTCGAAGATGCCGTTGGCGAACCGCATCAACAGGATGTTCTGCACCGTCTCCTTACCGAGGTAGTGATCGATGCGGTAGATCTGGTGCTCCTGTAGATCCGACAGCAGCTCGTGGTTGAGCGCGCGGGCGGAGTCGCGGTCGGTGCCGAACGGCTTCTCGACGATGACGCGCCGCCAGTGCTGGCCGTCCTCGCGGGTCAGCCCGCTGTTGCCGAGGTGGTGCACGATGGTCGAGAAGTACGACGGCGGCGTCGCGAGGTAGAAGAGGTAGTTGCCGCCGGTCGAGCGCTCGGCGTCGACCTCACGCAGCCGGTGGGACAGCCGGTCGAACGCGTGGGCGTCGTCGAAGGTGCCCGTGTGGCTGTAGATGCGCTGCTCGATCCACTTCCACAGCTCTTCGTCGATCTTTCCGGTCGCGAACTCGCGGAACTCCGCCCGCATCTGCGCGCGCAGCTCCTCGTCGCTGGTCTCCTTGCGGGCGATCGCGACGATGGCGAACTCGTCGCGCAGGAGCTTCTGCTCGCGCAGGTTGTACAGCGCGGGGATGAGCTTGCGCTTGGTGAGGTCACCGGTTGCGCCGAAGATCACGAACACGCACGGCGGCGCCGGCTCGCCGCGACGGATCGAGGTGGTGGGTTCGTTCATCGCGGGGTCTCCTTGGCGGGCGCGGCCTTGGGCGGCTCGACGTGGCCACCGAATTTCTCGCGCATGGCCGAGAGCATCTTCTCGGCGAAGGTGTGCTCCTGGCGCGAGCGGAAGCGGGCGAACAGCGAGGCCGCGAGCACGTCGGCGGGCACCGCCTGCTCGATCGCCGCCTCGATGGTCCAGCGACCCTCGCCCGAGTCCTGCACGAAGCCGCTGTAGCGCGACAGCGCGGGATCCTCGACCAGTGCCTGCGCGGTGAGATCGAGCAGCCACGAGCTGACCACGCTGCCACGGCGCCAGACCTCGGCGATGCCCGGCAGATCGAGCTCGAGCCTGCGGCCCTCGGGCAGGCTCTCGTCGGCGGCGTGCCGCATGATGTCGAAGCCCTCGGCGTAGGCCTGCATGAGGCCGTACTCGATGCCGTTGTGGACCATCTTCACGAAGTGGCCGGCGCCGGCGCGGCCACAGTGCAGGAAGCCGCGCTCGGCCGCGATCGGCTCGCCCTCGCGCCCGGGCGTGCGGGGGATGTCGCCGATGCCGGGCGCCAGCGTCTCGAAGATCGGCGTGAGCCGGGTGACGACCGCAGGGCTGCCGCCGACCATCAGGCAGTAGCCGCGCTCGAGCCCCCACACGCCGCCCGAGGTGCCGACGTCGACGTAGTCGATGCCGCGGGGCGTGAGCGCTGCGGCGCGGCGCAGGTCGTCCTTGAAGTACGAGTTGCCGCCATCGATCACGCAGTCACCGGGTGAGAGCACGTCGGCGACGCCCATCACGGTCGCCTCGGTGAACTTCTCCGGCACCATGATCCACGCCGCACGCGGGGCCGCGAGCTTGCTCGCGAGGTCCGCCAGCGAAGCAGCCCCGGTTGCACCCTCGGCGACCAGCGCAGCCACGGCGGCCGGATTCACGTCGTAGACCACGCACGTGTGGCCGGCCCGCATCAGTCGACGCACCATGTTGGCGCCCATGCGCCCGAGTCCGATCATTCCGAGTTGCATGTGGAGATCCTCGCGTGGGTCTGCGTGAACGCTGGGGTCAGAGGACGCGCTCGATCACGTCAGCGACGCGCTCGAGATCGGCGGTGGTGTCGGGGCCGAGGTGCACGCGGAGCACCCGACGGCCGCGCTCGGCGAGCACCGCGAAGTCGCCGCGGGCCTGCGCGGCGGCGATGATGCCGAAGCCGTAGCGGCTGTCCGGAACCGGCAGCTCGCGCGCCGGCTCGGCGGTGATCTGCAGGAACACGCCGGTGTTGGGCCCGCCCTTGTAGGCCTGTCCGGTCGAGTGCAGGAAGCGCGGGCCGAAGCCGACGCAGGTCGCCGCGTGGGTCTTGGCGCGCACCGCATGGCGGATGCGCTGCAGCACGCGCGCGTGCCGGTCGTTCATGTCGAGGTAGGCCAGCAGCCCGAAGTAGTCGCCGGTGCCGATGCGCGCCAGGTGGGCCCGCAGTGCGTCCTCGAGCGTGCGCGGAGAGCCGAGCGCGAGCGTGTTGGTCGCGTCGGTGAACACCGCGATCGAACCGCTGTTGCACAGCGGCGACTCCGCCGGCAGCTTGCCCTCGCGCTCGTAGGCGGCGGTCATGGCCTTGGTCGCGATCTTGCTGGCCTCGACGTCGGGTTGGTCGAAGGGGTTGCGCCCGATGACCGCGCCGGCGACCGCGGTCGCGATCTCCCAGCGGTAGAACTCCTGCGGCAGCGCGTCGATGTCGGCGAGCTCGATCCGCACGACCGGTTGACCGGCGGCGACCAGCGCATCGACGGCGCGATCCTGGCTGGCATCCGGGGTCGAGCGCAGCCGCAGGTAGGCGAACACGCGATCGTTGCCGTAGTTCGAGGGCGGTGCGATCTGCTCGCCGTCGACCGGGATGACGGCCTTGCCGTCCTTGCCGAGCGACTCGGCGACCAGCTGCTCGAGCCACGCGCCGACGCTCGCGATCGCGGGCGAGGCCAGGATCGTGAGCTTGTCGCGGCCGGTGTTCGCGGCCACGCCCAGCACCACGCCGAGTGCGACGCCGGGGTTGTCGGCTGCGTGGGCGCTGTTGCGGCAGGCCTCGACCATCGGCGCGACCTCGCCGAGCACGCGCTCCGGCGACAGGCCCATCAGTGCCGCGGGCACCATGCCGAAGTCCGACAGCGCCGAGTAGCGACCGCCGACCGACGGCACGCCCGCGAAGATGCGACGGAAGCCATCGGCCTTGGCCTGCGCCTCGAGCTTGGAGCCCGGATCGGTGATGGCCACGAAGTGCGCGCCCGCGTCACCGCCCTGCGCGGCCTTGGCCTGCGCCCAGAAGTGATCGAGAAAGACCTTGGGCTCGAGCGTGCTGCCCGACTTGCTCGCGACCACGAACAGCGTCTTGGCGAGGTCGAGGTCGGCGCCGGTGCGCTCGACCTGTGCGGGCACGGTCGAGTCGAGGATGACGAGCTTGGGCGCGCCCTTGGCGACGCGGGCGCCGTAGGTCTTGGCGAGCACGTCGGGGCACAGGCTCGAGCCGCCCATGCCCAGCAGCACCACCTTGGTGATGCCCGCGGCGGTGATCTCCTTGGCGAAGGCTGCCAGCTCGCCGGCCCGCGGGCGCTGCTGCGCGACCAGGTCGAGCCAGCCCATCCACTTGGCCTCGTCGCCGCCGGTCCACAGCGACGCGTCGCGATCGAACAGCCGCGCGGTGGCGCCGTCGCGATCCCACGCGGCCATGCGGGCGGCAACCGCCTCTGCGAGCGCGGTCGGCAGCGCCAGCTCGAGGCGATCGAGTCGCGGGCCCTGGGCCGCGCGCTGCTTGTCGGCGACGGTCGCGAGCAGGCCGTCCATCGCGTCGCGGAACAGCTCCAGTCCGCGCTCGAGCAGCAGCTGCGTGACGTCGTCGAAGTCGACGCCGACGGTCGCCAACGTCGTCATCACGCGTCGGGCCTCGTCGACGCCGGCGCGCAGCGTGGGCGCAACCTTGCCGTGGTCGCGGAACGCATCGATGGTCGCCGGCGGCGCGGTGTTGACGGTGTCGGGTCCGATGAGCTCGTCGATGTAGAGCGTGTCGGGGTAGGCCTTGTTCTTGGTGCCGGTCGAGGCCCACAGCATGCGCTGCGGCCGGGCGCCCTTGGCCGCCAGCGCCCGCCAGCGCTCGCTGGCGATCATCGGCTCGTAGATGTCGGCGTAGACGACCTTCGCGTTCGCGACCGCGACCTTGCCGCGTAGCGAGGCGATCGCGGTGGCATCGGCCCCGGGCTGCTTGGCCAGGCGGTCGAGTCGTGCGTCGACCTCGCTGTCGATGCGGCTGATGAAGAAGCTCGCCACGCTGGCGATGCGGCCGATGTCCTGGCGCATCGCGACGCGGCGCTCGAGCGCGCGCACGTGGCACTCGAGGATCTCGGCGTAGGCCTTGGCCGCGAAGATCAGCGTGACGTTGACGTTGATGCCCTCGAACAACAGCTGCTCGATCGCCAGGCAGCCCTCGGGCGTGCCCGGGACCTTGATCATCAGGTTCGGCCGCGCGACCGTGCGCCACAACCGGCGCGCCTCTTCGAGGGTGCCCTCGGTGTCGTTGGCGAGGCTCGGCGAGACCTCGAGGCTGATGAAGCCGTCGGCGCCTTCGGTGTCGTCGTAGACCGGACGCAGCACGTCCGCGGCCTCGCGGATGTCGTCGATCGCCAAGCTCTCGTAGACCGACTTGGTGTCGCGTTCGGGGTCGCCCACGAGCTGTTGCAGGACGTCGGCGTAGTCGTCGCTGCCGCCGATGGCCTGCTGGAAGATTGCAGGGTTGGAGGTCATGCCGCGCAGGCCGTCGTCACCCACCATCTTCAGGAGTTCGCCGCTGCGGGTCATGCCGCGGCGGATGTAGTCGAGCCAGATGGACTGTCCCTGGGCGGCGAGGGCGACGAGCGGATTCATGGGGGCCTCCGGCCGAGCGAAGCGCTCGGGCACGGGGAGGTTATGCCGCCGGGTTGGCCGCCTCAACCTGCGAGGGCGCCCGGGGCGGTAACATTCGTCGCGCGCCGTGTCGCTCTCGGCGCTCGAGCGGTCGCCAACCGGCGGCCGACGACCAGCGGCGTCGCGCCCGATCCGAAGCGCGCCAACCGACCCTGCTCGGGCTCCCCTCGGCCCGCGTGACCGGGGCGGTCGGACCGCCCGACGCGAGACGCCGCGACGCACCCACGAGCAGGAGACCACGACATGCAAGGCTTCGATCAGTTCACTGCCCACACGATCGCCCAGTTCGGCAAGATGCTGCGCAACCTCGACACCTGGCTCGGCAAGGGCGTCGAGCTCGCGACCGCGAAGAAGTTCGATCCCGACGTGTTGCTGGGTCTGCGCCTGGTGCCGGACCAGTTCGCGCTGGTGCGGCAGGTGCAGAGCGCATGCGATACTGCCAAGCTGGCGGCCGCGCGCATGGCCGGCAAGGACGCGCCCAAGCACGAAGACAACGAGACCACGCTCGCGCAGATCCGCGAGCGCATCGCGTCGGTGCTGGGCTACCTCGAGGGCTTCAACGACGCCGACTTCAAGGGCGCCGAGGAGCGCCGCATCAGCCTGCCGTGGATGCAGGGCAAGTGGACCCCGTCGGCCTCGTACTTCGGCGAGTTCGCGGTGCCCAACTTCTACTTCCACATCAACATGGCGTACGCGATCCTGCGGGCCAACGGCGTCGACCTGGGCAAGATCAGCTACATCGGCTCACTGCCGATGAACGACCCCTGAACGCGGCGTCGGTGCACGACGAGGGCGAGCGGCCTACTTGACGCCCTTGCCCTCGTTCTCCTTGGCCTTGATGCGCTTGAGCACGGCCTCGGCGTCCTCGATGACGGCGTCCTCCTCGGTCTTCTTCTCGGAGCCCATCTTGTCGAGGTTGACGTCGACGCTCTCGAAGCGCGCGAGCATCTGGTAGAGCCCGAGGCGGCTGCCGGGTGCGGGGCCTTCGACGTCCTTGTCGTCGTCCTTGGCGGGCACGTGGATCTCGCCGCGTGCGCCATCGATGACGCACTGGTGGGCGGTCTTGAGCACGGCCTCTTCGTTGCCGTTGGCGGGCAGGTCGGCCAGGAACGGAAACTTGGACTTGTAGTGGGTGATGAAGGTGTCGAGCGCCGCCCCCGAGCCGCAGCGGGCGAACAGTGGGTCGTACTTGTCCGGCACCACCGCGGTCTTGGAGTCGATGACGTTGTCGGCGTCGCGGACCGCGAAGTCGCTGCCGGCGGTCGACAGCATCGCGAAGTCGGTGAGCAGCTGCGCGTAGATGATCGAGCGCAGGAACGCCTTCTTGAGCGCCACACCCGCCAGCTTCTTCGAGAACACGAAGGTCAGCTCGTTGTAGCCGCCGCCGAGGTCCTCGCGGTGCACGCCGAAGCCGAGGTCGGCATCGATCTTCACGCCCTTGGCCTTGGCCGGCACCTTCGCCGAGCCCTCGACCGCCCAGATCGAGTGGGTCTCGTTGAGGTACTCCTCGCGATCCTTCAGCTCGCGCAGGTCGGTGAGCTTGGTGATGAGCTCCTCGTTCGCGCGGATCTCCTTGGCCCAGCCGAGGAACGGCGTGTCCATCGACTGCTCCCACGTGAGCGCCGGCGGCTCCTCCTGCCCGAGCTCCTGCTTGATCTGGCGCAGCACGCTGCGGAACGGCTGGTCGCCGGCGACGACCCGGCGGGCATACAGCCGCACCTTCATCCAGTCCTCCCAGATGGCAGCCTTGTCGTCGACGAAGTGCTTGCGCATCGCTTCGACCGGCGCCTTCACATCGGCCGGCAGCGCCTCGATCGCGGCCGCGGCCTCGGGGCTGTTGAAGAACTGCAGCAGCTTCAGCTGCCCGTACATGCGGAGGATCTGCTCCTTTTGATCCTCGCCGTAGCCACGGAACACGCGGTGGATGAGATCCGCGTAGTCGCGACGCGCATCGCTGCGGAACGCCCACGCGTCGGCCTCGGCGGTGCCCGTCACGATCGCGCGGATCTTCTGCTCCTCGGTGAGACCACCCGCGAGCTTCACCACCGAGGCGACGCCGGCCTGGATCTCGTAGTTGTAGGTGCCGTCGGAGGCGGCCTCGGTCTCGGTGACCGGCGGCACGTTCTGCAGGGTGTAGATCTTCTGCAGGACCGGCATCAGCTTCTCGCGCGTCGGGTGCGGCGGCACCTCGGCGGCGACGAGCTCGTTGGTCTTCGGCTCGCCCTTTTGCAGGTCCATCTGCCGCGCGAGTTCCTTCTCGCGGCTGTCGTCACACCCGGCGACGGCGTTGCCGAGCAGCGGCAGGAGGACGAGCACGGTGGCAGTGCGGGCGGGGCGCTTGCGTTGCATCCGGGGGGCTCCACGTCATGGCGCGCGCACGTGCGCGTCGGCGCGTGTGCACGAACCAGGGCTGGTGAGGGATCTCAGGGCGTCACGGTAGGAAAACGACCATGGGCTGTCAAACACGCGATGGCGAGGTGTCGGGCCGCGCGCGACTCGTCGCGACCCTCGCTCGAGCGACCCTCGCGTGTGCCATCGGGGCGCACGTGCGTGGCTTGACCCGGCCTTCGATCCGGCGCATGTTACGTAACGTCAGCCTGCGGGCGAAAGCCGCACGTGGGCCACGAGGAACGCTGTCCCATGAGCATGGAAACCACGACCGAGCCCACCGATACGCAGCCCACCGTGACCCCCGACAGCGGTGCCACGGCCGACGCCGCCGCGGGGCTCATCTTGACGGAGCTCGCCGCCGAGAAGGTCCGTGAGTTCCGCGAGCAGGACAAGGTCGAGCCCAACTACGCCCTGCGCGTGAAGGTGATGGGCGGCGGCTGCTCGGGTTTCCAATACGATCTCTACTTCGACACCAAGGCCGACGGCGACTACGAGTTCGAGAGCCACGGTGTGCAGCTCATCTCCGATCAGATGAGCTTCATGTACCTGATGGGCACCGTGATCGACTACGTCGACAGCCTGCAGGGGCCGGGGTTCAAGTTCCAGAACCCGAACTCCACCGGCTCGTGCGGCTGCGGCTCGTCGTTCTCGGTGTGATGCGCAGCGGATCGGGCGCGCTTCACAGCCCGACGCGCACGCCGAAGTCGCGACACGCGTTGCGGGTGCGCTTGCGCCTCTCGCCATCGAGCAGCTTGAAGCTGCTCTTGGCGGCCTCGTCGAGCTTCATCTTGCACGCCGCGAGGGTCGCGAGCTCGTTGCCCTCGCCCGAGGGCTGCTTGTAGCGGCTCTTGTTGGCGTACTTGTACGTGTCCTTCGCGTTGCCGGCCTTCCACGCGGCGCGGGCACGCTCGAGCGCCTCGGCAGCGTCGAGCCCGGCGTCGCTGCTGCGCTCGCCGGCGCCCGCGGCCGAGTCGGCGCCCTTGGACTTGCTCGGCCGGTTCGTCGCCGTGGTCGCAGTGGCGGTGGTGCCCGCCTGCGCGACGGTGTCGGTGCGGCCGTCGTCGGTGGGCGCGGCAGCGCCTGCGTCGTCGGCCGCGGCGGCGTCGGTCTGCGCTGCATCGGCCGCGGCGGCGTCCTTGGTGTCGCCGGCTGCTGCTGCGTCGGTCTGCGCTGCGTCGGCCGCGGCGGCGTCCTTGGTGTCGTCGGCCTGCGCGGCCGCGTTGCCGTCGCGCGCGGCGTCGCCGTTGCCGTCGCGCGCTGCGTCGGCACCACCGTTCGCAGCGCCACCGTTCGCAGCGCCACCGCTCGCAGCGCCACCGTTCGCAGCGCCACCGTTCGCAGCGCCACCGTTCGCAGCGCCACCGTCGCGGGCGGTGCCATCGTTCGCGCTGCGATCGAGTGTTGCGCCGCCGGCCGGACCAGCGCCCGCGAGCGCCTGACGCGAGGCGTCCGGTGTCGCGGTGCTCGGCCCTGCGCTGCAGCGGGCGATGATCACGGCCAGGCACGCGGCCGCCAGCACGCCGCCGATGGCCCAACGGCTGATCGCGTTCGGCGTGGTCGTCGGTGGATCGACCGCGCGCTCGGTCGCGCCACCGCGGACGGTGACCCCGTGCTGCGGCGGGTGCTTCGGCGCCGTCGCGTGCACGGTGGCGCCCGACACCACCGCTGCGCTCGCGGGCGCTGCGATGGGCCCAGCGGCGTCGGCGGATGTCGGTGCTGCGCTCGGGCTCGACGCCTCCGACCCTTGCACGAGACTCGCGAGCGCCGCGGCCTCCAGCGCGGCGTCGTCGTCGTCGGGCGCGGGGTCCTGCGCCGCCGCGTCGGTCGGCGCGGGCTTGTTGGCGGACGCCGCAGGCTCGTCGATCAACCACTCGTCGGGCAGCTCGAGCACGGCCTTGGGCAGGTCGGCCGCAGCGGCGGCGACGGCGGGTGGCACGACGCGCGGCGCCGAGGCATCGTCGCTCGGGCTCGCGCCGCGACCGACCTGGGGTGGGGGCGGGAGTTTGGCCATGGTGCTCCGGGCTGCCTGCTCCGACCGACCGTGGCCGGTGCGTTCCAAGCGTACGCCCAGCCCATGGTACTCGTGCAGCACCTGCGAGCGCACGGTTTCGAGCCACACTCGTGACGCGAATGCACGCCAGCTTTCCCTTCGATCTCGGCGCGAGGCTCGAGCGCAGCGATGCGCCGCTGCCCGACCCCGGCCGCCTGCGGCACGCCGCCGTGCTCGCGATCCTGCAGCCGGTGGCCGAGGCCGCGCCGAAGGTGGTGTTGATCGAGCGCGCGGGGTCGCTGCGCGCCCACGCCGGTCAGCTCGCGTTCCCGGGCGGCAAGCCCGAGAGCGTCGATGCCACCTTGGTCGACACGGCGCTGCGCGAGGCCGAGGAGGAGGTCGGACTGCCGCGCACGCACGCGCAGGTGATCGGTCGCCTCGACTCGGTGCCGACGCCGACCGGCTTTCTCATCACGCCGTTCGTCGCGTGGGCGCGCGAGGGCTGGGAGCCGGTCGCGTGCAGCCCCGAGGTCCACCGCATCCTGACGCCCGACTTCGATCTGTTGCGCGACCCCGCAATCCATCGCCTCACCGGTCGCGGCGTGTGGGAGGGCATCCACTACGAGATGCACGAGTTCGCAATCCACGATCCACCGCTGTGGGGAGCGACCGCCCGCATGATGTGGGATCTGCTCGGCCGCATCCGGGGCGAGGCTGCACCATGACGACCATCGACGATGCCACGCTGCGCCGCCAGCTCGGTCGATTGCAGCGGATGCTGCCCGACGCGACCTGTGCCCTGCACCATCGCAACGCCTGGGAGCTGCTGGTCGCGACCATCTTGTCGGCGCAGTGCACCGACAAGCTCGTCAACGAGGTCACGCCCGGGCTGTTCGCCGAGCACCCCACACCGGCATCGCTGGCGACCGCCGAGCAGGCCGCGATCGAGCGGCTGGTCGGGCGTGTGACCTTCTTTCGCAACAAGTCCAAGTTCATCATCGCGACCGCTCGCGCGATCGTCGAGCTCCACGGCGGCGAGGTGCCACGTGAGCTCGACGCGCTGGTGAAGCTCCCCGGGGTCGCGCGCAAGACCGCCAACGTCGTGCTCGGCACCGCGTATGGCATCGCCTCGGGCGTGGTGGTCGACACCCACGTCGAGCGCGTCGCCACGCGGCTCGGCTTCGTGGACGTCGAGGGGCCGGTTGCGATCGAGCAGATGCTGATGGCGCGGGTGCCCAAGAAGCGCTGGGTGCTGCTCGCCCACCAGCTGATCCTGCACGGGCGACAGACCTGCAGCGCGCGCAAGCCCAAGTGCGACGGGTGCCCGCTGGCGCCCGATTGTCCGGCCTCGGAGGTCGGTTGAGCGCGGCCGCGCCGCTGCTCACCCCCGAGCTGCTGACGCGGCTGTCGAGTGCCGCGGCGGCGGCGGGTCTGCTGCGTCTGGGCGTCGTGCGCCTCGATCATCCCGGTTTCGATCACGCCAGGGCCGCGCTGGCGCGGTTCCTGGCCGAGGCACGCGAGGGTGAGATGGAGTTCCTGCGGCGCACGCAGGCGGTCCGCTGCGATCCGACGCAGATGCTGCCCGAGGCGCGCTCGCTGCTGGTGGCGGCGGTGCCCTACCGCGGCGTCGCGGGACCGATCGCGCGCTACGCCCAGGCCGCCGACTACCACACGCTCGTGCACGGTCGGCTCGAGCATGTGACCGAGGCGCTGGCGCAGGCGCTACCGCAGGCGCGGGCGTTGATCTGCGTCGACACCAGGCCGGTGCTCGAGCGCGCCGCGGCTGCGCTGGCCGGGCTGGGCTTCCTCGGCAAGCACGGCTGCGTGATCGTGCCGGGGCTCGGCAGCTTCGTCCTGCTGGGCGCGATCCTCACGGACGCGCGCTGGGCCGGGGAGGACGCGGTCGCCAGCGATGCGGCCACGCTCGCGCGGCTGCGCTGGGATCAGTGCGGCGCGTGCACGCGGTGCCTCGACGCCTGTCCGACCGCCGCGTTGGTGGCCCCCGGCGAGCTCGACGCGCGGCGCTGCATCTCGTACCTCACGATCGAGCACCGCGGTGCGATCGACGAGCCGCTTGCGTCGGCGATCGGCGAGCGGTTGTTCGGCTGCGACGTGTGCCAAGAGGTTTGCCCCTACAACGCCGCACCCGATCGCGAGTCACGGGTGCCGAGCGTCGCGTGGCTCGAGCCGCCGCCGGGGCCACCGCGGACGACCGATCCGTGGCGGCTGGTCGCGATCGGGAGCGCAACCTGGCGCGCGTGGGCCAAGCACACCCCGCTGCGTCGCGCGTCGATTCGCGCGATGCGGCGCAACGCGCTGGTCGTGCTGGGCAACCGCGACCAGCCGATCACGTCCGAGCAGCGCGCCGTGCTCGACGCACTCAGTTGCGACGACGATCCCCACATCGCCGCGGCCGCACGTCGCGTCGCGTCGCGTCGGCCGCACTGAGGGCGCTCAAGGCATTTCCCAGCGCGGAGCACGGCCGGCGGCGATCGCTTCGCTGGCCGCGAGCGCGATGGCGAGGTATCCGTCGTGGTCGGCGCGGCGCGCCGCGACGGTGGCGCGCTCGAGCGCCGCGCCGGCCTCGTCGCGGCGGTGCAGCTCGAGCAGCGCACGCGCGTGCTGCAGCTCGAGCTCGGCCTCGAGCTCGGGGTCGTGGATCGCGAGCGCCTCGCCCAACGCGAGCTCGATCACCGCGATCGCGTCGGCGAAGCGCGACATCGCCAGCAGCACCCCGGCCTCGTAGCCGCGGGCGATCGGCACGTCGTTGGGCAAGGCCGAGGGGATGCGCTGGTAGAACGCGACCTGCTGGCGCGCCGACGCCAAGGCCTCGTCGAGTCGCCCGAGCTTCTGCAGGGCCTCGGTACGGCCCTCGATCCCCGCGCCGGCGGCACGCAGATCCGGATCGAGCTTCGTCGCCAGGGCCTGTACGCGATCGAACTGCGCCAGCGCGTCCTCGAAACGGCCCTGCGTGATCCACACGCGGCCGACGCCGATCATCGGCAGCACCAGGTCTGGGTGGGTGTCACCGTAGAGCTCGTGCAGCATGGTGAGCGCGCGCTCGAAGTGGGCGAGTGCCGCATCGAGGACACCGCGCTCGTAGTACGCGTCGCCGAGGTTGATGAGGCAGCTGGAGATCTCGAGCCGGTCACCCGCGCGCTCGAAGATCTCGAGCGCGCGTAGGTGCAGCGCGAGCGCCTCGTCGCGGTGGTGGGCGCGATCGTGGGCCAGCGCGAGGTTGATGAGCGCCGCGCCCACGTCGGTCGAGTCCGGGCCGAATGCGGCTGCGAACGCCGCCCGAACCGACTCGAGCTGCGCGATCGCGTAGTCGTGATCGCCCATCGTGTCGGCGACCGCTGCCAGGGCCCCGCGCGTCCGCGTCGCGAGCGGGTGATCGCCGCCCAAGGTCGCGGTGATGTCGGCCAGCACGCGCTCGTAGTGGGCCCGCGCGCCGGCGAGGTCGCCGGCGTCGTGGTGGAGCTTGCCGACGTTGGATCCGATGCTGAAGGCCAACACGCGCTCGTCGTCGCGGTCGGCGATGCGCGCGAGCGCGGCGTCGAACTCGGCCTGTGCTTGCTCGGCGTGGCCGAAGGTCGAGTAGGCCGCGCCGGTGACGTTGCCGAGGCGTGCCGCGAGGCGGGGCGGCGAGCCAGCGCGGCGCAGCGTGGCGTGGGCCAGCGCCGACCAGCGCATGGCCTCGTCGAAGTCGCGGTCGCGCTCGCTGGCAATCCACACCAGGCCGGCCGCGGCATCGGTGGCGACCTCGTCCAGCGCGAGCCCGAGCGCGCCGTAGACCGATTCTTGGTAGGCCGCGCGGGCCTCGGCGACGTGCCCGAGCGCCTCGAGTACGTCGCCGTCGACCTGCAGCATCTCCGCGATCGCCGGCTCGTAGGCGAGCGCGCGCGCGGTCGCGAGTGTGGTGTCGGCGAGCGCGAGCGCGTCGAGGTTGCGCCCGGCATTGTGCGCGACACGGATGCGCTCGACGTCGCTAAGGACTGCGCGGACGGCCTCGCGCAGCGCGGCGTCGTCGGGCAATGCGACCGCCGAGGCCATCGCGGTGGTGTCGGCACACGAGTCGAGGTCGCGCAGACGCTCGACCACGAGGACGGCGCGGTCGATCACGTCGTCCTCGCCGGCGCGCACCAGCTCCACCGCGGCCGCGAGGCCGTCACGGCGCGTCGCCAGACACGCCATGCGTTGATCGAGCAGGGTCGACGACTGCTCGCCACGCACCCGGGTGGCCTCGCAGGCGTCGCGGTGCCCGGCGATCCATCGCGCGGCATAGTCGTCGAGCACGGTGCGGGCACGCTCCCATGACGGCCGCGCCCACGGGCGTGTGCTGGCGGCGAATGCAACGGCGGTGGCCTCGCGTGCAGCGTCATCCCAGATCCCGTCGAGCTGGGACTCGGCGCCGCCGCAGGGGCCCTCGCGCGCGGCCATCAATGCGGCTCCGGCCACGACGCCCGCGGCGGTCGCGGTCGCGAATGCGATGCGACGGCGACGGCGACCGCGGTCGCGACGCAGCGCGGACGCCAGCGCCGCCATCGAGGGGAAGCGCGCGGCGGGATCTGGGCTCAGCGCGCGCGCGAGGATCACGAACAGCCACCGCGGCACGTTCGAGCCGGGTGGCGGCGAGCGGGGCGGGTGCTGCTTGGCAGCGGCGAGTCGGCGGACCTCCTGCGAGAACGGCCGCTTGCCGTAGAGCGCCTCCCACAGTGAGACGGCGAACGCGTACTGATCGGCGGCGGGGCCGACCTCGGCCCCGGCGTGCTGCTCGGGGGCCATGTACGCCGGCGTGCCGACCACACGACCCTCGGCGGTCAGCGAGTCGACCGCGATGTCGACCAGCTCGTCGTCGTGGGGCTCGGCGTCGTCGAGCGAGGGGGTATCGCTCAGCGAGCGCTCGCCGTCGAGGCTACGACGGGCGATGCCGAAGTCGCCGATGCGCGCGCGGCCGTCGTCACCGACCAGCACGTTGGCGGGCTTGAAGTCGCGGTGCACGATGCCGGCCTCGTGCACCGCCGCGAGGCCCTCGGCGAGCGGCACGAACAGCGCGACGACCTCGCGCCACGCCCGCGTCTGCTCCCGCAACCACCGCTGCAGGTCGATGCCCTCGACCAGCTCCATCGCGACGTAGATCTGCGACTCGTGGAGGTCGACCTCGTAGACCGCGACGATGTTGGGATGCGCCAGCCGGGCGAGCGCGCGGGCCTCCGCGACCAGGCGGGCTCGCGCGCGCTCGTCACGGGGCCCGTGGCTCGGGCGGATGAGCTTGATCGCGACCGTGCGCTCGAGCCGGGTGTCGAACGCCCGCAGCACCACGCCCATCGCACCCTCGCCGAGGGTGTCGATCACGACGTAGCGACCCATGCGCGCGCCGGGCAGCGGCGTCGGTGCACCGGCGTCGTTGCCGTGCTGGGTCTCGTCGGATGCCGCCTGAGGCCGGGACACCGCTGGTACCTCGCTGGCGGTCATCGTAGCGCAGGCCGGGCCCGAAGCCGGTGATCAAGGTCGCGCACAGCTGGCGCGGACGCGGCTCGCGTGTTCCGAGGCCGCGTGCGCGGTCAGGAACGTACGTGCTTCCACGCGGGCATCGTCGACGCGGCCGAGCTCGCACAGCGCGAGCACCCGCAGGGCCATGCGTCGCTCGGGCTCGACCAGCGCGGCGACCACCGCGTGCCGCTCGAGCAGCGCGAGCGCCTCGGCGCCTTGGTCGGCGGCGAGCGCCGACTCGGCGCGCTCGAGCAGGGCGTCGTCGGCGGCGGCACGCACCGGCGCGGCGCCGGCCGTGCTCGGGCGCGGCGGCGTCGCCGGGATCTGTGGCGGGGTCGCATCGATCGCCGGCCGCGGTGCGGCAGGCGTCGGCGAGGTCGATGGTCGCAGCGCGATGGCAATCGACGACGCCACGATGATGGCGATGCCGACCCCGATCGCCGGCCACCAATTCCGCGGGGCGCGGTTCTCGACGGGCTCGTGCAGCGGTGCCGCTTCGGGGGCATCGTCGGACGCGATCGAACGCTCACCGGTGAGCCGTGCGACCACCGTGCCCCAGCTGCCGTCCTCGGCGCCCGGGGGCGGCTGGTCCTCGTCCATCGCGCGCGCGATGAACCCGCGCGCCTCCTCGCTCAGCTCGTCCATGGCGCCTCACCGTGTTGGGCCCGCCACGCCGCGAGTGCAGCCTCGAACGCGCGCCGGGCCAGTCGCAGGCGCGAGTAGACGGTGTTGAGCTTGGTGTTCGTGAGCTCGGCGATCTCGGGCGCGCTCATGTGCACGATGTCGGCCATCACGAACACGCTGCGTTGATCGTCGTCGAGGCCGTCGAGCAGCTCGTCCAGGATCTGCGCGACCTGCCGCCGCTGCACCCGCTGCTCGGGCTCGGTCGGCGGACGTGCGGCCGAGGCCAGGGCCTCGCGACGCGCTCGCGCGGCCGCGCTGCGCCGCGCGTCGCGGACGACGCGGTACGCGATGCCGAACAGCCAGGTCGTGATCGCCGAGCGGCCCTCGAACTCCGACAGTCGGCGGTGCACCACCACGAAGACCTCCTGCACGAGGTCGTCGATCTCGGCCATCGGGACCCCGAGGCGACGGACGCTGCGCCACACGAACGCATGGTGCTGGCGATAGAGCGCCTCGAACTGCGGGTCGTCGACCGCGAGCGAGGCGCGAGCTGGTGGGCGTGGGCTCAAGCTTGCGCGCGATCGTGGCGTCGACCTGCGCGGCCGTCAATCGTCGGCCGCCCGGGCCTCGCACCACGCGGCCTGCTCGTGCGCGCCGCGGGCGGCGAGCGCCTTCGCGAGCGCACGCAGCTCGGCCTGCGACAGGCCCAGGGCCTCGCGCTGCTCCGCGTGGGCCTCGAGCTCGCGGGCCGCGGCCGCATTGGCACCGCCGCGCAGCGCCGCAGCGATGGCCCGCGTCCAGGTCGCCGCCGCGGTGGGCTCGTGCAGCGCGAACTCGAGGCGCGCGCACAACGACAACGCCGGCACCGCACGGGGCTGGGCCGCGACCAGCTCGCGCGCGCCCGCCAGCGCCTGGGCCGGTTGGGTGGCGGCGAGCTGCTCGAGCTCGGCGACGCGCTCGAGCAGCGGCGATGCCAACGCGCGACCGTGCAGCGCCGACAGCACCGCGAGCGCCTGCTGCGGCGGCAGCTCACCGACGTGGGGCGCAACCTCCTCGCGGAGCGCGGTGCCGAAGCGAGCCCGCCATCGACGCGCGACGATCACGCTGATGCCTGCCAGCGCGGTCGCGCTGACCAACCACGCCACCGCGCTCCACACCGACAGGCCCACGATCACCACCGAGGTCGACATCGCGTGGCTGCTCCGACGGATCTCACGGCTGCGCGGGGGCGGTGCCGGCGGTCGCACCGGGCGCGGTGACGTTGAGCCGTAGCTCGATGTCGAAGCGACCGTCGGTGATGTCGATCGGCGGGCCCATCACCGACGAGCGCGCTGCGAGTCGACCCTCGAAGCGGCCGCGCAGGCGCTTGCCGTCGAAGCCCTCGAGCGTGACCTTGGTGCCGGGCTGCGCCAGCCAGACCTTGTCGTCGGCGAACGCGTACTCGACGCGTACCTCCGGCGCACCCTTGGTGGGAGGATCGGTGAGCTCGAAGGTCGCGGGGAACTGCAGGTTGTCGAGGCGTAGCGGCTCGAGCACGATGCGCAAGAATGGTCGGCCGCCGTCCTTGGGCGAGCCGCCGATCATCACCCGCGCGATGCCACGGCCCTCGTTCAGGATCGCGGCGTTGCTGCCCGGCGGCAGCAGCCGGAACGTGGTGACGCTGTTGCCGAGCTTCGCGGACATCGAGCCCGGCTGCGAGATGGTCTGCGCGGTCGCGTCGAGCTCCTTCATGCGCTCGGGATCGTGGGCGGGGATCGTGGGCGGCTCGTCGGCCTTCGCCGGCGCCGGTGCGGCCTTGGTGGCTGCGTCGGCGGTCGCCGGGGCAGGGGTCGGGGCTGCGCCGGCGGTGGGGGCCCCGGAGCCACCACCGCATGCGAAAACCAGCGAGGCCAACAGCAACGTGCGCGGCGCCATGTGCAGCCGAACGTGACGCGGACCGCCGCGATCGTCAACCGACCCGCGAGCCCTGCCACGCGCGCCGCAGCGCCTCGGGGGCCCGCGCGTGGTGGACCAGCAGCGCCAGCCAAGCCGGATAGGCCCAGGCGGGATCGTGGGCGAGGGCTGCGACCGCGGCACGCACCGTGCGATTGCGGCGCGGCAGCAGCAGCTGACCACGCGTGCGGCGAATCGGCCCCGCGCCAGCGCACATCACCAGGCCATCGATCACGCGGTGCGGATCCTGGGCGAGGTGGGCCCGCAGTACTTCGACGAGGTTGCGCTCGCGGTCCGACAACAGCTCGTCGTCGATGACCTTGCCGACGAAGGGATGTCGAACCCGCAGCAACGCGTCGCGCAGGCCGTGTCCGGCCCCGTCGCGCATGCGACGGAGCAGCGCGCGTACGCCACCGCGGGTGTCGCGGGGCTCCGGCGGCCGGAAGCGCACCTGCAGCAGCTCGGCGATCGAGCTGCGCTCGACCTCGTCGGCGACCAACACCGGATCACCACCGATGGCGAACGCCTCTGGTCGTTGGTCGGGATACAACGCCAGCAGGCTCGCGTGTCCGCTGCTGTCCTCGCGCGCCAGCGCCTCGAGGGTCGCGAGATCGATCAGCCGCTCACCGGCACCGTCCTGGGCCCGCAGCACCCGCGCACGCATGACGTCGGCGACCTTCAGCTGCTTGCGTGCGCCCTGCAGCAACAGCCGCGCCAGGCGAGCACGGGCCGGCTCGGGCAGCGAGGCGCCCTGCGCCGCGATGCGCAGCAGCAGCTCCATCGCCTGATCGACCAGCGCGATCACGTGGGGTTGCAGCGCCTCGCGCAGGCGCGCCGCGCTGGCGTCGTGGTGATCGCTGCCGAGCTCGACGGCGGCCTCGAACGCCGGCGTCTCGGGGATCGCGACGTGGCCACTGACGATGCCGTGGTCGAGCAGCCACGCGTGGGCGGTGTCGCCCTGGGTCGGGATCGCCAGGCGGCCGCGCAGCGGCGCGCGGAGCTCGACGTGGGCGAAGGCCTGCGCGAACCCGGCGGGCACGACATTGCCGTCGATGCGGATCGCTGCGGTGGCGAAGCGGGTCGCGTCCAGCAGCCAGTCGTGGCATGCGCGTCGCTCGAGCCCGGCCGCGTGTAGCTCGATCTCGTTGCGATCGGGCCCGGGTTCGGGCTGGCTCGAGACCCGCGCGCTGCGACCATCCCACTGCAGCACGTGCACCGTGCCGCGCCACCGCGAGCGCAGCGTCAGGGAGCTTGGGCCGAGGCCCGCGGTGGCCAGCAACGCGAGCTCGCCCGCGGCCTCGAGCGCGGTGAGGGCCTGGTGGCGCTCCGGGTTGCTGCGTCGGGGGTCGACGAGGATCGCGGTCCAGCCCAGCGGCGCGAGCTCGATCGGCCGGGCGTCGTCGATCACCTTGGCGCGGTGACGTCCGAGTTCGACGTCGATCTCGCGCGCGCCGTTGCGCAGGGCCCGTCGCACGAACTCGGCGGGGATCTGCCACGGGCCCTGCAGCTGCGCCTGCGACAGCTTGCGCAGCTCGGAGGCGACGTCGATCGTGAGCAGGTCGCCGACGTCGATGCGGTCGCCGCCCTCGGTCGTCATCGGCCGAAGGCCTCGAGCAGGGCCTCGCGGGCGACCTCTGCGAGTAGCTCGTCCCGGCGTCGATCGGCCAGGCCCAGACGCGCGGCCACGTGATCGAGCGCGAGCAGGACCCCGGCGCCCGGTGACCGGCGATCCAGCGCCGCCGCGCGAGCGAGCACGGGATCGTCGGCGTCCATCAGCACCAGGCGCGAGGCCGGCGTGCCCGGCAGTCGTACGCCCAGCGGCGCCAGCTCGAGCACGGCCATGCCGCCGGGGATGTCGTCGGCGACGCGCACACACCAGTCCTCACCGCGCTCGCGAAGCGCGTCGTTGACCGCTCCGAGCATGCGATCGCTCTGCGAGCGGGCGAGCATCGCACTCCAGCGGTCGAGATCGACGGCGCCCAGCGCATCGGCGACCGTCAGTCCCTCGCCGGTGTTGTCGTCGAGTACCGCCGCGGTGCTGCGGATCGCACGGGTCGCGAGCACCGAGTGTTGCTGCGTGCGGTAGAGGCGGCCGCGGGCCGCGAGCTCGCGGGCGCGGTGCAGCGAGATCGAATCGCCGCCGCAAAGCGGCACCAGCGGGCGGTGGAAGAGCGCCGCGACGTGCCCGAACGCGCCGGGCTGCTGCAGCACGCCCTTCAGCAGCCGCGAGAGATCGGCGCTGTCGTCGAGCTGGGTTGCACGTCGCATGCGGGTGCCGAACAACAACCACAGCGACAGCATGAGCAGCGCGACGGGGATGCCGCGTACCACGTAGGGCCAGCGCGCGTCGTAGCTGCGGATGGCGCGGCGCCAGCCGCCGCCGCCGTCGGCCACGTCGACGGTGCCGATGACGCCCGGGGCGGCGTCGGCGAGCGGTGGGCTCACCGGCGCGGCCGGTGCGGTCGCAGTCGCAGCGTTGGGGCTCGGCGGCGTCGCGGCGACCGCGATCTCGGGCGGCGCGGCGCCGTCGTCCTCGGCGGTGCCCGCGATCGCGATCGGCCCGTCGTCGCCGGCACCACCGTCGTCCGTCGTCGCCCGCGGCAGCAGCACGCCGGCCGTCAGTCGATCGCTGGCATCGGCCACGCGCCAGGTGCCGTCCTCACCGCGGTACTCGACCCACGCGTGCAGCCAAGGCATCGCGCGGCCGTGTGCGCCGACGAAGCCGACCGCCAGCCGTGCGGGCACCTGCGCGTCGTGCAGTAGCGCCACCAGCAGCGAGTTCTGCACGTCGCAGTCGCCGGCGCCGATCTCGAGCGTGCGATCGATGAAGCCGACCCCGCGCTTGGCCAGCAGCGTGTGGTGCTCGGCGGTCGCGGGGGTGTGATCGTAGCGAACCGCGCGTCGCACCACGGTGAGCAACAGCTCGACGCGCTCGGCGATCGGCAGCGCACGCACGCGCACGGCGTCACGCACGAGATCGCCGGGCAGGCGTGCGCGCACGTGGACCACCGGCGTGCGCGAGGGATCGGGCGCAGGGGCGGTTCGGTAGTGGAGATCGCCGGCGAGCGGGGCTTCGGCGACCACCAGCGGCTGCCCTTCGGCGTTGCTGCGCAGCGCGAGCGTGTGGCCATCGAGTGTGACGCTGCCGTCGACCACGCGGTGCCCGGTCGGGACCGGGATGCGCGTGGTCCCGCCATCGCTGGCGAACGGCAGCGAGATCTCGACGCAGGTGTCGTCGCAACGCGTGCCGGTGTAGTCGGCGGTCGCGGTCGCGACGGCCTCGTGCAACGGCGAGCCGTCGGTGGCCAGCTCGCTGAACGACAACGCGGTGAGGTACAGCCGCTCGCTCGCGGGCGCGTAGCGCAGATCGACCGGCTCGGCCGAGGCCGGCGACAGCACGTCGACCTTGGGGCCGCGGTAGCGCGCGCCGAGATCACGGTAGGGCCGGGGCGCGGGTGCGGTCTCGGTGACGGCGACCGGCTCGCTCGCCGGCGGTGCGCTGTCGGTCGGCGTCGGCGTCGGGGTCGTGGTGCCGCCGAACCCCCACAGCACACGCGCGATCACCAGCGCGATCGCGGCGCCCCCCGCCGCGCCGAGCAGCGAACGCAGCAGCATCGAGGCCCGCAACGCGCTGCGGACCGCCTCGAGCGCGCGGCGTCCGAACCATTGCGGCCGCGCGTGGGCGAGCTGTCGGTCGACCAGTCGCTCGAGCTCGCGCTGGGCCAGACGCACCAGCTTCTGCAGCGCGCGGTTGTCACGGGCATCCGCGCGCGAGAGCAACAGCTCGAGGTGTTCGCTCTCGAGCAACGCCTGGGGGGCGAGGCCGCCAGGCAGCTCGGGGAACATCACGCGCATGCGCGCGGTGTGGCGACCGGCCGGTGCGACGAGATCTTCGAGGCAGGCCGCGGCGCGCACCCGCAGGCCGCGGCTGAACAGCTCGACCCGCGGGGCCGGCCCGAGCCCGACTGCGCCCCGCAGCCCGCGTTTGCGAAAGATCGTGCTCGGCGCACCGAGGGCGAAGTCGGCGTTCGCCGAGCGCCCATTGATGTCGAGTGCGACCGGGAGGTCGGGCTCGTCGCGGTGATGGAGATAGCGGCCGCTCTGCCACACCGCATCGAACACGCGGTGCTCGAGCCGGCCGTCACCCCGCGGGCGCTCGAGCGAGATCTCGGTGCCGGGCTGGTTGCGCGGCTCGACGTGGACTGCGGTCGCGAGGCTGCCGTCGAGGCGCAGGCCCCAGTCCGCGCCGTCACGCGGGCACGAGCGGATCACGATCGATGCCGGCTCGAAACGCAGCACCGACCAGAAGCCCACGCCGAACTTTCCGGCCTGGTTCTTCGAGCCCTCCTTGCTCGAGGCGTACAGCGAGAACAGGTAGCGGCGTGCGTGCTCGAAGGTCATGCCTTCGCCGTCGTCGTGACAGGTCACACGCTCGCGGCTGTCGTCTTGCTCGACCACGAAGCGGACTCGCCGCGCGCCGGCGTCGCGCGAGTTCTGCAGCAGCTCGCGGACGAAGATCCACGGGTCCGGCCCATAGCGGTCGGCCTCCAGCCGCGCACGCTCCCGAAACGCCCGCGTCGGGTCGACAGGCGTGCCCGTCGAGGTGCCGCTCACGCGCACGAGTGTAGCGCGTCTCGTGGGCCAGGGCGGCGGTCGGCCGCGGCCGCCGCAGGCCCCGAGCTCGCAGATCCGCGCTTGGGTCCGGGGCGCGAGCGGGTATCATCGCGCGCCCGTTCCTGGCCTGCTCGAGGGGCCGCGCGCGGTTGGAGCCAACATGCAGCTGTCCGAACTGAAGATCATCGTCACCGGAGGCGCCCGCGGGATGGGTGCCCACTTCGCCACCCGGCTTCACGAGGCCGGCGCGAAGGTCGTCGCCGCCGACCTCGACACCGAGGGCCTCGCGGCGCTGCCGTCCGGCATCCACACGCGGGTCTGCAACGTCGCGGTCGAGTCCGAGTGCGAGTCGTTGGTCGCGTGGGCCCACGAACAGATGGGCGGCCTCAACGGCCTCATCAACAACGCCGGCATCATCCGCGACGGCCTCACGATCAAGGAGAACCGCGAGACCGGCGAGCTCGCGAAGTTCGACACCAAGGCGTGGCAGGCGGTGCTCGACGTCAACCTGACCGGCGCGTTCTTCATGGTGCGCGAGGTCGCGTACGTGATGGCCAAGAACCGCATCCGCCCGGGCGTCATCGTCAACATGTCGAGCGTCGCGCGCCACGGCAACCGCGGCCAGTCGAACTACGTGTCGGCCAAGGCGGCGCTGGCCGCCAACACCGTCACGTGGGCGCGCGAGTTCGCCAAGTACGGCATCCGCGTCGGCACCATCGCGCCCGGCATGGTCGAGACGCCGATGACGCAGGGCATGAACCAGAAGGCCCGCGACGCGCTGGTCGCGATGATCCCCGTCGGCCGCATCGGCGTGCCCGAGGACCTGTGGCAGGCGGTGCGCTTCGTGCTCGAGTGCGACTACTTCAACGGCCGCACGCTCGACGTCGACGGCGGATTGCAGATGTGATGCACCGTCGCTCCACGTCATGGCTGCTCGGGTTGTTGTGGCTCGCGTGCGGAGGCGACGAAGCCGCCACGCCGCAGAAGCCGTCGCCCCACGATCCCACGCTCACGCCCGTCGGCGAGGCCAGCACGGGCGGCGCAGTGGATTCGACCGGGGGCTCGACGACCAGCGATGGCGGTGGGGCCGGCACCGCGGGCGGTGACGCCTGCGATGCCGATCATCCCTGCGCCGAGGGCTACTGCAGCGCGCCGAATGTGCCCGCGCAGACCCCGACCGCAGGGGAGTATCGCTGCGGGGCCTGCGTCGAGAACGACGCGCCCGCGACATGGTGCCTCGACGCCACCAGCTGCTGCAGCGCCGGTGCGAGCTGTGAGTTCGGGCTGTGCCGCGAGGCCGTCGCCAGCGACGGACCCGCCAGTGGCTCGGGCGACACCGGCTCCGGTAGCGGCAGCTCGAGCGGTACGGGCGGGGCTTGAGCAACGGCGATCGCAGTCGTCCGCTCGCACTGGTCGAGCGCGTGCAACAGCTCGCGCTCACCTCGGTGCTCCAGCTGTTGGGCGTCAAGCCCGGGGAAGGCCACCGCACCGGCCTGCTCTTCGTCTACCTGCTGTGCGGCTCGGCGGTCCTCGTGCTCGGACGCACCGTCCGCGACACGTTGTTCCTCAGCCGCTACTCCTTGAGCGCACTGCCGTGGATGTTCGTGCTGTACGGCGTCGCGTCGGCGCTCACGGTGGTGCTGTACGCCCGCTACGCGGATCGCATCGAGCGCGGGCGGTTGGTCACGGTCTCGGTTGCGGTGGCATCCGCGACCTATCTCGCGACCTTCGTGCTGGTGAAGCTGGACGTACCGTGGATCTACCCCGGCTTCTACGTCTGGTCGGACGTGGTCGCCAACCTGCTGATCGTGCAGTTCTGGACCATCGCCAATGATCTGCACGACCCCCGTGCCGCGCGTCGGTTGTATCCGACGATCTCGGCGGCGCGGGTGGTCGGGGTGGTCGCGATCGGCCTGGTCTCGGGCGCGTTCGTGCAGGTCATCGGTACCGTGCAGCTGCTGTTCGTGCTGATCGCCCTGATGGTCGCGATCGCGTTCCTGGCCCGGCGCCTGCGGGCGTTCCCGCGGAGCGAGGCCTCGACGCCGCCGCGAAGTCGCGGTCCCAAGCCGCGCATCATGGGTGACCGCTACGTGCACGCGCTGGGGCTGTTCATCCTGCTCACGTTTGCAGCGCTCACGATCGGCGACTACCAGTTCAAGGCCATCGCCCGCGCCAGCTATCAAGAGGACGAACTCGCGCGGTTCTTCTCGCTGTTCTACGCGGTCGCCGGCGCGGTGTCGTTGGTGTTCCAGATGCTCGTGACGCCGCGCTTGCTGGCGCGCTATGGCATCCGCGCGGGCATGTCGGTGCTGCCGGTGTCGTTCGGGCTCGCGGCGTTCGTGCTGCCGTTCGTGCCGGTGCTGCCGGTCGCGACGGTGATGAAGTTCGCCGACAACGGCTTCCAGTACACCATCCACGAGACCAGCATGCAGGCGCTGTACGGCCCGTTCCGCGCCGAGGTCAAGGCGCGCACGCGGGCCTTCCTCGAGGCCGTCATCAAGCCGCTGTCCTACGGTGTCGGTGGGCTCGCGCTGGTGCTGCTCGCCTCGCGCATCGAGGTCTCGATGCTGTCGGTGGTGTCGTGTGTCCTGATCGCGGGCGCGGCCGCGGTGATTCCGCTGGTGCGCCGCCACTATGTGGTCGCGCTCGAGCGCAACATCGGCGCCCGCGGTGACGGCGACGGCGACGACTTCGTGTTCGATGCTCGCGCCACGCCGGGGCTGTTCAACGTGCTCGAGCACGGCCGTCCGACCACCGTGCTGCTGGCGCTCGATCAGCTGGAGAACGAGCACAGCCCCGCGTTCGTGGCGATGCTGCAGCGACTGGTGCGCAACCCCGACGCCAACGTGCGCGAGGCGGCGTACCGACGGCTGGCGTCGATCGGGCTCGGCGAGCCGGCGGTGGCGGTCGCGGGGCTCGACGACGCCGATGCCCGCGTGCGCGCGGCCGCGACCGGTGCCACCGCGTCGCTGCTCGGTGACGACGCGATCGAGGCGCTCGCACGCATGCGCGACGACCCTTCGCAGGACGTGCGCGTTGCCGCGATCGCGGGTCTGCTCGGGCACGGCGGTGTCGAGGGCGTGATCGAAGGCGCGGCGATGCTGGCGGCCCTGCTCGCATCGACGGACCCCGACGCGCGCATCGAGGCCACGCGGGTGCTGCGGGAGCTGGGCGCATCGGCGTATCGCCCGGTGCGGACGCTGATGCTCGATCCCGATCCCGATGTCCGGCGTGCGGCGCTGCGGGCCGCCAAGTACGTCGCCGACGTGCGGCTGGTGCCGCTGCTGGTCGATGCGTTGCACCGCCCCGCCACGCGTGGGCGCGCGGCCGCGGCGTTGGTGGCGATCGGCGAGCAGGCCATCGCGCCGCTCGCCGCGTTGCTCGGCGACCCCAACGTGCCGCGGCCGACGCGGCTGATGCTGCCGCGGATCCTCCGCGAGTCGCCGTCGCCCCGCACCTACGCCCTGCTGCGGCCGCACGCGCAGGCGGTCGACGGACACCTGCGGCTGCGCGTGCTGGCGGCGATGTCGTCGGTGCGCTCGCGCGCGGGCTCGATTCGCGAGCCGTTCGCGGTGGTCGAGCAGTGGGTGCGTTTCGAGATCGAGGCCGGCTACCGCAACATGGCCGCGTGGCAGCGCCTGCCAGCGGGGCTCGCGACGCCGCTGCTGCACGAGGAGTTCGACTTCCGGCGGCTGCGGGCGTATCGCCGCATCCTGCGGATCCTCGAGCTGCGCTATGCCCGGGCGCCGCTGACGTTGGTGCGAACCGCGATCGATCGCGGCGAGCGGCGGGCCAACGCGCTCGAGGTGCTCGACACCCTGCTCGAGCCGGCGCTGCGCCCGTTGGTGCTGCCGTTCTTCGACGAGGTCGACGACGACGCCAAGCTCGCGCGTGTCGGTGCGATGGTGCCCGAGGTGCCGCCGCCCGAGGTGTTCCTGTTGGGGCAGTGCGAGCACCCGAACCCGTTCGTCGCCGCCATCGCCATCGATGCCCTGCGCGAGGCCGGCTCACCCGCGCTCGCCGAGACCGCGCGTGCACGCGTCGACTCGCTCGACCCGCTGGTGCGCGAGGTGTGCCTGCGGGCACTCGCGAGCGTCGGCGAGTCGCCGCCGCCGTCGTCGGTCCGCGACCCCGATCCGGTGGTCGCGAAGCTCGCCCGCGCGCTCACCCGATCCCTCACGGAGCGAACCATGCACTCGACGCTCGAGAAGATCCTGATGCTCAAGGGCACGCCGCTGTTCAGCACGGTGGCCGCCGAAGACCTGTCGGCGCTCGCACGCACCGCCGAAGAGCGCAGCTTTGCGGCGGGGCAGGACATCGTGCGCGAGGGCGAGTCCGGCGACGAGCTCTTCGTGATCCTGAGCGGCCGCGTGGCGGTGCACCGCGCCGGCGCGGAGGTCACCACGCTCGGGCCCGGCGAGGCCTTCGGCGAGATCTCGGTGCTCGACGCCGGACCGCGCACCGCCACCGTCACGGCCGAGGCTGCGACCGACGTGCTCGCGGTGACCAGCGAGGAGTTCTACGAGATCCTCTACGAGCAGGCCGAGATCGCCGAGGGCGTGATCCGCATGCTGGTGAAGCGACTGCGCGACGCCTCGCGGGGTGGGTGAACCGGGCGCGCGCTGGCCTGCATGGTCGCGTTGGGGCATGCTCGACCCCCCGCCATGTTCGAATCCGCCGAGATCGACCACGAGATTCCCAAGTCCGAGTACGAGACCATGGTCGACGAGCTGCGCGCGCGACTGCTCGAGGCGCAGCGGACGTTGCTCGAGCAGTCCAAGCAGGCGGTGCTGGTGGTCATCGCGGGGGTCGATGGCGGCGGCAAGGGCGAGACGGTGCAGCTCATCAACAGCTGGCTCGATCCGCGGCAGGTCCGAACGGTCGCGTTCGGCGATCCGAGCGACGAGGAGCGTGACCGGCCGCCGCTGTGGCGGTACTGGCGGATGCTGCCGCCCAAGGGCAAGGTCGGCATCTTCTTCGACTCCTGGTACACGGCGCCGCTGGCGGGGCGGGCCTACGGTGACTGGGGGCAGGCGCAGTTCGATCGCGCGGTCGAGCGCGCGAGCCGGTTCGAGCGGATGTTGGCCAACGAGGGCTTCGTGCTGCTCAAGCTGTGGTTCCACCTCGCCAAGTCGCAGCAGCGCAAGCGTCTGCGCGAGCTCGAGAAGGACAAGCTCACGCGCTGGCGCGTGACCAAGGAAGACTGGGACCACTTCGAGAACTACGACCGGCTCACCGAGTGCGCCACGCGGGCGCTGCGACTGTCGAGCACCGACTTCGCGCCGTGGATCGTCGTGCCCGGCCGTGACGAACGCTACCGCTCGGTGGTGGTCGCGCGGGGACTGCTCGACGCCATGTGCAACGACGACGTCGTCGAGGCGCCGAGCGAGACCGCCATGCATCCGGTCGCGACCGTCGACGGCAACAATGTGCTGAGCACCCTCGATCACAGCCAGAGCCTCGACAAGGACGAGTACCGCCGCGAGCTCGCGCGCTGGCAGGGCAAGCTGGCCAAGCTGGTGCGGCGGCCGGCGTTCGCGAAGCGCTCGTTGGTGGTGGTGTTCGAGGGCATGGACGCGGCCGGCAAGGGTGGTGCGATCCGTCGCTTCGCGGCTGCGCTCGATCCGCGGCTGTACGAGCTGGTGCCGATCGCCGCGCCCACCGACGAGGAGCGCGCGCGCCCGTACCTGTGGCGGTTCTGGCGGCATCTGCCGCGTCGGGGCAAGGCCGTGGTCTTCGATCGCTCGTGGTACGGCCGCGTGCTGGTCGAGCGTGTCGAGGGCTTCTGCACCACCCGCGACTGGATGCGTGCGTACTCCGAGATCAACGACTTCGAGGAGCAGATGGCAGAGCACGGCGCCGTGATCGTGAAGCTGTGGCTGCAGATCGACGCCGACGAGCAGCTGCGTCGCTTCCGCGATCGCGAGGAGGAGGTCACCAAGCGCTGGAAGATCGGCCCCGAGGACTGGCGCAACCGGGACAAGTGGCCGCAGTACGAGGCGGCGGTCGCCGACATGGTCGACCGCACCAGCACCGAGCTCGCGCCGTGGACGTTGGTCGCGGCCAACGACAAGAACCACGCCCGCGTCACGGTGCTGAGGACGATCTGCGAGCGTCTCGAGGCCGCGTTGGAGGACGACGCATGAGCGACGAAGCGGGAAACTCGGTGCGCGCGGTGTGCCTGTGCGGCGCGCTGCGGGTCACGGCGACGCTGCCGACGCTGTGGGTCGCGCACTGTCACTGCACGTACTGCCGCCGTGCCCACGGCGCGGCCGTGGTCACTTGGGCGGGCTTCCGCAGCGAACAGGTCGCCATCGACGGGCACGAACCGCGCTGGCATGTGTCGAGCCCGGGTGCACGTCGAGGGTTCTGCGGCACCTGTGGCAGCCCGATGCTGTTCGAGGCCGAGCGCTGGCCCGGCGAGATGCACGTCGCGAGGGCGCTCATCGTCGATCCGCTCGATCGCGAGCCGATGGCCCACGTCTTCTACGACGACCACGTGCCGTGGCTGGCGATCACCGATGCGCTGCCGAAGAAGGGCTAGCGCCGATCGGGCTCACGCCGGCGGTGGCGCGCAGAGATCCTGCGGTCGCAGCCACGCCAGCGTGTTGACCCACAGCTGGGTGATCTCCGGCATCGTCGACCACTCGGAGTCGTACTCGATCCACTCGTCGCCCCACACGAACACCTTGCCGTCGCCGAAGCCGCGCGCGCGGGCGACTGGGCCGGCGGGGAGGGTGGCGACCACGTCGCTGACGTTGGGGCTCGCCTCGAACACCGCGAAGCCGCCCGCGAAGGTCACCGAGGTCAGTCCGGTGGTGATGGGGTGGACCGCGAAGTCGGTGACGGGGCCGCTCAGCAGCGCGCCCTCGTAGCCGAGCTCGAACGGGGCCAGCAGGGTGTTGGGCCAGCTCTGCGCCATGGTCGGATCGGCGGTGTGGCCGGTCATCGCCATCAGGCCGCCACCGGCGTCGACCCAATCGGCGAGCGCGGTGGCCTCCGCGTCGTCGTACGTGCGGGTGAGCCGGTCGATGATGATGATGTCGTAGGGCGCGAGCGCGGCGTCGTCGATGGCCGCCGGGTCGATGCGCTCGCTGCTGGTGCCCTGCATCGTCAGCCACGCGACGAACTGCGACGAGGCCAGGGATCCGGGCTGGCCGAGCAGCGCGATCGAGAGGCAGTCGCAGATGCCGTCGCCGCCGACGTCGATGTCGTCGATGTAGCCGTTGCAGTCGTCGTCGACGTCGTCGCAGGTCTGCTCGGTCGCGGCCACTGGCACGCACGAGGGCGCGCCGGTGCTGCCGTCGCCGAGGTCGAACACCGGACCACCGTCGACGCCGCTGTCGCCGGAGCTGCCGTCGGCGCCGCCGGTGCCGGTGCTCGCCGCCGAGGTGTCGCCACTGGCGTCGGTGGCCGAGCCGGCCTGCGTGACCGAGCCGATCGAGGTCATGGCCACGGTGGTGTCGTCGCGGTCACCATCGGCGTCGGCACAGCCGAACGCGCCGAGCCAGAGGACCGCCAGTGCCCGTCGCGCGGTGATCATGCGAACGACAACGTCGCACGATTCGCGGCCCCGCGCGAGCGCCGAGCGTGCCTCATGCGGCCTGCGAGCGCACCGCGTGCAGTGGCCGCGTCGCCGCGTCGACACGATCGAGCCATGCCGTCAGGCGCGGCCTCGCTTGCACGCACTGCATCTGCCACGCGGTGAGATCGGTGCGCAGGCCCTGCAGCTGGCCGAACAACGCCACGTCGGCGATGCCGACCGTCTCGCCGAGCCAGAAGCCACGCTCGGGCGCACGGGCCTCGAGTGCGTCGAGCAGCGCTTCGAAGCGCGCCCAGCAGGCCTCGGGGCCGCTGCGCCACACGTCGCGCGCCACCAGTGAGCGCACGACCCCGCGGCGCAGCAGCGCCGGCACGATCGCGCGCACCGGGGCCGGCATGCCCACGAAGTAGGCCGCGCGCGTGACCGGCCAGTTGCGCGGGTCGGCCCAACGCGCGGCCACGAGGAATCCGTTGAGCGCGGTGTCGGCCAGCTCCTCCCAGAGCAGGGCCTCGGCGCGGGCGCGGGGATCGGCGGGCAGCAGCGAGCGCCCGCCGAGCGTCTCGATGCGCGCGAGGATCCGCGTCGAGTCCGCCACCGGCACGCCGTCGACCAACAGCACCGGCACCTGTCCAGTGGGGTTGTGCTCGCGATAGGCATCGGGACGGTCCGCGTGACGTCGCTCGTAGCGCAGGCCCGCCGCCCGCAGCGCGCGGTGCACCTTCACGCAGAAGGGCGAGAAGCTCTCGAGCTCGCAGCGACCAGTGTCGCGCAGCTCGCACAGGACCAGTTCGTTGGTTTGCATGGGTTCCTCCGCATCGCCCCGTTTCGCGGCGATGGACGAGGTCTACCAGCCACGAATGTCAGCAGTGTGTCAGGTTTGATGGCATGCTCGCGGGATGCGTCGCGTGCAGCGTCTGTTCGCCCTCACCGAGCTCCTACGGGCCCGTCGGACCGGCGTGACGGCCGAGAGCCTGGCCGAGCGACTCGGGGTCTCCGTGCGCACGATCTACCGCGACCTCGACGCGCTGCGCGACGCCGAGCTGCCGCTGCACGGCGAGCGCGGGCGCGGCGGAGGCTTCGTGCTCGACCGCTCGTACTCGATGCCGCCGGTGAACTTCACCGCGCGCGAGGCCGCCGTGGTGCTCGCGGCCGGACGATGGTTGATCGAGCAGCGCATGGTGCCGTTTGCGGCGACCCTCGCGACTGCGCTCGACAAGGTCGAGGGCGCGCTACCGCAGCCCGCCCAGCGCGAGCTGGTGGGCCTGCGCAAGACGCTCTCGTACGTCGGCGTGCCGTCGCAGCGGGTCGATCCGGAGGTCGCCGCCGTGGTCGAGCGCGCGTGGCTCGATCGGCGGCCGCTTTCGATCACCTACGACGGCCACGACGGCGTCACCAAGCGTCGCGTGCGTATCCGTGACGTCGTGGTCGATCGCCGCGAGACCTTGATCAACGTCGACGATCTCGACAAGCAGGCCGCGCGACAGTTCAAGCTGCACCGCATCCGCGCCGCGCGACTGCTGGCGGCGAACGACGCCAGCCCCTCGCGGCCATAGCGGGGCGCCTAGAAACGCAGGCCGACCGCGAACCCAGGCCACAGACGCGTGCGGACGTTGCTCTTGACGTGGTCGAAGACCGTCCAGCGGTAGCCGGGACGCGCGAGGTCGTCGGAGACCTTGTTGACGAACAGCGACAGCGTCGGCCCACCGAACACCGCCAGCCGCGGCAATGCCTGCCAGCCGAACAGCATCCGCAGCTGGTTCACGGTGCCCGGCGGCTTGGTGACCTTCATGCCCTGAAGCACGATGTAGCTGCCGATGTCGACGTCGAGGAACGCGCTCTTGACGATCGGCACGTGGGCCCCGAGCAGTAGGCCGAACTGCCAGCTCGCGCCGCGGCCGAAGGGGTGGACGCCGATCACGAAGCCCGAGTAGGTGTAGCGGGCGGGGAACCGCAGCCCGAGGTTGAATGCCGCGAGATCGGAGGTCCACAGCTCGGGGTGCACGCCACCCTCGCGTGTGAGGCTGATGAGACCGATCGAGGCCTTGGCGCTGTGGGCCCAGTTGACCAGGCCCAGCTGCAGTCCGTCGACCTTGCCGCCGAGGTTGATCATGCCGAGCTGGGCACCCTTTCGCAGGTGGCCGACGTCGTTGACCATCCCCAGCTGCGCGCCCACCAACGTGTCGGCGTGGTTGAACGTGGTCGCGAACTGCATGCCCTCGGCCTCGCCGCGCACGATTGCGGCCCCGACGGCGCCCTGGATGCCGTGCAGCTGCTCGTCGATGATCGACGCACCGAGCGCGATGCTCATGCCGTCGACACGGGTCGAACGGTTCCACAGCACGCCCAGGCTCACGCGGTTGCGGACCCGCGCGTCGTGGTCGTGCACGCGCTTGGCCGCGCGGCCATTGAGCGACAGCGGTGGCAGCAGTCCCACGTCGAATGGCACCTCGACGTAGGTGCTGTTGCCGCGCAGCGCGACGTACTCGGTCGGGATCGTGCGGAAGTCCTTGGCGGCGACCCCGAGCTTGCCGCCGCGGCCGATCTCGACGTCGGCCCGTCGCCGCGCCGCGCCGTCGTCGACCATGATCTGGTACTTGCCGGGCTCGATGGCCAGCGCGATGGCGCCGGTCTGCTTGGTCTTGTAGAACTCGGCGGCGAGTCGACCCGAGCGCCCACGCACCGACACGCGCCCGATCACGTCGGCGGCGAGGCTGAGGGTGGCCGACGGTCGATGCAGATCGGTCATCACGAGGTCGCCCGAGCCTGCGAGCTGGATGTCGTAGGCGGCGTGCTGTGGCCCGCCCCGCGTGGTCTCCGTGCGCGCCAGCGTCTCGTCGAAGGCGAAGCGATAGGCCTCGGTCAGCGTCACGTAGCGATCGCCGTCGGCGTCGGCGGCCCCGCGCATGCCGGTGGTGAGAAAGTGCGTGAAGAAGGATCCGCCGACGCGGTCGGACTCCTGCGCGGCCTCGTCGGCGGAGCTCGAGGTGAGGAACGCGTGCCCCTCGACCTTGCTGCCGCCGCCGACCAGGAACGGTGCGCGTCGCGTGCCACCCTTGCTGCGCGTGAAGGCCCCGGAGGCGCACGAGTCGAGGATCGCGATCTTCACGTCGGCCCCGATCGCCTGCACACGCTTGCGCAGCGCCGGGTACTGCACGCGATCGCCGGCGAGCAAGAGGCCGCGCTCGTCGGAGTGTCCCGAATAGTAGAACAGCAGCTGCGTGCGCATGCCCGCCGACGCGGCCTCGCGCACGCGCTGCGCGAGGTCCTCGAACGCAGCGTCGAGCTCCTCGGGGGTCGGGTCGCGCAGCATGACCATCTCGGCGTCGCGCACCCCACCGATCTGCTTCAGTACCGTCGCCACCGCGTCGGCGTCGGTGGTCGCGTAGCGCAGTCGTACGCGCTCGGGACCGCCGTCGTTGGCCCCGACCAGCAGCGCGAAGCGACGCACGGGCGTGGTCGCGGCCTCGGCCTCGGCCTCGGTCGCGCCGTCGGGCTCGGCCCGCGCGGGTCGGCCGATGCACAGCCACGCCACTGCGAACACGAGCAGGGAGATCACGCGCGCGCGCGGGCTGCGGGTCGAGGGCATCGTCGGTTCGGGGGCGCGTGGGCCGGGCGCGCGGGTGCAACACCGGCGCGCGCCCGGGGTGTCACCGGATTCTGCACGAAAGTTCGCACGGGCTTCGGTGGGCGGACGGGCGTCCACGGATGGGCTCGTGGCGGCGGGTGTGCGCGGGCCCACGGGCGGTGGCGGCGCGTGGCTCTGCCGGCGCCCCGGTGTTCGCGACGATCCCCGGTGACGTTTCGTCTTCGCGCTGGTGTTGAAGGGTCCGAGAGGTCGATCCTCGACACCCCTTTGAGCCTCGACGTCGAAGATCTCTACCGCCGCTTCGGACCCATGGTCCTGCGGCGCTGCCGGACGCTGCTCGGGGATCCCGAGACGGCCCACGATGCCATGCACGACGTATTCGTCGAAATCTGTCGCCGCCACGAGACGCTCGTCGACGCGGGCCTATCGAGTCTGCTGTACCGGACGGCCACGAACGTCTGCCTCAACCGCATGCGTTCGACGCGCCGTCGGCCGAGCGAACCCGCGAGCGACATGCTCGCACGCATCGCAGACCTCGACCGCACGGACGAGCGCCAGGCCGCGCGGTCCCTGCTCGATCGCGTGCTCGGTCGCGAGCCCGAGTCCTCCGCGACCATCGCGGTGCTGCACCTGGTCGACGGGCACACGCTCGAGGAGACCGCCGAGATCGTCGGCATGTCGGTGTCGGGCGTCCGCAAGCGACTTCGCAAGCTGCAGAGCTCACTTCAAGCCGCGCAGGGGCAGGCATGAACCGCAAGCTTCCGCCACTGGTGCTCGAACGGCTCGCCCATGGTGAGCTCTCGCCGGCCGAGAGCGCGCGCGCGCGTGTCGAGCTCGGTGCCGACGCCGATGCGGCGGTGCAGTCGATCCTCGACGACGACGCGGCCACCCTCGCCGCCCATCCGCCGGCGCAGGTCGCCGCCGAGGTGCGCCGTCGACTCGCGCGCGTCGAGTCGAACGCCGCGGTGCGCCCGAGCCCCGCGCGGTGGTGGATTCCGGGCATCGCGTTGGTCGCCACCGGGGCGCTCGCCTGGCTCATCGTGCGGCCGATTCCCGGCGGCGAGGCGGAGCACCGCGATGGTCCGCTCGGTGATCCCCGCGGCGTGATCCTCGACGACGACGACGGCCAGGCGGATGCGGTGGACCCCACGCGCATCAAGGGCATGCCGCAGCTCACCATCGAGCGCATGGGTGCGCGAGGGCCCGAGCGCCTCGGTGACGGCGACCTCGCCGGTGACGGCGATCTGTTGCAGCTGCAGTACCGGGCCGCGGGTCGCGAGCAGGGCGTGATCGTCTCGATCGATGGTCGCGGCACCGCGACGCTGCACTTCCCGGCCACCGCCGACGCCAGCACGCGGTTGCGCACCGGCGGCCTGGTGCCGCTCGATCACTCGTACGAGCTCGACGATGCGCCACGGTTCGAGCGCTTCTTCTTGGTCACCGCACCGCGCGGTGGCGTGGTCGATGTCGACACCGTCGTGCTTGCGGCGCAGACCCTCGCGCACCAACAGGATGCCGACACCGCACGGCTGCCGTTGCCGGCCGAGCTCGAGCAGCAGATCGTGACGCTGCGGAAGCGGTGACAGGTCGCGCCTGCGGCGGTGTTCGACCGAGCGCCGATGAACACCGCATGCGCTGGACTCACCGCGATCGCTGCCCTCTCGATCCCCTCGCTCGCCTACGCCGAGCCGGTCGCGCCCGCGCCCGTCGCCGATGGGCCGCAGGCCGCGGCGGAGCCCGTCGCGCCAGCGGTGGCCGCGAGCCCACCCGCCGCGGCCGCGGCCGCGCCTGCGCCCGCGCCGGCCACCGCCGCGCCGGCGCCGACACAGCCAGCCGCCGCCGAACCAACCTGGACCGAGGTGGTCGCGGCATCGAAGCCGGCGCCGGCGGCCGAGGTCGCGTCGAGCACCGCTGCGGTGACGACCACGACCACGACCACGACCACGACCACCACGAAGCCGGTGGTTGCACCGGAGCCCTATCGACACGTCGGCTTCGACATCGGGCTGTGGCCGGGGCTGTCGATCAATGGGCGCCACCGCGGCAAGAAGGTCCACAACACCTTCAGCCTCGGCTTCGTGTGGACGCGCGCCGCCAAGGTCGACGGCGCAGCGATTGCCATGGGTGCGACCGTGGTCGACGAGGACATGCAGGGCGTCGCGGCCTCACTTGGCGCCAACATCACGCGCGGCGTCATGCGTGGCGTGCAGAGCACACACGGCTACAACTACGCCGGTGAGCTGCGCGGGGTCCAGCTGGGCGGCATCAACCGCGCGTTGTCGGTGCGGGGCATGCAGATCGGCCTCATCAACATCGGTGGTCGTGTTCGTGGCACGCAGATCGGCCTCATCAACTGGGCCAAGGACGCCGACACCTCGTTCGCGCTGCTGCCCATCAGCGCCAAGCACGGCATCCGCTTCGAGGTCGCCAGCAGCGACACCGCACTCGTCGAGGTCGGCCTGCGACTGCCGGCGCGCTACACCTACGCATTCGTGAGCGCGGGCCTGCATCCCTTCGGCACCGAGCGCGGTCACACCGGCACCAACCTCGAGCGCGGCAAGGCGTGGGAGCTGGGCGGTGGCTTCGGTGGCCACATCCCGATCGACAAGGGTGTGTTCATCGATATCGATCTCAGCAGCTGGCTGGTGAGCTCGGGGCTCCGCGCGGGTGCGCCGATCGGCGCCATGCAGAAGGCACGGCTGATGGTCGGGTGGCAGGCGGCCCCGCACCTGGCGATCTTCGGCGGCCCCACGCTCAACGTTCTGGTCGATGGCGGCACCGACCGGGTCTCGCCGCTGACCGGCGGTCGCAGCCTCCGTGGTGTCGACCGGCCCGGCTACGGCTGGGTCACCTATCGCCAGAGCTTCGATGGCGTCCGCGTGCGCATGTGGCCCGGCTTCGTCGCGGGCCTGCGCTTCTAGTTGCGCGCTGCTGCGACGCGGCGCCGTGCGAGGAGGGATCGCCCGCGACGCCCAGCACTTCAGGCCAGCTTTTCAGGTAACCTGCATGCGTCCGTGGTGTCGTGCGTCCCGCTCGCGTTGCTGTTGATGGTCGCCGGTGACGGCGAGGCCCGCGGTGGCACGCCCACGGCGTTGTCGACCCCGCAGCTGCGCCACCACGAGGTGTTGCGGATCGACCGCGACTTCGGCATGGCCAAGTGGCAGCTCGCGCTCGACGGCTGGGTGCCGCGCGGTGAGCCGCGCAGTGTGGACTCGCTGCGGTTGTGGTGGGTCAACGTCGAGGACGGCGATCGTCGCAAGCCGCTGGCGCCGTATCTGCGTCGCTACCTCGAGTTCGCGTTCGAGCCCAGCGGCAGCGGTGGTCTGGCGGTGCGGCTGGCCGGCGACCGCAAGGAGTACGCGTTCACGGTCGTGCTCGACGTCGCCGGCGTGCCGGTGGTGCACGCGACCATCGAGCGCGACGACGGCACCCGCATCGAGCGCTGCCGCTGCGAACGTGCGCGCCTGCTGGCCCGCCGCGTGCTCGGCCTGCCAGTCGGCATCGCGAACCTCCGCGTGCGCTGCACCGACGACGGCGGCACCGACCACGACGGCAACGTGGTCTTTCGCGCGCTCGACGATGGTCCGCTCTACCAGCCCGAGCCGTGACGAGCGGCGTCAGGTCTCGCCGAGCCAGATGACGTGGCGGTTGCTGGTGCCGTGCTTGCGCGCCTGCACGCACTGCGACTGCAGGCCCGCGCGGCGCATGGCGGCGATGAAGCGCGGGGTCTCACCGGCCGCCCAGATCGCGACCCGACCGCCCGGTCGCAGCGCGCGGATGATGCGGCCGAGGCCGGCGGGGCCGTACAGCCCCGGGTTGCCCCAGTCCTTGGTGGCATCGGGGCCGTTGTCGACATCGAGCATGATCGCGTCCCAGTAGCCGCGCTCCGCCGCGATGATGTCGACGACGTTGCCCTGCCGCACTCGCGATCGTGGATCGTCGAGTGGGCGCCCGGCGAGGTGCGCCAGTGGGCCGCGATTCCACCGCACGGTCGCGCCCACCAGCTCGGCGACCTCGACGGTCGCGTCGGGCCCGAGCGCGTCGAGGGCGGCGCGCAGGGTGTAGCCGAGGCCGAGCCCGCCGATGAGCACGCGCGCGCCGGGCTTGTCGGCGATCGGGTCGCACACCAGCTTGGCGAGCAGGCGCTCCGATCCATGATCGTGGCTGCCCATCAGCTCCGCGCCGTCGATGCGGATCACGAACAGCTCGCCCCGCTTGTGCAAGGTCATCTCGCCGTAGCCAGGCACGGTCTCGCGATCGATGAGCTCCCAGGGCTGCACGCGGGGCCAGAGGGTAGCACCGCAACGGGGTTTGGGCCGAGCGGCCGGCCGCGACCGCTCGCATCGCGCGCGCCGACGGCGGCCGGGCGCCTGCGCCGTCGAGACGAGGTGCACGCGCGTGCGAGCCGAATCGCCGTCGTGGTCGCGTCTGTCTCGGTTGGGGACCGGAACGTGCCGAGGCGTCGTGCGTGGGTGATGGGTTGGTTGTTGTCGTGCGGGGACACGCCCGCGGCGCCCACGGGTGCGTCCGATGGCACCACCGGTCCGGATGGCATCGGCACGAGCTCGGAGGGGACCTCGACCTCCTCGACGACGTCATCCGAGGGATCCAGCACGGCGTCGGGCGGCAGCGACGACACCGGCGAGCCCGCCTGCTGTGGTGGCCTGTGCAGCGATCCGTCGTGGAGCTGCACCGACGCGACCTGTGTGGATGCCGACGGTCACGCGCTCGCGCTGGTGCCCGAGGCGGGGTTCTTCGAGATCGCCGGCGGAACCACGGTGCGCGGCGGCTGGGCGGGGGTGGTCCCGACGGCGCGGGTGTTCTACAGCTTCCACCCCGCCGACGACGCGCCCGAGTCGCGCCCGCTGCTGGTGTTCTTCAACGGTGGCCCGGGCAACTCGACCGCCGTGCTGCTCGGTCTCAACACCGCACCCATCACCCTCGACCCGGAGCGTGGCGGCCCGACGCAGAATCCTGCGTCGTGGACCCGCTTCGCGAACCTGCTGCACATCGACGCGCCGGCCACCGGCTTCTCGTACTCGCGCCCGAGTCCGTCGGGGGCTCGGCCCACGCTCGGGGTCGAGGTCCACAACGACGCCGCGACGTTCGTCCGCGTGGTGTTGCGCTTCCTCGCCCACCATCCACAGCTCGACGGTTCGCGGATCGTCCTGGTCGGTGAGAGCTTTGGGGGCGTGCGGGCCACCGCGATGCTGCAGCACCTGCTCCACTACACCGAGATCGCCGCCTCGTCGTACCCAGACGTGATGCTCGCCGACGAGATCGCGGCCTACTACGATCGGAGCTTCGGCGCCGGTGAGCACCCACCGGAGCAGGTCGCAACGCGCTTCGCTGCGGCGCTCGTGCAGCCGCTGCTCGCCTGCCTGGCCCAGCGCGCGTTTGGCCCGGTGCTGCCGTGCGGTGATGCCTACCAGTGCGACGAGCCGCCCATGACGACCGACGCGGTGGTCCTCGGCGTGCGCGACGACCTCGTCGATCCCGAGCTGCTCGCGGCGGTGCTGGGCGCCGACCCAGGCTCGATCGCGTGGTTGCTCCCCGACGCGCGCACCGACGCGTACGGCCGCAACGAGCAGGTGGACGAAGTCGAGGTCGAGGCGGCGATGCGGACCGCGTTCGGCACGTTGGTCGAGGACGACCGCTACTACGTGCACAGGGTCGACGAGATCCTGATGAACCCCGACTTCCCGGACGACTGCCCCGATTGGGACGGGCGGCAGTTCCTCCGCGCTGCTGCGCTGGTGCCGATGTTCATCACCCACGCCGGGCAAGACGGCACGGTGCCGTCGGACGGCCTGGTCGCGGCCCTGGGCGATCTGCTGGCCACGCTCACCGTGCTGCCGGAGGTCCCGGCCGGCGCCGAGCGTCCCGGCGCCCTCCACCTCGAGTACGACGACGGCACCGTGCGCGAGGTCCGGTTTCCCAGCTACCCGGCGGCGGGCCACATGGTCTCGTGGCGCGCGGGGCCCGAGCTCGGAGACGACATCGAGGCATGGCTTGCCATGCTCGACGAATGAGCGAGGGCGCCGCGGCCACGTGATCGTGGCCTGCGTGGGACTAGGCTGTGTCCGGTTTCCCATCAAGCCCCGAAGATGCGTAGATAGCGGTGGATGAAGGCAAGCCGGACCATCCCGCCGAAGTTGATGGCGGTCTTCTCGAAGCGGGTCACCACGCGTCGCGACTCCTTGAGCCAGCCGATGAGGCACTCGACGATGCTGCGGCGCCTGTAGAGGCGCTTGTTGAAGGCGACCGGGCGCAGCGCTCGAGTCTCGTTGTGCTTCGTGGGGATCACCGGTGTGATCCCCAGGGCGAGGAGATACCTATCGATCCACTCCGCGCGGTAGCCCTTGTCGCCTGCGAGTGCCAACGGCCACTCCATGACGACACCTCGATCATCATGCAGTGCTTCGTCAGCACCTTGAAGGACCGGCGCGAGCATCGGTCCGTCGTGGGCTTGTCCGGCGCTGAGCTCGAAGTGGAGTGGGTGGCCCTCAACGTCACACAGGATGTGGATCTTCGTGCCCCAGCCCCCGCGGGAGCGCCCCAGAGCGTGATCCGCTGGCTCCTGCGGATCGGATCTTTTTCCCCCCGCCGCTGCTGCAGCGCGCAGCTCGAATCGATGTCCCGTCGATGCACCACAACTCGGAGGGGTCCGCGTCGTGCGGGACGGCGATGCTCCGCAATCGCCGAAGTACGCGGTCGAACGTCTCGTCCTTCGTCCACTTGTCGAAGAAGTCCCAGGCGGTCGACCATGGGCCGAAGCACTCCGGTAGGTCTCGCCACGGAGCCCCAGTTCGCAACACCCAGAAGATCGCGTCGAGCATGAGACGACGATCCCGCGGCCGCCGACCGGTCTTGAAGTTGTTCGTCGGGAACAGGTCCCCGATCAGCTCCCACTGCGCGTCGGTAAGGCGGTGGCGAGGCATGCCCGTCGTGGTCATGCCCCCCTTGGATCACGGATCCCCGATCCGCCCAAGAATTTGACGGTTTCGGGGAAACCGGACACAGCCTAGTAGCCCCACTCTTGCGGGACGTCGCAGTCGGGGCACTGCGGGCAGGGGAACAGGGCGTCGAGCGCCATGACGCCGGCCTGCAGATCGTCGACGCTCGGGGCGGGATTCGCCCACAGCGACGCGAGCGTGGCTGCGGCCGTGGCATCGCGCAGCCCCGCCTCGTCGTCGAGCACCGGGCCCGCGATCTGCACCCACGCCCAATTGGCCTCCGCCGCGGCGTCGCAGACCGCAGGCTGGGCCTCGAGGTACGTCCGCACGAGTCGTGCCCACCCGTGCCACATCGCGTTGTCGAGCTGCTCGTGCGCGTTGTAGAACATCCCCTGAGCGTCGAGCCCGAGGTCGCTGAACTCCGGGTCGCCGTCCGGGGGATAGATGTCGCGCCAGCAGTTGATGGCGAGCATGCCGTTCCACACCGCGTCGTCGATCTGCGGGTCGATGTCGCGGAAGTTCAGGGCGATGCCGATCGCGTCTTCGTGGGTGACGGCACCGTTGTAGTAGGCCCAGTGCGAGTCGCAGTCGCCCGGCGCCGCGATGCAGCTCGCCGACTCCTTGTACACCGAGACGAAGAAGAACCACTGCAGCGCGGCATCGATACGCGCGGCGTGGACGTCGAGGTTGCCTTCGCCGAGCTCTCCGGCATCGAACGCGGCATCGAGGATGGGCTGGATCTTCGCGGGGCCGACGCAGCGGTCGGGGTAAGTGTCGGCGTTGTCGCCGACGGTGCACTGCCGGTCGAACGCGACGCTCATGTCCTGGTCCTCCACCGGAATCGGCGGGTAGTGGAGATCATCACGACGCAGGACGCGGGACTCGATGCCGTTGTCGGTGGCATACAGGGCCCGCGCGGCGGTGAAATCCGCGGCGGCCGGCGTCGTGCCGTTGCGCAGCAGCGCGACGATGTCCTCGTAGGCCTCGGTCCGCGCGGCGGAGCTCGGCGCGGTCTCGATGAGGTGCCACTCGTTGTCATCGGCCATGCACGCGCCGTAGTCGTCGTCGGCACCGGGCGTGAAGTCGCTGGAGAGCGGCGCGCAGCCGCTCGTGTCGAGCGTGCCGAAGTCGACGTCTTGCGGGCAGCCGCCCGCGCCGGTGGTGCCGTCGGTGTCGGTCGGATCGGACGAGCCCGAGGTGTCGGGGTCGGTGCTGCTGGACGTCATGGTGGTCGACGTCATGGTGGTCGACGTCATGGTGGTCGACGTCATCGACTCGCCCCCGCTGCTGTCCGCGCCGGAACTCGAGGAGCCCTCGTCGCCAACCGAGCCGCCTTCGCACGCGAGCACGGTGAACAGGGTGGTGACGCAGACGCTGTGTTGGATTCTGAAAGCCACGGTGGTTCCTCCTGCGGCGAGCCGCGGCGCTAGCATGTTTGCCATTGCAGGAAGCAACCAGGGGCGATGCACCCGATGCGGGTCGAGTGCTTGACCCGGTCTCGACCAGGGTTGAAACACCCTGTCGCCCGACCTCGACGTGAAGTGTTTCCCGGACCGACGACGGGCAGGCCGTCCGGCGATCCGCCGCTCCCGCCGAAAGGCACCGCTAGAACCCCGCTTGGAGCTCGAACAGCAGGCCGCGGCCGGGGCCGTTCACCGACGAGCCATGGTAGCGGTATGCGGTGTTGCCGACATTCTCCAGCACCAGCGCGAGCAGCAGGTGGGGATCCAGCCGGTACCCTGCCCGCACGTCGACGACGACGTAGCCCGGCGTGCCGCCCTTGGGGATGCGCGCGTCGTTTCGGTCCGTGGGCCACAAGCGACGCTGATCCCGGGCCCACCGCACCGCGCCGATGAGATACGGGCCCCACTCGCTGGAGCGCCAGCCGAACTCGGCGGTGCCGTTCAGGGGCGGGATCCGAGACAACGGCACGCGGTACGGTGCGTCCAGCACCAGCGGGAAGTTGGGGTTGCGCCCGTCGCCGCGGGCGTACGAGACCGTGGCCGCAGCGCCGAAGTCGTACGGAAGATACAGGCGAATGGCGCCGTCGACCCCGCGCACCACCGAGACGGAAGGGAGATTCTCGAGCGTGATGACGAAGCTGCTCCCGCCACAGACGGTGTCGGTCTCGGGGCACTCCTGACGGGTCGCGGGGCGGCGCTGGATGTGATCGCGCAGCAGCGTCTGGAACGCGAAGAACTCGACCTCGATCCACGGCTGTTGGATGCGCACGCCGGCCTCCATCAGCGTCGCGTGCTCGGGCGCGAGCTTGGCGTTCTCGAACTGCAGGCCCCCGCCGGTGGCCTGGCGGCTGGTGAGATCGTCGATGTTCGGCGCGCGAAAGGCCTGATCGACCGAGAACGGGAACGACAGCCACGGCACCGGCACCAGGGTGAGACCGCCGTGGCCGACCCCGGTGAGCCAGTAGCGACGCAGGGCCAGCGACGAGCGCAGGCGAGAGGCCGGTGCGCGGGCATAGACGGCGGCGAAGCGGCCGCCGATCCGCAGGCGTAGGTGCTGCGTGATCTCGACGTCGGCGATGCCCCACGCGCCGCTCGTGACGTAGTTCGACTTGTCGGTGTACTGGCTGACATCCGCGACCTTGGTGCCCGTGCTGACAAAGGAGAGCGTCGCCTTGCTGCGCACGTGGTCGTGGTAATAGTCGAAGCCGTAGCGCGCCTGCAGCCGCGCCCAGGACGCGGGCGCGAAGCGTCGCGTCTCGAGGGTCATGGCGGTACCCGCGGATTCCACCGAGTCCTCACCACTGCGGCGCGTGCTCGAGTCGTCGCCACGACGCAGATACCGGTTCTCGTACTGCCGCTGGTGGCTGACGCTCCATCGAATCGTCTCGGCCGCGGCGGGCCCTCCGGTATGCTCGTACTTGGCGTAGAGCATCGTGCGATTCTGATGGCGATAGGTCAGGCACTCGTTCTGCGGCGCGGTCGCCTCGGGGCAGAAGTCGGTACGTGGAGCGTTGCGCTGGCGATAGTCATAGTACGCCGCGGTGATGCGATTGTGCGCGTCGGGCTGCGCGACCACGCGGACGTCGCCGGTCAGCTCGCCGAAGCCCGTGCCCAGCTGCGTGCGTTGGTCGGGGGCGAGCAACGGAGGCACCTTTTGGTACTCACCGGTGGCCGGCTCCTTGATGCGACCGCCCGCGAACAGCTGGTTGACGTCGCGATAGCCCACGCCCGCGAGCACGCCGACCTTGCCGAGCAGCCCCAGGTCGATCTGTGCGCGGCCACCCAGCGCGGCGTCCTGCGTCATCGTGGTGAAGGTGCCGCGCGAGTGCACGGTCAGCGGTCGCTTGCCGCGGACCATGGTCGGTTCGAGCGGTGACGTCAGGATCGCCCCGCCGATCGCGTCGGAGCCGTAGCGCGTCGAGGCGGAGCCGCGTACGACCTCGAGGTGATCGATCGTTCGCGAGTCGACCGTGAAGAAGTACTGATTGGGTCCCTGGCGAAACGTGCTCGTGTTCAGGCGGATCCCGTCGAACATCATCACGGTCTGCTGGCCCGTGAACCCGCGCAGATACGCCGACTGCTGCCCATGCGCGGTCTGTTGCACGTAGACGCCGGGTTGCCCGCGCAGGGCGTCGGGTGCCGAACGCGGGAGACGCTCGTCGAGCTCACGGCGCGTCACGACCGAGCCACTGCGGTCCGGGTCGGTGAGCGCAGGACGGCGCGAACGCACCACGACCCGTCGCACGTCGCCGTCACTGCGCGTCTCGGTCTGCGCCTCGGTCGGCACCGTCAGCGGTGGTGGCTCCGCCGCCGGTGCGCGACGTCCGGCCGCCCCCGACGGCACGGCTTCGGCCGAGGGACGCCGGCCTTCGACGGGGCCAGACGGCGGTTCGGCGGTGATCGCCGTGGGTCCCTGGTAGTCACGGCTCGGCGCGAGCGCGAGGCAGCCGAGCACCATGAACCACACCGTGGGGATGCTGGCCCATCAGACTAGGAACTTCTTGCGTGTTTTCACCCCGTCCAAAACAGAGTGTTTCACCTCCTGTCGATGTAGAGTGTTTCACCGCCGCGCCGACGGGGGTCGCGGGTCATCGTCCCGCGAGCTTCGGCAGCTTCCCGTGCCACGCGAGCATCTCATCGGCCTTGTCGTTCCAGGCGCCTCCGTGTCGGCGATAGAGCGCCTCGGCCTGCTCGACCAGGGCGTCGACACGGCCCCTGTCGCCGCCGCTGTCGACGAGCGACCACGCCAGCCCCCACGAGGTGTCGGCGAGCTCGAGGTCGTCACCACCGGTGGCCGCGCGCAGAGCCCACGCGCGCTCGAACAGCTCCACGGCCCCGGCCGCGTCGCCGCGCTCGCGCTGGATGCGGCCGAGCTCGGCGTACGACAGCGCGAGGTCGGGATGCTCGTCGCCCAGCCGCGCGCGCATGCGGGCCAGGCCGTCACGCAGCAGCGCCTCGGCGGCGTCGAAGCGGCCTTGCTTGACCCACACCATCGCGAGGTTGGTGGCGACCAACGCGGTCGAGGGGTGATCGGGCCCGAACGCGCGCAGTAGTCGTGCATGGGCGGCACCATAGTGCTGCGCGGCGGGCTCGAACCGCTCGAGGTGACCGTACAGCACGCCGAGGTTGTTCTCGATCGACGCCAGCAGGAGCACGTCGTCGGGCTGCATGCGCATGGCGTTGTCGAGCGCGGCCAGGTGGGCGCGCTCGGCCGCGGCGGTGTCGCCGGCCTCGAACCATGCGGTACCGAGGTTGGTGTACAGCGGACTGAGGCGCGGGTCGGCGCCGGGTCGGGCCGAGCGCACCAGATCGATCGCGCGCTGGCAGGCCGCGATCGCGGCCGTGGTCTCTCCGCGATCGGTCTGCACGTGGCAGATCGCGTTGAGCGGCCGGAACAGCGCTGGATGACGCTCGCCGTGCCGACGGACCTCGCCCGCGAGCGAGCGCTCGAGCCAGCCCAGCGCGGCGTCGGCGTGCCCGAGGTTGGCCTCGGCCAGGCCGATGTTCAGCAGGGTCGCCGGCAGGCCGTCGTCGTCGCCGTCGTTGTCGCCCTGGGCCCGCTCGAGCGCGAGCACCTCGGTGAACAGCGCGCGCGCGAGCTCGAGGTCGTCGTGGTGGAACGCGAGCTGTCCGCGCGTGCTGGCGATCGATCGCGCGAGCTCGCCGTCGGCATCGGCGGTCCGCGTGCGCTCGGCCTCGGCGTGGTCGAGCCAGCGCAGCGCGTTGTCGTGATCGCCCCGGGCCGCGGTCGCGCCAGCGACACCGATCGCGGCACTCACGGCGAGGTCGTGGCGGTTGCTGGCGAGCGCTGCGGAGAACGCCGCGTGGAAGCTGCGCTCCGAGGCTGCGATGTCACCGTTTCGGTCGACGATCTTGCCCTCGATCATGCGGGCCTCGGCGACGTACCACGGTTGCTGCAGGGCCTCGGCCTCGGTGGCCGCGGTCGCGGCCTCGGCGAGCGCGGTGTCGTCGCGGAAGGCGGCCGCGGCCACGCGGGCCCGTGCGATGCGCTCGGCGACCGCATGCGTCTGGGCAGCGACGGCGTCGTCGATCTGCGGGCCGTCCTCGCCTCATCGTGCGACGTCGTCGAGTGCTGCGGTGGCATCGCCCGCGTGCTCGATGACCTCCGCGTCGGCGTGCTCGAGCAGGTCGATCAACGCGCCGAGCTGGTGCTCGGCGCGCTGCAGGCACAGCAACTCGCGCACGTGGCGATGGTTGGTGGGTGCGCCGTGTCGCTCGCATGCGCCGCGTTGCCGCGCGCGGAGCTGCTCGACGTACGCGTCGAGATCCGCGCGCACCTGCGTGAAGGCGTCGGCACCCCACTGGGGCTGAAGGGTCGCGAACGTCGAGCCCAGTGAGCGCGCACGATCGTCGTGCCACAACGATTCGAGTCTCGTGTCGACGCTCTCGCAGTAGCTCCTCGCCGGCGCCGGCGCGGCCGCCAGCCAGGTCACGCCGCCCCAGGCCACGGTTGCGACCGCGAGGGCCGGCGCGAGGCGACGTGGCCACCGCCACGCGTCGGTCGCGAGCACCTCGAGCAGCGCCGACATGCTGGGGAAGCGATCGCCTGGCGCACGCGACAGCCCGCGCAGCAGCGCGCCGCGGATCCGCAGCGGCACCACCGGCAGCGCCGGCGGCGATCGCAGGCGACCGGCGGTGACCTCCGACGCCAGCGTGAGCACATCGTCGCCGGCAAACGGCCGCTGCGACCACAACGCCTCGTAGAGCGAGGCGCAGAAGGCGAATTGATCGGAGCGTGCGTCGGCCACGGCGCCCTCGAACAGCTCTGGCGCCATCGTCGTGGGCGTTCCGATGAACGCGTCGCTGTGGGTGATCGAGATCGCGTCGTCGAGTCGCGTCGGCACCGTCGGCATGCCCACGGGTGCGCTGCCGTCGAGCCGCGCGTGGCCGAAGTCACTGACGCGCGGCTGGTCATCGACGCCGAGCAGGACGTTGGCCGGCTTGAAGTCGCCGTGCACGAGCCCGGCGGCGTGGGCGGCCGCCAACCCGCGGCCCGCGGCGAGCCACACCCGCAGCAGCTCCGACAACGGGGCGCGCCAGCCGACGAGGGTCCGGCCCTCGACGAACTCCATCACCATGAACACGCGCTGCTCGTGCTCGCCGACGTCGTGGATGCGGATCACATTGGGATGGGTCAGGCGTGCCAGCGCACGGGCCTCGTGCTGCAGGCGCGCGCGCTCGTTGCCGGAGCGCCGCGGTAGCAGCTTGATCGCCACCTTGCGATCGAGCTCGTCGTCCCACGCCGCCAGCACCACGCCGGTGGCACCGCGGCCGATCGTCTGCAGCACGAGGTAGCGACCGAGCCGGGTGCCTTCGTCGATCCCGCTTTGCGCGACGGACTCGTGTGCGACGGACTCCTGCATGACAGCGCGCTCAGAGCTGCACGAAGCTCTCGACCGCATCGGCGACCACGAGCTGCAGCACGCCGTCACTCCACACGTGGAAGCCATCGGTGACCCCGAGATCCACCAGGCCCGAGCCGGTGAGGTCGGCGATCACCTGGTCGCCAGCGTCGCCGGTCACGACCAGCGTGTTGCTGGTGCGTGACAGCGCCCGGAGGTCGCGTAGCTCGAGGAACAGGTCGTTGTCGCCGCTGCCGGTGAGATCGACGCCCTCGATGCCGACCAGCGCGAGCTCGGGGTAGCTCGGCAGGTCGAGCGCCAGGCCGTCGCCGACGAGCGCGACGACGTCGAAGCCGGTGCCACCGTCGATGCGGAACACGCCGTTGTCGGCCAGCTCGATGAGGTCGTCGCCCGGCCCGCCGTACAGCACGTCGTAGCCGCCCAGCGAACGCAGCGTGTCGTTGCCGCCGCCGCCGACGATGGCCTCGTCGATGTCGCTGCCGTCGAGCTCGTCGTCGCCGCTGCTGCCGCGCAGGTACACCGCACCGCGCAGGTCGCCGCCGAACACCACGTACGCGCGACCGGTCGCACTGCCACCGGCGGCCCCGATCGCGCCGAGCACCACATCCCCGAAGCCGTCGCCCGACACGTCGCCCGCGGCGGCGATCGACCACCCCGCCACGTCGGACCCGGCCTCGCCGTCGATCGCGAAGCCGCCGATGCCCTGCGAGAGGTCGCCCCGCGAGATCGTCGTCGCATCGGCGCGGCCCCACATCGCGTAGCCGCGACCGGCGGTACCGCCGGCGTAGTCGGCGTTCTGGGCTCCGACCACCGCGTCGGCGAAGCCATCGCCGTCGAGGTCCGCACCGCCGCCGACCGACCAACCGGAGAGGTCGCCGGTCTGCTCGCCGTCGATCGCGAAGCCACCGATGCCCATGGCCAGCGAGCTCGCCGAGACCGCGGTGCCGCTCGCCTTGCCGAGCACGACGTAGCTGCGACCGCGCAGGAAGTCGCCGTCCTCGATCTCGACCCCTGGCGCACCGACGATGATGTCGGCCAGGCCATCGGCATCGAGATCGCCGGCCGGCGCGACCGCGTCGCCCAGCTGATCGAGCGTGGCCGCGCCGTTGATCGCGAAGCCGCCGGTACCCGCGAGCACGTCGAGCAGGTCGACCGCGTTGGTGTCGGCCTTGCCGAACACCACGAACGCGCGGCCGGCGTTGCCGCCGGCCGCGTTGGCCAGCGGCACGCCGATCACGAGATCGTCGAGGCCGTCGCCGTTCACGTCGCCGGCCGGTGCAACCGCGTCGCCGGCACGATCGCCGGCTGCGAAGCCTTCGATTGCGAAGCCGCCGGTGCCCACCGCGACATCCGCGAGCGCCACCGGCGTGGCGTCGGCCTTGCCGAACACCACGAACACGCGGCCAGCGTCACCGAGCGCGGCGACATTGGCTTGCGGCGCGCCCACGACGAGATCGTCGAGGCCGTCGCCATTCACATCGGCACCGCCAGCAACCGCTGCGCCGGCGAGATCGCTGGCCGCGATGCCCTCGATCACGAAGCCGGCCGCATCCGTCTCGAGATCCGCGAGCACCACGGCGGCCCCGGCTGCGCGGCCGAACACGACGTACGCGCGGCCCTCGTCGCCGCTGGCGACGTCCGCCTCCGGTGCGCCGACGATGAGATCGGCGAGGCCGTCACCGTCCACGTCGCCGGCGATGGCGACCGAGCTGCCGGCGGCATCGCCGGCCTGCTCGCCCGCGATCACGAAGCCGCCGTCGCCGTCGGCGACGTCCGCCAGCGCGACCGTGTCCCCGGCCGCGCGGCCCATCACCACGAAGGCCCGGCCCGCGTCGGCCTGCGGGGTGTCCGAGTCGGGTACCCCCACGATGACGTCACCGAGGCCGTCACCATCGACGTCACCGCCGCCCGCGACCGACCAGCCGGCATGGTCGCCGTTGGCGATCCCATCGATGCGGAAGCCGCGGTCGTCGTCTCCGATCGCGGGCAGCGGAATCGTCGTCGGGGCCAGCATCACGCGGACATGCGCGGTCGCGGTGCCGCCGTTGCCGTCGCCGATGGTGTAGTCGAAGCCATCCTCGCCCCAGTAGCCCGCCGGTGGCGTGTACGTGAGCGCGCCGTCGGCCTCGACCGCGACCACGCCGCCCTGCAGCGAGGCCGCATCGAACGCCTCCACGACGATGGCGTCGCCGTCGGGATCGGCGTCGTTGCCCAGCAAGCCCGCGTCGGCGGTGACCTGGATCGCGACGCCGTCCATGAGCGCAGCGTAGAGATCGTCGACCGCTACCGGCGGCGTGTTGGGCGTGCCGGTCGACGACGACGCGTCGCTGCTGCTGTCCGCGACCGCGCCGGTCGACGACGAGGAACTCTCGCCACCGCTCGAGCCGTCGGCGATCGCGGTGGTGCCCCCGCTGCTGCTGCTGCTCGCGTCGACGGTGGTGGTGGAGCTGTCGTCGCCAGACATCGTCGAGACCGCACCGTCGTCACCGCACGCCGCCACGGCGAATGCCATGGGGATCCAAGCCGTCCACCCACGAGTCCAAAGCGATCGCATGGTGACCATGCTAACGCCATCGGCGGCCCACGGCTCGCGACGCCGCGGCGAGCGAGGTCCCGATCGTCGCGGGCTGCAACGGCTGCCCCTGTTGCAGGTCGCGACGTGCCCCGATGGGGCGCACGGGCGGCGCGCCCAAGTCCCGTGAACTTGCACGAATCTCGGCCCGCGGGTGCGGCACGGGCCGTGCTCTCGTGGCCGCCCAACATGCGACCGCTGCACCTCGCCCTCGCCCTGTGCACCTCCCTCGCCGCCTGCACGGCCTCCGATGGGGGTGATGACCCCAGCCCGGATGCTTCGCGTGGCTGGCGAGCCACCAACCTCGTGGTCGCCGATGGTCAGGACGAGTGGAACGGCGAGGTCGATGCGTCGGGGCAGCTCACCTTCGATCTCTCGTGCCCCGACGGTGGCGCCTACCACCTCGAAGGGAGCTACAGCAACGAGAACGACTACGCCCTCACGCTGTCGTTCGACGACTGCACCTCCGAAGGTGTGACGATCGCGGGGCACCTCGCGCTCGAGGCCTCGATCTCGGTGACGCCGACGACGTCCCACGTCGCCGTCGACTACTCGGGTGAGCTGACCTTCAGCGGCGACGCCAACGGGAGCTGCGCGATCGACATGACGGCCGAGATCACCGCCGATTCCAGCGGCGGTGGCAGTGCCGAGGTCGAGTATCACGGCAGCGTCTGCGGCTTCAGTGCCGACGCGGTGGTGTCGGCTTCGGGCGCGTGATCGCGCCGTCGTGATGCCCGTGGCCTCTGCCCGTCTCGCCGCTCGCTCGAGCGGCGGCGCGGCGGGGTTCCACGCCTCGAGGTGGTGACGCGTGATTGTGTTCGACGCGCCGATCCGCCACGCTCTCGGGAGACGAAATGGCTTGGCTGCAATTTGGATCTGCTCCGTGGATCGTGCTGGTCCTGGTCTCGGGCCCGGCGTGCGCCCGCCCGGCGTCGTCGCCCACGCAAGCGCCGGCGGCTTCGGTGGTCGCGCGCGAGCCCGAGGCGCCACGCGAGGACACCTTCTCGTTCGTCTCGACCTCCAACAACGACGATGCCGCGAAGGCGCGGGTCGTCGAGTCGGACGGCGGCGACGAGGTGAGTGGCACGTTCGCGGTCCGCACGGCGGCGCAGGCCAAGCAACTCGCCGAGGGAGCGGTCGCCACCCAGCTCGATCCCAAGAAGGTGTGGCGCACCTCGCCGGTGTTCCCCAGCAGCTGGCCCGCCAAGGATCGCAAGGTCGCGGTGTACTTCCACGGACTCGCCGCGCATCCCCACAGCATGTCGCAGTACGTGCTGTACTCCGCGGCGTTCCGCGTCGATGTCTCGCTCGACGACGGCAGCACGACGGTGGTCGCCATCCCCAAGCCCCGCTCGCTCGGCACCATCGAGCAGACCCGCCCGACGTCGCTCGAGACTCGCGAGCTCGAGCTGGCAGAATCGTCGCTGGTGCGGCAGCTCCTGGGTGGCACCGCGACCATCGGCGAGAACACGTTCTGGGGCTACATGAAGTTCGTCCACGAGCACCCCGAGATCGGCCGCGATCTCGAGCGTCGCCAGGCCCCGTTCATGAAGTGGGTGCGCAAGAAGGGATAGCAGGGCGGCGCGCCGCATTCTTGCTAGACTGAGCGCCGCGAACGTGGCTGCCTACGACGAGCTCGAAGAACCCGCCCAGATCGAAGCCATCATGCGCCCCGGCGGCGGGACGGTCGTGCTCGACTTCTGGTCGCAGACCTGCGGGCCTTGCCTGGCGATGGCGGATGACTTCGCCCACGTCGCCGCACAGTTCGAGCGCGACGAAGTGCGGTTCTGCAAGGTCGACACCGGCAACCATGGCGAGCTGGCCGAGCCGTTCCACGTGCGCGCGGTGCCGACGATCCTCTTCATCCACGACGGCAAGATCCTCGACGCGGTGGTCGGGCGCATGACGGCGAAGCAGCTCGGCGAGAAGGCCGAGTGGCTGCTCGAGCGGGCAGCACGAAAGCCGGGGCTGCTGTCGAAGCTGTTCGGTGGCAAGGCGCGCGACGCGGCGTCTTGAATCCCACCCGCGCCCGTGGCCATGATCGACTCGTGCGCCGCTCCTTTGCCTCGATCTCCGTGCTCGTCCTGGGCGCCTGCGGCAACGTGCGTGAGGACGACGGCTTCGGCACCTTTGCCGCGACTGCGTCCGCGTCCGCGACCACCGGCGACGGCGGGAGCTCGACGGCTGGCGGCAGCAGCAGCGGTACCACCGCCGAGGTTGGCTCGTCGGAGGCTGCCACCACCGCCGACCCCGACTCGTCGAGCTCCGGCGCGTCGGTCCCGGCGTGCGGCAACGCCATGGTCGAGCTCGACGAGGAGTGCGACGACGGCAACGACCTCGACAGCGATCTGTGCACCACCGCGTGCACGGTGCCGCGCTGCGACGACGGTCTGCTCGACGGCGCCGAGACCGACATCGACTGCGGCGGTCCGTGTCAGGGCTGCGCGCTGTGCCTGACCTGCGCCGAGCCCGACGACTGCGGGCCAGGGCTGGCGTGCACCGAGGCTGGACGCTGCACGGTGCAGGCCTCGGTGGTGGTGGACTGGGTCGCGAACTGCGGCGGCGCGGCGCAGGGCGTGATCGTGCCCGACCTGCCGGAGGGCACCTACGTCGCGACCGCGGTGCAGTCCGCCGGCACGCTGTGGCTGCCGCCCTTCAACCCGCCGAGCACCGGCTACTTCTACGAGATCGAGTGCGCCGACGGGGTCCTGCTCACCCAGCTGCGCACGCCGCCCGGCCAGCGCTATGGCACCATCGCGAGCGCGTTTGCCAACCTCGAGGCCGCGACGCAGACGTTCTCGTTCGCCGGTGGCGATCTGACGTGCTACCGCACCGACGCGACGTGCGGCGACAACGACGGCATGGTTGCCTTCGACATCGAGCTGCAGTGCGACGCGCAGTGATCGCGCGTCACTCGACGACGACGGTCTTGACCAGGCTGGTACCGCCGCGCTCGTAGCGGATCTTGAACAGCTTGGTGCCACCGAGCCCGAGGTAGACCTGGGCCGCCTCGAGGTCGTCGGTGAGATCGTGGCCGTTGATGTGCGTGATCTTGTCGCCGCTGCGAAAACCCAGCTGCGCGATGGTGCTGCCGGACTTCACGGTCTTCAGCTTGTAGCCGCTGAACACATCGTTTTGCACCGCCGGCACGATCGTCGCCTGGGACTCGAGGGCGCTGGGCGACGCGACCATCTTGTCGAAGTAGGCCTTGCGCACGGTGCAACGGCTGCTGCTCTCGCACGATACGTTGGTGCTGCCGCCGGCTGGCGCCGTGGGCGTGCCGCCGCCCGAGCTCGGCTTGCTGCCACTGCCGCCGGGGCTCGTGCCGCCGCCCGATGGCCGACCGCCGCCGGCGGCTTGGCGCCGTGCCGCCACTGGGCCGGCTGCCGGCGCTCGGCGTGCTGCCGGCGCTCGGCGTGCTGCCGGCGCTCGGCGTGCTGCCGGCGCTACTCGGCGTGCTGCCGGCGCCTGGCTGCACGTCGGTCACCGGCGCGGCCGTGACCACCGTCGGAGCCGGATCCAGGGTCGGGGCCCCGGTCGCGTCCACGTCGATGCCGGCGATGATCTCACTCCACGCCAGCCCCGGCACGAACATGTAGCGGTACGCGATCGTGAGGTCGTCGCGGAAGATCTCGACGTCGACGCCGTTGGCCGCGCCATCGAGCGCGAACGCGGCGCGACCGACATCGGTCAGGGCAACGCGGTTGATGCGGGTCACCACGTCGCCGGTGCGTAGACCGAGCGCCGCGAAGACCGATCCGGGCGGAATCGTATCGATGCGGTAGCCGGCGGTGGGGCCGTCGGGGATCGCGGCGGTCAGCTGGGTGAAGCGCGGCGCGTCACCACTGCGCACGTGCTCGACGAGCATCGCCGCGACGAACGGATCGACACGGTACGTCGCCTCGCTGGGGTTGGGCCGCTGGATCGCGCGCGCGATCACGGCGGCGAACGCATCGCCCTGGGCCGCCACCACGAGCGGGGCCGGTGCGTGTGCGGGCGTCGTGGCGGAGGTGGGATCGGCACTCGCGGGCGCGGCACCGCCGGTCCCCTCGGCCAAGCCGGCCTCGCGCGCGCGTCGGCGCTCGCGCGCCTCTTCGATCTTGTTGCAGCCCTGTGCGGGCCACAGGCTGAGCAGCAGCAGCGCGATCGTACCTGCGCGCGGCGATCCACCGCGCTTGCGACCCGCGTTCTTGGCGTTGGTGCGCGCGCCCGAGCTGCGCACGACCGGCGGCTCTGCGACCGGGCCCGTCGGCGGCGCGGGTGTCTGCGCGTGTTGCTGCATCAACGCCTGCGCGTCGGCCTTCGCGCGTCGTGTGAACAACACCATCCCCAACAGCACCAGGCCCGGCAGCACCGTCACCGCCGCGACGACATACAGCGGCCACCAGATGTCGTAGTACGCCAGCGTGCCGACGCTGGCCCACGCCGCGAGGCCGACGGGGATCGGCCAGAAGGGGCGCTTGTCCATGGCCGGGACTATACCGAAGGACGCCCCCGGCACGGACGATCACGCCGCGGCGACGCGATCACGGCGCTCGTCGACGGCGGCGGCCTCGCTCTCGCGACCCGACGCGCGCAGCACCGCCGCGAGTCCGTCGAGCACCTCACCCAGCTCGGGGTGATCGTGCCCCAGCGCATCCTCGCGAATGCGCAGGGCGTAGCCGAACGACTCCTGCGCCGCACCGAATTGCGCGCGTGCGAGCTGTAGCTCGCCCAGCGCCAGCCAACCATCGGCGAAGCGCGGGTGATCGGCGGCGCAGCTGGCACGCAACACCGCCAGGCAACGTCGGGCGCAGCGCTCGCCCTCGCTGTGATCGCCACGGGCAGTGTGGATGCGCGACGCCACCGCTTCGATGGCGGCGATGCGCGGGTGCTCGAGCCCGAGGCACTGCTGCGCGAGTGTGCTCGCCCGCTGGATCTCGCGCAGCGCGTCGCGCATGCGACCCTGTCGACGGCGCAGCTCGGCCACGGCTTCGTGCAGGGCGCACGCGATGGTCGTGGCGCCTTCGGTTGCTTGCTCGATGGCTTCGGCCGCGGCCGCGTAGGCGGACTCGGCCGCGGGGTGATCGCCGGTCGAGCGCGCGAGCCAGCCCAGGTCGATGGCGAGCGCTGCGACCTGGGTGCCACCGGTCGCGCGCGCGAGCTGCTGGGCCTCGTCGTAGTAGGTTCGCGCGAGCCGATAGTGGCCGAGGGTGACCTCGATCGCCCCGCGACCGCGCAGGATCTCGACCCCGAGCGACGAGCTGCTGCGTCCGCGGTGCTCGACGTGCGCCTCGGCCACGTTGGCGATCACGCTGGCGCGCTCGAAGCAGCCGCGGGCCTCTTCGTAGCGCGCGCGCTCGAAGAGCGTCCAACCCAGGCCGAGGTAGCTGTAGGCGACCGCGCGATCGAGCCCGCCGGTGGTCGGTGCGACACCGGGGCCGGGCACGCGGTACGGCGAGTCGGCGGTCGTGGTGCCGCGTGCCGGGGCCTGGGCGACCTCGAGGGCGGCGTCGCGGAACTGCTCGTGGATCGCGAGCGCCTCGCGGAAGTTCCGCTCGGCCATCGGATGCTCGCCGGCGTGGTGGTGGATCCACGCGATGTCGTCGACGATCGAGCGCACGGTGGTGTCGTCGGCACCGGGCGCGGGTCCGACCAACTCGAGCGCCGACTGACACAGCGCGATCGCGCGGGCGTGCTGGCCCTCGAGCGAGTGCTGGTGGGCGACGCGACGCAACAGCCACGCCAGCTGAGCTCTCCACGACGCCGGCACCCGACCATCGAGGCCGTCCAGCAGCCGCTGCAGGTAGTCGTCGGCGCGCACGCGGTCGTGCAGCATCGAGTGCACGGTCGCGAGGCTGTAGCAGTTGAGCAGCACCTCCGGCGCACCGGCCGGGAGGTCACGCTGCACCAACGACAGCGCGCGCTCGTAGAGCACCCGAGCGTCGCGGTAGGCACCGCTGCGCAGCGCACGATCGGCCTGGCCGCGCAGCGCGAGCGCCGGCGCGTGTCGCTGCGCGAACGATCGCCAGGCCACCGACGCCGAGGCGAACAGCAGCGTGAACAGCAATCCCAGGCCGGCGATGGGTTTGCCGGCCTGCATCGCGATCAGCAGCAGGCCGACCGCAGCCAGGGAGAACGGGATGCGGTAGAGCGCCGGCGCGCGGCTCCCGGCGGACATCGGTGCGAGCACCGTCCTGCCCTCGAGGCTGCGCGTCGAATCACCCACCGGTTCATGGTGGCAAGGTGTCAGCGGGGCTGCAACAGCCACATCGCCGGGGACACCGCCCACACGTGCGACTCCTGCAGCGCCAGCACGGTCGCGAGCATCCGTGCGAGCGCCAGCGTGGGAGCGATCTGGCGCCCGCCCGCGTGCAGGCGAGCGGCTGGAGCGGCGATCGCCGCGACGAGGCCCGATGCGGGCGCGCCGGGGGCGTCCTCGGCGGCGCGAGCCGCCAGCGCGCGATCGACCAGCGCGAGGCTGGCTCCGGTCGAGAGTTGCGCTTGACCGAGGCTCGCGATGATGTCCCGCAGCGTGGGCTCGGGCGGGTAGACCTCCAGCGCGGTCCCCGGGGCCACCCCGCCGCGCGTGTGCGCGTCGTCGAGGGCATCCTGCAGGGTCCCGATCGCGTCGACGAGACCGCGTGCCTTGGCGTCGTTGCCGGTCCAGACCCGGCCCTGGGCGATGGGCTCCACCGCGGCGCGATCGAGCTTGCGGCCGGCCGCGACGCGATCGACGAACACATCGTAGGTCGCGCGCATCATCGCCTCGATCGCGGTGCGCTCACCGTCGCTCCATCGCCGCATCGACGACCACATCGTCGCGCGCTCTCCCCGGCGGACCTCGTGCGTGGTCACGCCGATGCCGCGCAGCGCGTCACCGAGCACCAGCTTCATGCCGACCACGCCGATCGAGCCGGTGAGGGTGTCGGCGTTGGCGAAGATTCGCTGCGCCGGTGCCGAGATGTAGTAGCCGCCCGAGGCCGCGACCGATCCCATCGATACCACCAACGGCTTGCGGGCGGCGAGCTCGCTCGCGGCCTGCCAGATCTGCTCGGAGGCCAGCGCACTGCCGCCACCGGAGTCGACACGCAGCACCACGGCTGCGACCTTGTCGTCGGCCGCGATCGCCCGCAGCGCCGCCACCAACGTGCGCGATGCGATCTGCTCGCGCGCCCCGAGCAGGCCGTTGCCGTCGCCGTCGACGATGCTACCGGTCGCGTAGACCAGTGCGACGTGGCTGTCGCTCGGGCGCTCGGGCGGCAGCAGGCCCAGGAAGCGCTGCAGCGCCGTGAGGTCGCCGAGCTTGGTCGCGCCGCGCAGCGTCTTCCACGGCTTGCCCTGGCGCGCGCGCTCGAGGAAGGTCGGCCAGTCGGCACTCTCGTCGGCGAGCTTCGCGGTGATCGCCTCGCGATCGTCGAACATCCCGCGGTCGATGGCCGCGATGGCCTGCTCGCGCGAGAGCCCGCGCGCGTCGGCGATGGCCGCGAGCTCGGTCTGGTAGCGGCCCTCGACGATCGCCTCGAGCGTCGCGATCATCTCGGGTGAGGGCGCCTCGCGGGTCAAGGGCTCGGCGGCGCCCTTGAACGCACCGACATGCAGGGCATCGGCGGTGATGCCGAGCCGGTCGAGCAGGCCCTTGAAGTGGATCGGCGTGGCCGCGGGGCCGGTGATCGCCAGCTCGGCCAGCGGCGCCATCGCCACGTGATCGCACGCGGTCAACACCAGGTAGCCGGCATCGCCGACGCCCTCGGTGTGGCACCAGATGGTGCGCTCGCCGCCCTGCTTGAACGCGAGCAACGCGGCGCGCAGCTCGTGCGCGTGCACGACGTCGAAGTCGGGCCGATCGAGTCGCACGACGAGCCCGAGCAGGGCTTCGTCCTTGGCTGCAGTGCGCAGGCGCTCGGTGAGCTCGTGCAGCGGCGAGCTTGCCCCGCCCAAGAGCGTGAACGCGGCCTGTTCGCCGAGCGGCGCGTCGAGCGAGAGCACGCCGTAGTAGGGCGCGCCGTCCTCGAAATCCGCGGATTGGCGCGGCGCTTCGTAGGGGCCCGGCTCGTCGAGCTTCGACGCGAACATCCCCGCCAACGGCGACAACGCTGGGCCCTCGCTGCCGGGCGACGATGGGGGTGGCTGCGGCGTCGGCTCGCGACAGGTGACCAGGCAGAGCGCAGCGACGGCGAGACCCAGGTGACGCGCAGACATGGCGTGCGGACGGTAGCACCAGACCCATCGCGGGTGGCCGCGCGTTGGTGCAGCGCTTCTGCAGCTCCCACGGGCGCCGTGCGGCGGTCGGCGTTCGCCCCCGAGAACAACCGCTACCATGGGTCGCCATGTCCGCAGCTGCCACGAACCCCGCGTCACTTCGTCCTCGTGCGCGCGCCATGCTGGTGCTCGCGCTCCTCGGGGTCGCGGCTTGCACCGACAAGACCGCCGAGGTTGCGGCCGCGGGTGAGGAGCCACAGACCGGCGGCGCCGAGCTCCACACGGAGCTCGATCTGTGGGCGGGCGTGCCGCCGCTCGAGCCCCATCCCGGCGACATCGCGACCGAGATCGTGCCGCGGCCCGGACCCGAGAAGCCGCCCACCACCACCGAGACCATCGAGCTGCCGTTCCCGCCCGAGCTGCCGTCGACCGCGAGCAAGCCGGTGGTCGCCGGCGGGCCGCTCACGATCGAGCGCTTCGGACCCACCGGTGAGCAGGCGCTGGTGGATGCGATCCGCGTGACCTTCGACCAGCCGATGGTGCCGCTCGCCTCGGTCGAGTCGCTCGCCACCGTCGCGATGCCGTTCACGATCGATCCGCTGCCGCCCGGCAAGCTGCGCTGGCTGGGCACGCGCACCGCCGCCTACTACCCCGAGGGTCGGCTGCCGTTCTCGACCGAGTACACCATCGAGGTCCCGGCGGGCACCAAGTCGGAGTCTGGCACCGCGCTGGCGAAGGCGCAGCGCTGGACCATCACCACGCCGACCCTCGCGCTCGAGTCGGCGTCGCCCTACGACGGCGCGGGCAACATCGACCTCCAGCCGATCGTCACGCTCACGTTCAACCAGCCGGTGCAGCGCACCGCGCTGTTGGCCGCGTTGCGTTGGAAGGGCGGCGGTCGCGAGATCGAATTCGCCGAGGCCCCCGCGCCGACCCCCGATGCGCGCGAGCCGTGGCAGCGCGATCGCACCGTGATGCTCCAGGCCAAGGCCAAGCTGCAGCCGAACACCACCTATCAGCTGTCGCTGCCGCGTGGTGTGTTCGGCGAGGGCAAGCTGGAGAGCGCGCCGCTGACCACGTCGTTCTCGACCTACCCCCCGCTCACGCTGTCGCAGGCGCCGTGCTACGGGCCGTGCTGGGCCGGCAACGGCATCTCGTTGATCGCGAGCACCTCGATCGCCGACATCAAGCTCGAGGACAAGGTCCACGTCACACCGACGGTCGAGAGCATGACGATCTCGTCGTGGGGTCAAGGCATCGAGATCGGCGGCGACTTCATCGGCGACACCACGTACAAGGTCACGGTCGATGCGGGCGTGATCGACGTGTACGGGCAGACGCTCGCGAAGCCGTTCAAGGCCTCGATTCGTCTGGGGCCCCACTACCCGGAGATCTCGCTGCTGAGCTCGCCCAAGTCGCCGCTGGTTCTGGAGCGTGGCACCGACCCCAAGGTGGCGATGCGCATCGCAGGCATCTCCAAGCTCGAGGTCGAGGGCGTGGCGCTCGAACGCGACGGCGCGGCCGACTTCCTCGACGTCTACAGCTACGACAACGAGTGGCAGTGGCCCACTGGGAAGACCGCCTCGAGCTTCCGCAAGAGCTTCGACGTGTCGGACTCGCGCCGCAAGCGACGGACCTTCGAGCTCGATCTGAAGGCGGTGCTCGGCACCCGCACCGCAGGCTGGTTCATCGCGCGCTCGAACCCCATCAAGGCGGATGGCTGGACCTGGCGTGCGGGGCTCGGCCAGCTGGTCGAGGTCACCGACCTCGGGCTCGCGGCCGCGCTCGATCGCGACTCCGGCACCATCCTCGTCACCAGCCTCGCGTCGGGCGAGCCGCTCGCCGGGGTCTCGCTGGTGCTGGCCAACGCCAGCGCGCTGTCGACTCCGCGCTGGCAGGGCAAGACCGACGCCGAAGGGCTCGCGCAGGCGAAGTTCGATCACGGCGATCAAGGTGGCCCGCTGATGCTGTTCGCCGAGCACGAGGGTGACTCGGCGTTCCTGCGGCTCGACCAGTCCGATCTGCGCGGCGCGTGGCGCTACATCGACAACCGCGAGGACATCGATCGGGTGTTCTTCTTCACCGATCGCACACCCTACAAGCCCGGCGACACCGTGCACCTGGTCGGCATCCTCCGCAAGGAGAGCCGCGGGCCCGAGGGTGCGGTGCAGTGGTGGCGAACCGACACCTCGGCCAAGTACAAGGTGGTCGACGAGCGCGGGGTCGATGTCGCGGCCGGCGACGTGAAGATCGGTGCGTTCGGCACGATGTCGGTCGACATCCCCACCAAGCCCGACGGCGGCACGGGGACCTATCAGTTCACGCTCGACGTGCCGAACCTGTTCGGCCCCAACGAGACCTTCTACCACGGCATCCCCGTCGAGACCTATCGGACGCCAGAGTTCACGGTGAAGGTCGCGCGGACCGAGAGCACCCCGTTGGTGTTCGGCGATCGGCTGGTCGCCGACATCGCGGGCGAGTACCTGCACGGCGCGCCGCTCGTGGGCGGCGCGGTGAGCTACGCGCTCACGCGTGACGTGACCGACTTCCGTCCGCCGGGCTCCGAGAACGACGCGTTCACCTTCGGTGCACCGATGCAGTGGGGCTGGGGCTACCTCGGTGACCCGCTCTCGCGCGGCTTCCTCGGCACGCTCGAGAGCAACACCGGCACGCTCGACGCGCGCGGCAAGTACCGCGTCGAGCACGTCGTCGCCGCCACCGAGCCGCCGCCGCCGGGCACCGTGCCGACGCCGCCCGTGGCGCCCGCGAGCACCGGCGGACCCGAGCCGGTCCAGGCGGCGGCCAGGTACACGATCTCGGCCGTCGTCACCGACGAGAATCGACAGGCCATCGCCGGCAGCGGCAGCTTCGTGGTGCATCCCGCGTTGGTGTACGCCGGTCTCCGCAGCACGCGGCAGGTGTTGCGCGAGGGCGAGCAGGCCGAGATCGAGGCGATCGTGGTCGACCTCGAGGGCACGCGGGTCAGCGGCAACGCGGTGCAGATCGACTTCGTGCGACGCGAGACCACGCGTACGCCGGTCGAGAAGAACGGCGCGTGGATGTTCGAGTACAAGACCACCGAGGTCGCGGCGGGAGCCTGCGCGCTCGAGTCGAGCGCCGCGCCGGCGACCTGCAGCGTGACGCCGGAGAAGGCTGGTAGCTACCTCGCGCGCGCGTCCACCAAGGACGCCAAGGGCCACACGACGCGCAGCGAGATCACCGTCTACGTCCACGGCAAGGACGAGATCATCTGGGACGACCGCCAGGATCGACGCGTCGACATCGTCGCCGACCGCCGCAAGTACGCGCCCGGCGACACGGCGAAGCTCTTGTTGCGCTCGCCGTTCACCGACGCGCGCGGGGTCGTGGTGGTCGAGCGCGAGGGCATCGCGCGCGAGTACCCCGTCACGGTGACCGGCGGTGCCCATGCCGTCGAGGTGCCGATCACGGAGGCGATGGTCGGCGGGGTGACCGTGTCGGCGCTGCTGACCCGCGGTCGCGTGACGATCCCGGGCGCGCCCGCCGGTCAGGATCTCGGCATGCCGGCCGCGGCCGTCGGTACGCTCGCGCTCGACGTGTCGAGCGACAGCAAGACCATCGCCGTCGTGCTCGAGCCCAATGCCCGCGAGGTCGAGCCCAAGGGCAGCGTGTCGCTGACGATCCACACCACCCGCAAGGACAACGGCGAGGCCGTGCCGGCCGCGGTGGCCGTGATGGTCGTCGACGAGGGCGTGCTCAGCCTGATGAACTACACCACGCCGGATCCGGTGTCGTTCTTCCACTATCGCCACCAGGGCGAGGTGTGGATGCACGCACTGCAGGCCAACGTCATGGCGCGCAGCGCCGAGCAGCTGTCGAGCGCCGGCTTGGGCCTCGTCGGCACTGGCCGTGGTGGCGGCGGCACCGGCGAGGGCACGATCGGGCTCTCCGGCATCGGCACCATCGGTCGAGGCGGTGGCGGTGTCGACAAGGAGCACGCCGACGCGCCATCGGGGAGCGTGCCGATGCCGGCTCCGGCGGCTGCGCCCAAGCCGATGGAGGAGAAGGCCAAGAGTTCGTCGTCGCGGCGGCGCGCCGCCGAGACGGACGATGCCATCCCCGCCTTCGACACCAACGTCGCGATGGCGCAGTCGGTATCGCTGCGCACGATGTTCGCGACCACGGCGTTCTTCGACGCCGAGATCCTCACCGACGAATCGGGTACCGCGCGGGTCGACATCCCGATGCCCGAGAACCTCACCACCTTCCGCATCATGGCGGTGGCGGTGGATCCCAAGGCGGCCGATCGCTTCGGCAGCGGCGACAGCTCGGTGCGCGTGCGCAAGGCCGTGATGATTCGCCCCTCGTTGCCACGCTTCGCCAACTTCGGCGACGCCTTCGAGGGCTCGGTGATGGTCGACAACCAGAGCGGCGAGGCGCAGAAGGTGCTAGTCGGCACCCGCGGGCTGAACGTCGCCTTCGCGGGCGCGAAGGAGCAGTTCGTCGACATCCCGGCCGGCGAGTCCCGCGAGGTCCGCTTCCCGATGGCCGCGCAGCGCGTGGGCCAGATGCGGCTGCAGTTTGCGGCGATGAGCAACCGCGGTCGTGACGCCACCGAGATCACGATCCCGGTGCACTTCCCGGCCACGGCGCAAGCCTTCGCCGACTACGGCATGACCGACGGCTCGGTCCAGCGCACGGTGGTTCCGCCCGCCGATGCATTGGCCGATTTCGGCGGCCTCGAGCTCAGCTTCAGCTCGACCGCGATGTCGGGGCTCGAGGACGCGGTCGAGTACTTGGTCGACTACCCCTACGAGTGCGCCGAGCAGACCGCGAGCCGCATCCTGCCGATCTTCGCGCTGAGCGACATCCTCGATGCGTTCCCGATTGCCGGGCTCGGCGACGAGATTCGTCGCAAGCAGCTCGCACGCGAGGGCATCGATCGGCTGTTCACGCATCAGCTCTACGACGGCGGCTTCGGCTACTGGCGTGCCGACGAGAGCTGGCCGTACCTCACCGTGTGGGCCACGTTCGCGTTGCTCGAGGGCAAGCGGCAGGGCTATGCCGTCGATCAGGCGAAGCTCGATCGCGCGCTGCAGTACGTCGAGAACTTCGTGCAGTACGGCTATCGCACTCGCTGGGGTGACTACTATGACTGGACCTCGCGGGCGTTCGGGCTGTGGCTGCTCTCGGGCGAGAAGCGGGGGGACGCGCTGTTCGACACCGTGTGGCCGCATCGCGGGGAGATGCCGCTGTATGCCCGCGTGCTGCTGATGTCGGCCGCGCATCGCTACGGCCGCACCAGCGCGCGCGATGCGGTGCTCGAGGAGCTGCGCGATGGCGTGGTCGAGAGCGCGCGCACCATCCACTTCGCCGAGTCGCGCAGCGAGGCCGCCTCCGACGGTCTTCGCCTGCTCATGCACTCCAACGTGCAGACCGACGCGATCGCACTGATGGCGCTGCTCGAGATCGATGCCGCCGACGCCCGCTTGCCCAAGATCATCGCGGGCATCATGGACGACCGCGATCCCAAGCGCGGCGGTCGCTGGCTGTCGACCCACGCCAACGCGTGGGCGTTGGTCGCGGCGAGTCGCTACTTCGAGGTCGTCGAGAAGGACGAGCCGGACTTCACCGCCCGGGTGTGGCTCGACGAGCTCTTCACCGGCGAGCAGGGCTTCCACGGTCGCAGCATGGTGCAGACCGAGCAGAAGATCGCGATGAAGACGCTCAAGGATGCCGGCGCGCGTCAGCAGCTGACGATCGGCAAGGACGGCGTCGGAAAGCTCTACTATCGCGTCGGTCTGCGCTACGCGCCCGCGAGCCTGAAGCTGCCCGCGGTCGACCAGGGCTTCACCGTCTACCGCACCTACGAGGCCTTGCCGGGCAACGACGGCAAGGTCGATGCCGAGGCCGTGAAGCAGACCGCCGATGGCGCGTGGGTGGTGAAGGCCGGCACCAACGTGAAGGTGACCATCAATCTCGTGGTCAGCGATCGCGCCAACTACGTGGTCGTCGACGACGCGCTGCCGGCCGGGTTCGAGGGCCAGAATCCGAAGTTCGTCACCTCGGTGGCGGCGTCGTCGAGCAGCAGCAGCAGCTTTGCGAAGCGCCCGTGGTCCTACGACGGCTGGTGGTGGGGCTGGTGGTACACCTTCAGCCACACCGATCTGCGCGACGATCGCATGCTGCTGTTCGCCGATCAGCTGCCGGCCGGGGTCTACACCCACAGCTACACCGCGCGCGCGACCACCATCGGCGAGTTCCTGCTGCCGCCGGTCAAGGCCGAGGAGATGTACGAGCCCGAGCGCTTCGGGCACAGCGCGTCGAGCCGCGTGACCGTGGTCGAGTAGTGCCCGATCCCGGGGCCTTGCGGGTACCATCCTCGCGTGGGCCGCGGCCAGTTCCTCTTGCTCGGCGTCGCGGTGGCCGGCGCGGGTGCGCTCGCACTGGTGCATGCGCGGCATCGCGAGGCCCCGCTCGTCGACGACGCGCTCGCCCCGGTCGCCGCGGCGTCGCTTCCGTCGACGAGCCCGCCGGCGACGTCGATGCCCACGTCGCGCGGATCGACGCTCTCCGGGGCCCTCGGCGATCGCATCGCGCAGGCGCGATGGATCGCCGTCGGTGCGGGCGCGTGGCCCGAGGCCACGCAGGTGCAGATCGAGCAAGACGTCGGGCTCGCGCGCGAGGTGCTGGGCGAGCGTGGCGTGGTGTTGTTCGCCGCGGGCGCCGACGCGGCCGTGGTGCAGGTCCAGCGCCCCGGTGGTGAGCGCGATCCGTTGGGCAGTGCGCTCGCCGATCTCTTCGCGCCCCGTGGCGGGCGCAACGCAGAGTACCGCGCGCCGAACATCCCCGTCGACGCGCCCGCAACCGCCGCGCACGTGCTCGACGCGCTCGACCTCGCGACCTCGCGATCCGGCGATCCACTGCTCGTGTTCGTCGCAGGTCACGGCGACGTCGGTGCGCAGGCCCGCGCCAACACGGTGGCGCTGTGGGCCGGGTCCGACGTCACGCCTGAACAGGTCGCGTCGGTGCTGGAGGACGCGCGTCGACCGGTGCGGCTGGTCGTGACGACGTGCTTCTCGGGCGGCTTCGCCGAGCTCGTCTTCGACGACGCCGACGAAGCCAGCGGGCCGTCGCCGCAGCTGCACTGCGGATTGTTCGCCGCGCCGTGGGACCTCGAGGCGGCGGGCTGCGATCCCAACCCCGAGCGGGCGGAGCAGGAGGGCTACGCGATGCACTTCCTCGAGGCGCTGCGCGGGCGTGGGCGCGACGGCGAGCCGCTCACGCTCGACGTGCTCGACTACGATCACGACGGCGTGATTGGCCTGCTCGATGCGCACACGCGCGTGCGCATCGCGTCGACGGCCGCCGACGTGCCGACCACGACCTCGGAGCGATGGCTGCGTCGCCACGCACCGAGCGGTGGGCCGCTCGCGCACGTCGATCTGCCGGAGGAGGACGCGGTGATCGAGGCACTGCTGCGTCGCGTCGGTCTCGACGGTCGTGGCGCGGCCGAGGCGCGCCTCGCCGAGGCCGCGCTGGCGATCGACGCGGCATCGACGGCGGTGGAGCAGGCGCAGCTCGACGAGGACGCCGCGTTCCGTGCCGCGGCCGGAGAGCTGCTCGCGCGTTGGCCGGTGCTCGACGATCCCTGGCACCCCGAGTTCGCGACGGTGTACCGGCACGATCGCGAGGAGATCGCCCGTACGCTCGCGGCTTCGAGCGCATATGCGCAGTATCTTCGCGCACGCGAGCGAGCCGCCGCGGCACAGCTGGCGCTCACCGATCACGAAGTGACCGCGGCCCCGCTCGAGCGGCTCGTGCGTGCCTACGAGACGCGTGAGCTCGCGGGCCGGCTCGCAGCGGCGGGTGGCGCCGCGTTCGAGCGCTTCGAGGGGCTCCGCGCGTGCGAGCGGGCTCGACCCTGATCACCCGTCCGGCCCCCGCGGCGGTGCGACGCACGTTGCGTCCAGGTGACATGGGCGTGGCCGCCGCGGAGCAGTGTCACACCAGCGTCACACGCGGTCTCGGGCCGTCGTGCTACGTGTAGCGCCGTCTCTTCCGATGGCACTCCAAGACCTCATCCGTCTGATCCTCCCGCGCGAAGATCGATTCTACGAGCTGATCGAGCGCCAGATGGACGTCGCCCTGCGAGCCGCGCGTGCGCTCGCGGAGTTCCGCGACCCGGCATGCACGCCTGCGATGCTGGCGGCGTCGCTGCAGAAGCTCGAGCACGAGGGCGATGCGCTCGTGCACGAGATCGAGGAGCTGCTCGCCAAGACCTTCGTCACGCCGCTCGATCGCGAGGACATCCATCAGCTCTCACAGGTCATCGACGATGTGACCGATCTCGCCAACGGCGCCGCACGTGCCTGCGACCTCCTGGGCGTGCCGCGGCCGAGCGAGGAGATGCTCGCGCTCATCGACATGCTCGGGACCGCGGCCGAGCAGCTGGCGCGGACGTTGCCGAACCTGCGACTGCGACGATTCGAGCCGCTGATGACCGACACCCGGGCGGTGCGCGGCCTCGAGAAGGATGCCGACCGCATCTTTCGCGGCGCGATCAGCAAGCTGTACCGCTCCGACGACGTCGACGTGAAGGTCCTGCTGCGCGAGCGCGAGGTGCTCGAAGACCTGGAGAACGCGGTCGACCGCTGCGAGCGTGTCGCCATGGTGCTCGCCACGCTCGCGGTGAAGCATGGTTAGCCTGCTCATCGGCGTCGTCATCACGGCGCTGATCTTCGACTTCATCAACGGCTTCCACGACGCGGCCAACGCGATCGCGACGGTGGTCTCGACCGGGGTCTTGCCGGTGCGGACCGCGGTCATCATCGCCGGTGTGCTGAACTTTGCCGGTGGGATCGCCGGCACCGCGGTCGCACACACCATCGCCTCGGGCTTCGCCGACGCCCAGGACGCCGATCAGCTGGTCGTGCTCGCTGCGCTCATCGGGGCCATCGTGTGGAACCTGCTGACGTGGTGGTGGGGCATCCCGTCGAGCTCTTCCCACGCGCTGATCGGCGGCCTCGCCGGCGCCGTGGTCGGGCATGCGGGTGTCAACGCCTTCCACTGGAACGCGCTCGTCAAGAAGGTCGCGGTGCCGTTGGTGGTGTCGCCGCTGCTGGGGTTCGTGTTCGCGTTCTTCTTCATGGTCGCGCTGCTATGGCTCGTTCGACGCCGGCGACCGGCGCTCGTCGATCGTCAGGCCCGGCGCCTGCAGCTGGTCTCGGCCTGCGCGATGGCCTACTCGCACGGCAGCAACGACGCCCAGAAGGCGATGGGCATCATCACGCTGGCGCTGCTCTCGTACGTCGCGGCCGGTCATGCCGCGCTGCCCGACTGGGTGCTGCCGCACGGCGAGGGCGTGCCGACCTGGGTGAAGTTCGCGTGTGCGCTCGCGATCGGTCTCGGCACCATGGCCGGCGGCAAGCGCATCATCAAGACCATGGGCAGCAAGATCATCCGCATCTCGCCGCTGCAGGGCTTCGCCGCGGAGACCAGCGGAGCGTTGACGATTCTCTTCGCGAGTCACTCGGGTGTGCCGGTCTCGACCACGCACGTCATCAATGCCTGCATCATGGGGGTCGGCGCCAGCCGTCGGCTGTCGGCGGTGCGATGGGGCGTGGCCGGCAACATCCTCATTGCATGGGTGCTGACGATCCCGCTCGCCGCCGGCATCTCGTTCGGCGCGATGTTGATGCTCGACGCGATGCGCTAGCGTCGTCGGTCTCAGGCGTCTGGCTCGCGCCAGCGCAGCGAGATCACCGTGCGCGGGGCGCCGCGCCAGCTGGTCGCGTCGAACTGCGAGACGACGTTGGTACCACCGGCGAGCTCGACCATGCGCTCGCAGAAACCCATGCTCTGCGTGCACGCTGCCTCTTCGGCCTCGGCCGCCATGCCGTACTGCACCGAGACCTGCGCGCAGTCGTCGAGCACCTCGTCGACCGTCACCGCGTCGTAGTCGAAGAAGCTGCGCTGCAGCGACTGGAAGCGCATGAAGGTGCCCCTCGGATCGTTGGTGGCGATGAGGGTCGGGTGGGCCGCACGCACGAACTCGACCTGGAAGCGACCCCACATGTGCACGGCGGCGAGCTGACCACCGCCGATCTCGCGGATGATGCCGATGCCAAGCCGTTCGAAGGTCGACATCGGGTACCAACCCTCGGGGTCGATCGGGCGCACCAGCATCGCGGCGTCCTCGTCGAGCAGATACTTCGACCAATCGATGGCCTTGTGCCCACGGATCATGCGCACGTAGTCGACGAAGAGGACTCCACGCACGCGACGGTTCATTCGAGCGCGCACGGTAGCGCGAACGGGCCACGCGGACACCGCACCGCGAGCCCTGCGACAACCGAGCGCTGCCGCGACGGCGGCCAGACGGCCAGCGACGCGCGAAAGCGAGAACTCAGGCCGTCGGTGCCGGCGCGAGGGCGCGCAGCAGCGGCGACCACAGGCTCGGGGTCAGCAACCACAGCTGATGCATCGTGCGCGTCGTGGCCACGTAGAGCGCCCGACGGGCGGCGGCGTCGTCGGGATAGCTGCCGGGGCTGGCATCCGGAACGATCACGTAGTCGAACTCGAGACCACGCACCTCCTCGACCGCGGTGACCAGCACACCGGGCAGGAAGTCGAGGTCGCCGTCGAGTGCCAGCCGCGACGAGAAGCCGCGCTCGAGCTGCGCGTGCATGCGCTGGGCGGACTCGTGGTGGCGGCAAACGATCGCGATGCGGGCCCGGCGGTCGCGCTCGCGCAGCTCCATCAGCGCATCGACCAAGCGTACGACCACGTGACACTGACCGGCGCACGCCGACCACCGCACCGGCGCGGCGTCGTCGCGGGTGCTCGCGCTCGCGCCCTGCGAGCGTCCGACGACGTTGCGCGCGAGCACCTCGACCTCGGGCGGGCAGCGGTAGCTCGAGGCCAGCTCGACGCGCTCGTACTGCGGGCGTGCGAGCTCCCGCATGACGCCGGCCCAGCCATCGAAGCGGACGCCGTCGTCGATCTGCTGCGCCTCGTCGCCTGCGACCGTCAGCGCGCCGCCGCTGGCGACCGCGCGCCCGAGCATCGCGAGCTCGAGCGCGGCGAGCTCCTGGGTTTCGTCGACGACGACATGGTCGTAGCGATCGCGGCGGCCGGCGAGGCCGGCGAGGCCGGGCATGCCGAGGTGCTGGAGCTCGAACAACACCGCGCAGTCCTCCACGTCGATGGTGTTGGCGTCTTGCATCGGCGTGCCGTCGTCGATCGCCAAGCCGTCGAGGGTCTGCAGACGGTCCGCGCTGACGTGGGCGTAGCGCTGCTCCGTGGTCGGCGTGAACTGTAGCCGCGTGTGCGCGACGACGGTCGCGGCGGCGCCGGCCGGCAGGGCCCCGCCGGCGTCGGCGACGACGCGCTGCATGAGGTCGCGATCGCCGAACAGGTGCAGCAGGGCCTCGCGACTGCCGAATCGCTCATGGTCACCGCGTTCGACCAGCTTCATCGCGGGCGTGCCCGCGACGATCTCCGGCAGCACGGCACGCAGGCCAGGGTGTCGCTTGAACCGCGAGATGACGGGCGCAGCTGCCTTCGACAGCCGTGGCGGCAGGTCGGTGAACACGCGCCGTGCCTGCGCGAGCGCCCACTGCTCGAAGGTCGCGATCTCGAGACCTTCGCAGCCCAGACGCGCGAGTGTCAGCGCCGACAGGCGCCGCAGCGGCTCGTTGGGCACCACCACCAACGCGCGGAAGCGCTGGCCCGCCGCGGTCGCGGCCTTTGTCAGCGCCGCCACGCGATGCAGCGCGACCGTGGTCTTGCCGAAGCCGGCCTCGCCCAGCACGAGCACGGAGCGTCCGGCCGGGAGCTCGACCGCCGCGCGCTGCACCGGATCGAGCAGCACCGGATCGCCGACCGAGTGCTCACGACGCCGTCGCGGCTGGAGCCGCAGCTCGGGCGTGGGCGTGCACGTCCAGCCCGTCGACCCGCGCCGCAGGGTCTCCTGCTCGCACTCGATCGCGACCGGGTCGCCTTCGTCGAAGGTCACCAGGTGCCGCATCTGCACCACGCCGACGAGCGTGCGACGATCGACGTCGATCTGGTACTCGTCGCCCTCGCGGTGCGAGAAGAACACCTCCGCGAGCGGCGAGCGCTCCCAGTCGACCATCGCGAACTCGCCGACGGTGACGCTGCGACGGCCGAGCAGCACGTCGCGCACCCGCCCGCCGGTGGCCACCCGCAGCAACGCGTGGTAGGGCGGCTGCGGGGCAGGCACGGCCGCACGGGCAGCGGCCACCGCCCGCCGGTGCAGCGCCACGATCTCGTCCGAGCGAGTCGCGTCCATCGACGCCCGAGCGTGCGCGAGGTCGATCGTCCGCGCAAGTTCGTCAGTCGACGAATTCGACCGAACGGAGGTTGTCCGACGGCTCGCGGTCGACCAGCAGTGCCCGTGGATCGATGCCGGCGCGCAGCGGCCGGCCGGCCTGCGCCGGCACGCGGAAGGTCACTGTCGAGGTGTCACGATCGAAACGCTGCCACTGCAGCGCGATGGGGTATTCTTCGGTGCGCCCGTCGATCGTCCGTTCGCCGAGCGCGCCGATCTCGAGGAAGTCGGCGATGGCAATCGGCGTCTCGCTGCCGTCGTCGCCGGCGCGGAGCTTGCGGGTCTCGACCTCGAGTTCGATCTCGAAGCCACCTTCGGGCAGTGCGCGTGCGCGCGCCGCCTTGGTGCGGTTGTCGAACAACGTGATGGTCTCGAACAGGTCCTCGATGAGGTACGCATACTGCTCGGGCGTCGCGGCGCGAAAGCGATCGACGAGGTCGCGGGCGGTCGGATAGGGCGGGCCCGCGAACGCGTAGTCGCGCAGGAACCCCGCCAGCACGCCGTTGACCGCGTCTTCGCCGATGTACTCGCGCAGCGCGTACATCACCAGGCTGCCCTTGTTGTAGTGGATGTAGGGCTGGTCCTCGACCCGCATCAGCGGCAGCTCGCGCAGTGGCTCGTTGCCGCGGCCGGCGAGGTAGCGATCGAGCTCGAACGCCAAGAACCGACGCATGTGCTCGCGCCCATAGGTCTTCTCCATCACCATCAGCGCGGAGTACTGCGACAGGGTCTCGGCGAGCAGGGTGCTGCCCTGCGCCGCAGCGCCGATGACCTGGTGCGCCCACCACTGGTGTGCGACCTCATGGGCCGTCACATAGAACACGTAGTCGATGTCCGAGGGGTCGCGCAGGTCGGCGATGAACCCGATCGACTCCGAGTACGGGATGGTGTTGGGGAACGACTGCGCGTAGGTGGCGTAGGCCGGGAACTCGACGATACGCAGCTGCCGGTGCTGGTAGGGGCTGAAGTTCGCGGTGAAGTAGTCGAGCGCGGCCTTCGTCGCCTCGACCATGCGTGGCGCATTCATGCCGTGACCGGGGTGGTGGTAGACCTCGATGGCGACGTCGTTCCAGCGATCGCGCAACACCTCCCAGCGGCCCGACAGCACCGCATAGAAGTCGAGGATCGGCGCGTCCATCTCGTAGCGGAAGTAGTGCCGACCGTGCTCGTGCCACTCGCGCTGCAGGTAGCCCGGTGCGAGCGCGAGTTGGTCCTCGCTGGTGCCGATCGTCGCCGCGAAGTTGATCCAGTCGGCCTCGCCGGATACGTAGTTGCGGGCGCGAGCGCTGGCGTCGTCGAGGTCGGCCGTACGCGCTCGGGTCGGCAGCTGCCGCTTGCGGCGCTCGTTGGCATCGCTGAGCTCGTTGTCGCGTTCGTAGCCGATGCGAGGCACGAACGCCGGGGAGTGGAGGAACGATCCGTTGTAGACCACCTCGGTGTTCGAGCCCCGCTCGACGAAGCCAGGCTCGTCGAAGCCGAGCTCGAACGCCAGCGTCATGGTGGCGTCGGGCACCAGCGGCGAGGCCAATGCGAGCCGGTGGTAGCCGAGCACGGGGTCGTGCTCGGCCGCGCTGACACCCGCGGCCTCGAGTCGACGCAGCTGAAGCTCGGGCGGCACGAACACGTGGAGGTCTGCGATCGCCTCGCGGGTGCGATTGCGCAGCGTGAGGGTGCCGTGGACATCGAAGCGTCGGGCCTCGGGATACAGCTCGACGACGAGGTCGACGTCGGTGATGCGTGGCTGGGCGGCAGCTTCGAGGTGCTTGTAGCGCTGCTCGTAGCTGACCTGACGCTGCTCGCGCTGGTCCGACGGCTCGAAGTGGTTGAGCACGTCCGTGTTGTAGAAGATGTACGCGCCGGTCGCCGCGAAGCCAGCGAGCAACGTCAGCATCGCCGCAGCGACCCGCCCGCGGAAGCCACGCCGAGCCGCTCGCCAGCGTTGCGCCCAGCGGGCGTCGGTGCCACGGGGCCACAGCAGGATGCCGAGGCCGAGCATCGCCGCGGCGCCGCAGCTCCAGTACACGCGGTACCAGAACACGCCGGTGAGGAAGTGACCGAAGCCGTTCATGTCGGAGTAGGGCGCCGACGGAGACGACCCGTAGCGATACAGCGCGCGCTCGAGGTCCAGCGCGGGCATCACCTGCTGCAACACGAACACGCCGGCGACCAGCAAGAACCCGACGTACTTGTTGTTGGCCAGCGACTGCATGAACAGCGCGAGCGCTGCGAGCAGCATCCACTGCGAGAGCTGGATGAGGAACACGCCTTCGAGGTACAGGCCGGGCTCGAGCTCCGTCCAGCCACGCAGCAGCTGCACGCACATCGCGGTGAGCACGGCGACGCCCTGGATGATGGCGAGCGCGCCGCACAGTGCGATGAACTTCGCGACCACGGGGACCCAGTTCGGCAGCGGTAGTGCGTCGTAGACCTCGGCGAGTCCGAGGCGCCGCTCCTTCCACGCCAGCTCACCGGCGTAGAAGATGACCACGATCAGCAGGAACAGGCCGTTGCTGTTCTCGATCGCGCGCACCATCAGGCGCGTGACGGGATGCACGGGGGTGCCGTAGAGATCGTCGACGGTGAAGTAGATCGAGCCCAGCAGGTTGAGGCCGGCGAACAGCGCGATGACGACGAACGCGGTGCTGCGCACCACGCCCAGCAGCTCCACGCGGGCCTGGTGCAGCAGCTGCGACCACGCGAGGGCAGGGCCGTGCTCGGGCATCACCCGCGGCAGCGGGCGGTCGCGTGCGATCCGTGCGACGTCGCCGGGGTCGTCGGCGCGGCGCGCCCCGCCCTCGGCAGGGGTCTGCATGCGAAAGAAGCGCTGGGTGATCGCGAGCGCGACGATTCCGATGCCGATCCACAGCGCTCGATTGGCGAGGACCAAGGGGCCGGTCGCGGGGACAGCGTGTTGCGCTCGGCCAACGTCCAGTAGCGTGTGTGCGTCGCCACCGCGCCCATGCCGAACGGATCGGCGAACGCCGCCAAGGTATCGTTCTCGAGCCCCGACATGAGGTTCTGCGAGACGACGTAGAACACGAAGAAGCCGGCGACCCCGACGTAGGCCCACAGCACGCGGCGCGTGAGCGTGCCGATCGCGAAGAACACCGCGCCCATCACGAACAGGTTGGGGAACACCAGCACCACCAGCGCATACGCGTATGCGCCGGGCTGGAAGCCGACCAGTCGTTCGGGGTCGAGCCACGGCATCGCGGTGCCGAGCGCGATGCCGACCGCGGTCGCGACGAATACCAGCCACACCATCACGAGCGAGCCGAAGAAGCGACCCAGCAGCAGGTCGCGCTTGCGGATCGGGCTGGTGAAGAACGCCGACCACGTGCGCTGCTCGAAGTCTCGTACCACGCAGGTCGCGACGAACGCGGTCGCGATCACCACGCCGATCACGCTGAAGATGCCCAGCATCTGCGTGATGACGAACGGGGCGTCGATCGCCGTCCCCCCGACACCGCCACCGACGGTGACGGCCTCGCTCGACGCCGACGCGAACGCGGCCAGGGCGAACAGCGCGGAGAACAGCCACACGCCGGGCTGGCGCAGCCGAGAGTAGACCTCGAAGCGAAAGAACTCGTATGCCATGCCGTGGGACTCCGTGCTCAAGCCGCGCCGCGAAGGGTCGTGAAGTAGACGTCCTCGAGATCGGGCTCGACGCGCTCGAAGGCATCCCCGGGATCGTCGGGGGCGAAGACGTGGATCACCGTGCGCCCCGCGACCAGGCGCGTCGAGATCACGGTGTGGCGCTCGCGGTGCGCGTCGAGGTCGGCCTTGTCGATGACTTTCCGCCAGGTCTTGCCGTGCAGGCCTTCGATGGCCTCCGACGGGCGGCCGCGGTGCAACACCTTGCCGCCGGCGATGATGGCCATCTGCGGGCACAGGTCGGCGACGTCGTCGACGATGTGGGTCGAGAGCACCACCACCACGTGCTCCCCGATCTCCGACAGCAGGTTCAAGAAGCGGGTGCGCTCCTCGGGGTCGAGGCCGGCGGTGGGCTCGTCGACGATCACGAGGCGTGGTGATCCGAGCAGCGCCTGCGCGATGCCGAATCGCTGCTTCATGCCGCCCGAGAAGCCACCGAGTCGCTTCTTGCGAACCGACCAGAGATTGACCCGCTGCAGCAACGCCTCGACGACCTCGCGGCGGGCACCGCGATCGCGGATGCCCTTGAGCGTCGCGAAGTGGTCGAGCAAGCTGAGCGGGTCGAGGTGCGGGTAGACGCCGAAGTCCTGTGGCAGGTAGCCCAGCACGCGCCGCAGCGCGTCGCGATCCCGCAGCACGTCGAGGTTGCCGAGGCGGATCGAGCCTGCATCCGGGTCCTGTAGCGTCGCGATGGTACGCATCAGCGTCGACTTGCCGGCGCCGTTGGGGCCGAGCAGCCCGAACATCCCGGCCGGCACGTCGAGGTCGACGCCCTGCAGCGCACGCACGCCGTTGGCGTAGGTCTTCGTCAGTCCGCGAATCTCCAGCGACGTGTCCATGGCGTGGCTTCCCTCCCGCGAGTCGTCGCGACCAGCCGTCGGCGGGCGCGTCGCTCGGGCCTGCATGGACCCACACGCCGCGCGCTGGGTTTCATGCCGCGGTCTCCGGCGGCCCCTCAGGGCATGATGGTCACTTCGGCCACGAGCGGCAGCGAGGCCGACGACGGCCCTGCGCGCAGCTGGACGGCGCCGGGCTCGACGATCCACGCGTGTGCGTCGGGGTCACGGATCGCCAGCGAGGCGACCGGCAGCTCGAGGTTAGCGGTGCCGCTGCTGCCGGCGGCCAGCTCGATCTGCGCGAACGCCCGCAGGTCCTTTGGTGCGCGCAGCCACGCCGTGTCGGGCATCGACGCGTACAGCTGCACGGTCTCGATCGCCGCGCGCGTACCGGTGTTGCTCACGTCGACCTCGACGATGATGACGTCGTCGCGTCCGACGACCTCGTGCGCCACGCGGATCGCGTCGTAGCTGACCTGGGTATACGAGAGCCCGAAGCCGAACGGCAGCGCGGCCGGGGTCGCCATCGCGTCGAGCCAGCGGTAGCCGTGCAGGTAGCCGTAGTCGACGGCCAGCGAGACGTTGTCGAACGGCGGCAGATCGCCCTCGGCGTCCGGCACCACCGCAGGCAGGCGACCGCTGGGCTCGGCGTCGCCGAACAACAGGTCGGCGATCGCAAAGCCGCCGCGGACGCCGGGGTACCACGCGAACAGCAGCGCATCGACCTCGTCGATGAAATCCGACACGAGGATCGGACCTCCACCTTCGAGCACGACGATGGTCGGGCGGCCCAGCGCGGCGACCTCGTGGACCAGCTGCAGGTGCTCGGGCGGCAGCGCCAGCGAGTCGCGATCGCCGGCGGCGATCAACCCCTCGCCCTCGCTGTCGGCATCGAGACCGACCACGAGGACGACCGCGTCGGCGGCCGCGATCGCGGCCAGCTCGTCGGGCCCGAGGGTGGTCGCGCCCAGATGCGTCACGCCGACGGGGCCCGCACGATCGACGATGCCCTCCAGTACGGTCACGACTTCGCCGACCTGCACGGCACTGCTGCCGCGATCGCCGAGGTTCTCGACGTCGGCGAGCGGCCCCATCACGACCAGCTCACCCATGCTGGTGCGATCGAGCGGCAGCACACCTTCGTTGCGCGCGAGCACGATGCTGCGGCGAGCGACCTCCTCGGCCAGCGCGAGGTGGGCTGCGGTATTGCGCGCGCCGGGGTCGAGGACTGCTGGATCGCTGTCGAGGCGCTCGCACAGCTGCGCCCGCAGCACCCGGCGCAGCGATGCATCGAGCTCGGCTTCGTCGAGCTCGCCGCCGGCGATGGCCTGCGTGAGCCGACCAAAGTGCGCGCCGCTCGGCATCTCGACGTCGAGCCCTGCACGCAGCGCTTCGACGTCGCCGTGGGTGCCCTGGATCCAGTCGGACATCACGAGGCCCGCGAAGTGCCACTCGTCGCGCAGGATGTCCCGCAGCAGCGTCGGGTTCACGTCGCAGTGCTGGCCGTTGACGGAGTTGTACGCGCTCATCACCGCGCCGACGTTGGCCTCGACGACGGCGCGGCGGAAGTGCGGCAGGAACACCTCGTGCAGCGTGCGCTCATCGAGCGTCACGTCGACGTCGAAGCGCGTGTCTTCGATGCTGTTGGCGGCGAAGTGCTTCGCGGTGGCGATGACGTGCTCCGACTGCGCACCGTCGATGAAGCCGATCGCCATCGCGCCGACGTGAAAGGTGTCCTCGCCGTAGGTCTCCTGCGCGCGGCCCCAACGGGGGTGGCGCAGCAGGTTGATGGTCGGTGCGAGCAGCACGTCGGCGCCGACCGAGCGGGTCTCGCGGGCGATCGCGGCCCCGACCTCGGCCTCGAGCGCGGGGTCCCAGGTCGCGCCGCGGGCGATGCCGACCGGGAACGCGACCGCGTCCTCGCCCGAGACCTGGCTGACACCGCGCGGGCCGTCGAGCATGCGCAGGCCCGGGATCGCCAGCACATCGTGGCCGTCCACCCGCCACGTGCCGTCGACCGGGAGCAGGCCGTGACCGTGCATCATGGCGACCTTCTCGTCGACCTCGAGCTGGGCCAGCCACGCGTCGATGCGCGCCTCGACCTCGGCGACCGGCTCGTCGCAGTAGCGCTCGAGCGCTGCGCCGTCGTCGCTGCCCCCACTGCCCCCACTGCCATCGTCGCCGGCTTCGGAGCTGCCCGCCGTCGTCGCACCCGTGGGTGCGGCCGTCGCGTCGGCCGCACCACTCGATCCCGTGGCGGCGGGCGGCGCAGCGCCGCTGCAGGCCAGCGAACACAGCAGCGCGATCGATGGGGTGCGTGCGTTCATCGCGTGGTCGATCTCGAGGGTACCCGCGGGTGCCGGCGGATCGGCGCACATTCGTCGGCGACGCGCCCGAGCCGAGCCGTCGTCGCTGCCCAAGTGGGGCATGGGGCCGACCCTCGACGCGCACGGGTGTCGGTGCGATCGTGGCAATCGGTGGGCCGCGACCGGCGGCACGCCGATTGCTCGGAGCGAGCCCCGACCATGACGCGATCGCAGCAACCCGCCCCGGCCGCCGCCACGGCGATCTCTCTCCTGTGCGCCTTGCTGGCGGCGGCCGCGATCGCGGCACGCTTCCCGCCGATCGCCGCGCTGCTGCCCGCGTCCGCGCGGCTGTTGCCGTTCGCGCTCGCGGGCTTCGCGGTCGGTGGTGCGGCCGCAGCCGAGGCCCACATGCCGCGCGGGAGTGTCGGTGCGCTGTGGATGCGCGTCGCGACCGCACCCAAGCTGGCGCTCGCCCTGGGCCTCTCGTTCGCGACCACGGTGATCGCACAGGTGCTCGACGTCTCGCTGGGGCCGGTCGACCCGACCTTTCCGGCCAACGCGCCCTTCTTCACCAACGCGCTGTGGTTCTTCGTGTTCACGATCGGCTTCTCCGGTATCGGCATGATGTCGGCGCCCGGGCTGATGCTGCCGGTGTTGCATCCGTTGGCGCGGGCATTTCGCGGCGCGCCGGTCGCGGTCGGCGTGCTGGTGCTGGGCGGCGCGCTGATGGCGGTGGGCGTGGGCTTCTCGTTCGCGCTCGAGCTGCCGGTAGTGGTCGAGGCGGTCGCGAAGGCGCAGGCATGGATCGATCAGAACGACAAGCTCGTGATGGGCATCATGCTGGTGCTGACGGTGGGCCCGGGGTTGCTGCCGTCGCGGTCGAAGGGCGACGACTGATCGGCTACCTTTGCCGGCGTGTCGTCGGCGCTCGAGCTCGCGATCTGGTTGTGCGCCGCGTTTGCGGCCCTCTCCTGGCTGCTGTCGGTCGTGACCCGCGAGTACTCATGGGTCGACCGGCTGTGGTCGATCACGCCGGTGGTCTACGTCGGGTGGTTCGCGTGGTCCGGCAGCGGTGACACGGCCCGCGGTCGCCTGATGTTCTTCGCGGCCCTGGCCTGGGGGCTGCGACTGACCTTCAACTTCGCGCGCAAGGGCGGCTACGCCCGCGGTGGCGAGGACTATCGGTGGGCCGAGCTGCGACGTCGCATGTCGCCCACCTCGTTCGCGGTGTTCAACCTCGTCTTCATCGCCTGCTATCAGCACGCGTTGTTGCTGCTCATCTCGCTACCGGCGTGGGTCGCTGCTCGATCGACACGACCGCTCGGTGTGCTCGATGCCGTGGCCGCGCTGCTGTTCGCGGCGTTCCTCGTCGGCGAGACCGTCGCCGACGAACAGCAGTGGGCGTTCCACCAGGACAAGCGTCGACGCCAGGCCGAGGGCGGCCCGGTGCACCCGCGCTTCCTGAGCACCGGCCTGTTCGCGTGGTCGCGTCACCCCAACTACTTCTGCGAGCAGGCGATGTGGTGGACGATGTACCTGTTCGGTGTGGCGGCCAGCGGTTCGTGGCTGAACGTCGGCCTGGTGGGCCCGGTCCTGCTCACGCTGCTGTTCATCGGCTCGACGTCGTTCACAGAGTCGATCACCCGTGCGAAGTACCCGGAGTACGCCGAGTACCAGCGGCGGACCTCGCGGCTGTGGCCGCGCCCACCACGGCCCCACCGGTGATCTCGCGGGCGGCAACGCCCGGCCTTCGGCCCACCGGTGGCGCGTCCGCGCAGTGCGACGACGCTGTCGCGGCGGAAGTCCCCAATCGCTGGATTCGTGGGCGTGCAGGGGTTTCGGAGCCATTCCGAGCCATGGTCGCGGTGTCGTGAGGGCGCGAGAACGGGGCCCGGCAATCAATCCCGCGGCGGCCACGTCGACCCCACCATGCAGCACGTCGCCTCGCCCTTCGCGCCGCTTCGTTCGATCCTCGCCGCCGCCCTCGTGCTCACCGCCCTGCCGCGCTCGGCCGACGCCGCCGAGTCCGTCGCCCCCACCAGCGCCCGCGTCGAGATCCATCTCCACGATGCCGCCGGTGCCGACATCGATCTCGTCGGCGAGCACCTGCGCTGGAACGAGACCCATCGCCTCGCGACGACCGTCGGCGAGCACCGCCACGCGGTCGCGATCGCGATCGAGCCCACCGACGACGGCGCGGTGTCGGTCGCGCTCACCTACGAGCGCGACGGTGCCAAGGTCGTCGAGCGCAAGCGGCTGACCGCGAGCATGGCCGAGCCCGTCGAGCTGATCGAAGGCGAGGCCTCCGTGCTCTTCGTCGTGCGCGCCGAAGTGCCGCGCGCCAAGCTCGAGGTCGACGGCTCCGACGATCCGCTCGGCGGCATCTGAACTTCCTCTCCACCACCCCCGCACGCACGAGAGACTTGGGGGTGGGCTTGCGCTCACCCCCAAGTCTCGCTTTTCGTGTGGCCGTGGCCCCGCGACGAGCCCGGGCCACGCGGCCACCGGCGGCCACCCGCGGACGAATCTCAGCGACCGGTCGCCGCCGGCCAGCCCTGCTCGGGCGAGGCGCGACGGACCGCCTGGCTGGTTCGCTGGAACCGCGAGCAGTAGCGGTCCCACAGCCCGGTGACGCGCTGCACCTCGGCGTCACCCTCGAGCCCGCTCGACATCTGACGCAGCTCGTTGCGGCCGGCGTCGCAGCTGGCGAAGGCATCGGGGTCCTGCCACGACTCGCGGGCGTTGGACCAGCTGTTCGGGAGCGGCCGTGCCGCCATCGCGGCGAGCCCGTCGATGAAGTGGATGAGCAAGCGCCCCTTGCGGACGTTGCGAGCACCCTCGGTGTTGCTGATCTCGCCGAGGTTGAAGGCGAACTCCTCGACCATGGCGTCGCCGGTCTCCGGATCTTCGTACTCGACCGTGAGCATCACCGAGTCCTGCGTGCGCAGCTTGCCGCCGCGCGCCATCAGGTCGGAGAGAAACAGCTGTGAGGTGTTGGCGAAGTAGTGGATGGCCTGGATGTCCTCCTTCACGCTGGAGGACTCCTCGCCGTAGAACACGTTCATGCGCAGCGACGGCGGCAGGTGCAGCTGGAAGTGCACGTCGTTGGCGACGGTCTCGATCAGCGAGACGAAGCGGGCGCCGAACACCGCGTCGACCTCGGCCGGCGAGCCGAGGAAGACGTAGGCACCGTGGCCGCGCTCGGTGAGCTTGTCGAGCAGCGAGTCGTTGAAGTCGGTGCCCACGCCGATGCCGGACAGGCGGATACGCCGGGTGTCGTAGTGGTGGCCGATGAGTGAGATGGCCTCCTCGTCGGTGACGCCGGTGTTGGCGATCGCATCGGTGACGAGCACCACGCGGTTGCTGGCGTTGGTGACGAACGTGCGGTCGGCGATCGCGTAGCCGGACTGCAGGCCGAGGTTGATGTCGGTCGAGCCTCGGGGCTGGATCTGCGCGATCGCAGCCTCGAGCTGGCTTCGCGAGTCGCGGCCGACGACGAAGTTCTCGATCGGCGAGCACACCTGATCGTCGAACAACACCAGGTGGACCATGTCGCCGGTCTTGAGCTCGTCGAGCATGCGACGCAGGCCCTGCTTGAGGAACTCCATGCGACCCTCATCGGCCATCGAGCCGGAGCGATCGATGACGAAGGTCAGCGCGGTGTTGCGGCGGCTCTCGCGATCGAGCGGGCGCCCGGCCACTGCGAGCGCGAGGTTGTAGATGCCGGGCTTGTCCGGATCTGCGGCGATCTCCGCGGCCACCGAGAAGTCGTCGGTCTCGGCCACCGGGGCGGTCGCGAACGAGAAGTAGTTCAGCAGCTCGTGGGGACGGATGTGCTGCAGCGGCAGCGGCAGGAAGCGGTCGATGGCGAAGATCACCCGCTGGGCCGACGACAGACTCATGCTGTCGTCGTTGGAGAGGTAGGTGGCGCGGCCCCAGTCGTCGAACGCGTCCGCCGGTGCGATGGCGATCGGCTCCGCGGCGGGTTCCGGCGCCGGCGTGGCGGTGTTCGCCGCCAGCGCCTGCGAGCGACGGCTCGACTCCTTCTGACGTCGGTCGCGGCGCTTGTTGCTGCGGGTCGCCGTGACGGCGTTGCCTTGATCGGCGTCGGTCATGGGCGCCATTGCGGGCGCCGGCGAAGCGATGTCGCGGGCCTCGGCCTCCTCGAACGACGCACCCGCGGCATCCTCGGCCGGCGCTGCATCGGCCACCTTCGCCGCCTTGCTCGCGCGTCCCGTCGGCGGCGCCTTCGGCTTCGCCGGGGCCGACGGGGTCGCGCCCGAGGCCGGCGTGCTGCCACCACCGCCGGGGCTGAACGGCACGAAGCCGCTCTTCTTGGTCGTCGAGGATGCGGCGCGCGACTTGCCCTTGCTACGTGGTCGCGGCTTCGCGATGGCCGGCTGTTCGTCATCGGCGAAGTCGCGGAAGCACTGCGAGGTGCGGTTGACCAGTCGCGGCAGGCTCGCGACGTCGACCGGCGAGGGCGCGGGGCGAACCCGCGGCGGGTGCTGACGGGCGGTGAAGACCGCCGGAGCCTCGTCGCTACCGCCCTGGAGCGACAACGCGTTGCCGCCCGCACCCGATCCGGTCGCGGAGGCCGAGCCACAGCCCAGGGACAGAGCGAGAATCGAGCCGATGGAGAGCCGCATGTGTCGCTGCATGTTCGTCCTTCGAACGACGCCAGCACCTGCGCCGCTTTCACTGGATCATCGCTCCGATCGCGATTGCTGTCAGGCGGGACCTCGGTTGCCCGTTCGAACGTGGCATCCTCCGCGCAAAGCTCCCGTCGTGTCGCCGATTTGCTCCCGGCGCGCGACCGGGGGATGCTTGCGGCCCGATTCCCATGCGCCCGCGCACGACCATCCTGTTGGTGTCCACCCTCGTTCCGTTGCTGGCGTGCCACAAGGCGCGAGAGAGCGCGCCCGCGGCCGACGGTGCGCCGGGCGGAGCCGCTGCCACCGCGCCCCAGGACGAGCTCGGCGTGCTGCAGCAACGTGTCGCGGGGTACCGCGCCGAGCTCGAGTCCGCCCGCGCCGACCAGGGCAAGGGGGAGGCCGCCTCGACGCTGCCCGAGGACGCCCCCGCAGCGCGCTGCAGCCGGGTCTGCGATCTCTCGGCGTCGATCTGCGATCTCTCGGATCGCATCTGCGAGCTCGCCGAGGAGCACGGTGACGAGTCGCGCTACGTGGATGCGTGCAGCGAGGGCCGTGATGATTGCCAGCATGCGACGGAGGCCTGCAATGCGTGCTCGAGCTGAGCTGGGCCGACTCTCCGGCATCGTGCTCGCGGCCCTCGTGGCCGCGTGCAAGGTGACTGCATCGTCCGGCACGTCGGCGCGCGAACCCGTTGCGGACGATCTCGACGCCATCGCGCAGGCGCTCGCTGCCAACGAGGCCGAGCTCTCGGCGGCTGGCGTCGTGGTGGTCGCGCGCAACGACGCACCGGCCAACGTCGGGACGCCACCCGCCGCCGAGGATGCGCCCACCGAGATCGACGATGCGGGCGGCGCACCGGTCGAGTCGCCGCCGGGCCCGGACGAGGAGCCCGAGCCGGACGCACTCGAGGCAGCGCCGACGGCCACTGCGAGCCAAGCACCCGAGCGGGTGACCACCGTCGAACGCGAAGCGCGGCGCCGACGATCGCGCCGAGCTCGTCGTGCCGAGGCGCGCGCGGACGAATCGCCCGCCCCGCGCTGCGAGCGTCTCTGCGGCCTCGCAGAGACGACCTGCGAGCTTCGCGACCGCGTGTGCAGCCTCGCGGATCGCCACCCCGACGACATCCGCTACGATGTCTCGTGCCGTCGCGCCGACGATCAATGCGAGGCGGCGAGCGCTCACTGCCTCGCGTGCGAGGCCTGAGCTCTCAGGCGAGCGAGCGTTCGACGGCCAGCACGGCGATGCCGAGGTGGTAGAGCAGCAACGCGTTGTACGTGACGAACGCGAGCGCGATGCCGAAGGTCGCGAGCCTGCGTGCGCGCTGCCGCCACAGCAGCAGCAGCCCCAGCGACACCAGCAGCGACTTGCTCAGGGCGAACGCCACCGCGTTGCGCTCGACCAGGTCCTGCAGCAGAAGGTTGGCCTCGGTCGCGATCCCGGAATGCACCCAGATCAGCGTGAACACGGCGTCGAGCAGGTTGAGCAGCAGCACCGCTGCGACCGCGGCACGCAGCCATCCGCCGCGTTGGGCATCGTCGCCGAGCTCCACCAAGCGTCGTCGGACCCGCATCAGCACGCATTGGTTGGTGTGTGACGTGGTAGGTCGATCTGCAAACAGACCACCCATCCACCCACGCCGTCGCCCATGGCATCCGCTCGGGATCGCAGCGAGATCACGGAATCGCCCCGGCGCACCACGGGCCACGTCGAGCGCGAAGGCGCCCAACCCGGGCCGAGACGCGCGACCGCCGGCGGATCAGCTCGCGCCGGAGCCCCGCAGGACCGCGGGCACCGTGCGGAAGATGATCTTCAGATCGAGCCACAACGACCAGTTGTCGATGTACTCGAGATCGAGCGCCATCCACTGCTCGAAGTCGACCTGGTTGCGACCCGAGACCTGCCACAGCCCCGTGAGCCCCGGCTTCACCGACAGGCGTCGACGCTGCCACGGTTCGTACTGACAGACTTCGGACGGCAGCGGCGGGCGCGGGCCCACGAGGCTCATGTCGCCGAGCAAGACGTTGATGAGCTGCGGCAGCTCGTCGACGCTGGTCGATCGGATCAGCCGACCGATCGGCGTGATGCGGGGGTCCTTCTTGATCTTGAAGACCGGCCCACCCATCTCGTTGAGGTGCGCGAGCTTGGCCTTGAGTGCCTCCGCGTCGACCACCATCGAGCGGAACTTCAGCATCGTGAACTTGCGGCCGTGACGGCCGGCACGAACCTGCTTGAAGAACACCGGGCCCTTGGAGGTGAGCTTGATGGCGAGCGCAGCCCCGATCATCACCGGCGACGCCAACAGCAGACCGACGGAGGCGCCGAGGATGTCGAGCAGGCGCTTGACCAGCAGACGACCCTGCGAGGTCGGCACGCGGGTCATGCCGAGCATCGGTAGATCGAAGCCGGTGACGTTCGCGACCTCGATCTTGGCGCTGCTGGGGGGCAGCACGCTGGGCATGGTCAACAGCACGTCGACGCCGCGCTCGTCACACGCCGCGAGGGCCCGAGAGAAGCGATCGGCGTCCTGGCCCGGGACCGCGAACACCACCTCGTCGACCGCCTCGCCGTCGAGGATCGACGCGAGGTGCTCGACGTCGCCCATGATGGGTTCGGCCTCGGGCTCGCAGGTCTCGCCCGGCACCGTCACGTGACCGACGAAGCGGTTGTTCCACGGCGAGCTGCGCTTGAGCGAGGCCGCGAACGACAGCGCATGCGGCCCGCACCCCACCACGAGCACGCGATGCCCGTCGACGTCGGTGCGCCGGATCGCCGCCACGGCTTCGAGCAGCAGGATGCGACCCACGATGAGCGCACCCAGCTGCATCACGGCCAGCAGCGCGACGAAGCTGCGGGCGATGAAGGCGACCTTGTAGAGGAACGCCGCGACCACGAACAACGCGATGCCGACCCCGACCGCGCGGCCGTAGCGGACGAACATCCGCCAGTACGACACGCGGAAGTCGTTGGTCTTCGTCCACGACAGCGCGAGTCCCCACATCGGCAGCAGCAACCACACCAGCTGGTAGTAGTCGTCGGCGTTGACCGGAAGGACCTCGACGAGCCCGCTCAGGGCCTTGATCTCTGCGTCGCCGAGCCAGCGCCGCAGCAGCAGTGCCGCCATGAAGGCGCCCGCGCTGACCGCGATGTCGAAGACGAGCAGGATCTGCCGAAAAAGCACCGCCTGATGGCGCGTCACGCGATCCGTCCCCCCTGGCCCTCGTGCTGCTCCCACTCGCCATGCGAAGAAATCTTCGCACTGTGGCTCACGCGGATTGCTGCGCTCGGGTCAGCGTCCTATCTACACGGGTGCGTGTGGGCTTTCAAGGGGGTTCGCGGCCACTGCCCCGTGAACTCGCGGCGTCCGCCGGATGTCAGCCATAGACGCGCTCGATGATCGCGCGATCGTTCGCCGCCTTGCCGCGGCCCGTCGCGCCGTGCGGCGCGAAAATTCTCTCGCGGGAGGGCGCGCGCGGGTGTCCGCTCGGCCAACATGCGCGCGATGGCGGGTTCGGCAGTCTTCCTCGGCAGCACAGGGGTGCGCATCGCACCGCTGGCCTACGGCACGATGGCGTTCGGCGGTGACGTCGACGCCACGCTGGCGGCGCGGCTCTTCGGCATGGCGCGCGATCGCGGGGTCAACCTCTTCGATTGCGCCGATGTCTACAACGGCGGTCGTGCCGAGGAGATCCTCGGTGACCTCGTACGACCGTGTCGGGATCGCGTGGTCATCACCAGCAAGGCGTACTTCCCGACCAGCGACGACGGCAACGCGCGCGGGACCTCGCGATACCATCTCGTGCGTGCGGTCGAGGCCAGCCTGCGCCGGCTCGGCACCGATCGCATCGACATCTACTTCCTGCATCGCTTCGATGACGTGACGCCGCTCGACGAGACGCTGCGCGCGGTCGAGCAGCTCGTCGCCAGCGGCAAGATCCTCTATCCCGCCGTGAGCAACTTCGCCGCCTGGCAGGCCGCGCGAGCGATCGGTCTGGCCGAGCGATGGGGCTGGCAGCCGATCGCGTGCGTGCAGCCGATGTACAACCTGGTCAAGCGTCAGGCCGAGGTCGAGATCCTGCCGATGTGCAGCGCGCTCGGCCTCGGTGCGCTGACCTACAGCCCGCTGGGCGGGGGCTTGTTGAGCGGCAAGTACGGCCGTGAGCATCGGCCCGAGCACGGTCGCCTGGTCGATGTCGCGATGTACCGCGAGCGTTACGGTGCGCCGGAGAACTACGAGGTCGCGGAGCGCTTCGTCGCGTTCGCGCACGCACGCGGGCTGGATCCCGTGGCGCTCGCGATCGCCTGGGTCGCGGCGCATCCCGCCGTCACCGCACCGATCATCGGGGCCCGCGACGAGGCCCAGCTCGCGCGTTGTCTCGCGGCACTCGACCTCGAGGTGGATGCCGAGCTGCGCGCCGCGATCTCGGCGCTGTCGCCCACGCCGGCGCCCGCCACGGATCGCAACGAGGAGAGCTCACCCGCCAACTACGGCCAGCGCTGACGCGGCCCACGGATTGCGCACGACGTGCGGGCGAGCGGGCCGGTTGCTTCGCGAGGCCCGGTGCGGCTATGGTCGCGAGGAGCCGCTGCCGCGGCGCTTCGACCACCGACGGATGTCGACCGCACCACGAGCCTCCGATACGTCGACGTGTGCCGATCACGAGCACGGCCGACGCCAACCCCCGGTTCGCGAGCCCGAGGCGGTCGAACGCGCGGTCCGCCTGTTCCGCGCGCTCGGCGACGAGGCGCGGCTGCGAACGCTCGATCTTCTGGTGCCCGGCGAGGCTTGCGTCAGCGAGATCGCGGCCAGCACCGGCGAACGCGTCTCGACGGTGTCGCATCGCCTCCGCTTGCTCCGCGCCGAGGGCCTCGTGACGCGCCGGCGAGACGGTCGGCACATCTACTATGCGCTGGCCGATCGCCACGTGCTGGAGCTGGTCGAGAACGCGCTGGTCCACGCGACCGAAGAGCACCACAAAGGCGGTGCCGATCACGACGACGACGACGACGACGACGCCTGACGCCCGTGGTGGTGCCCGTGTTCGTGTTCGTGTTCGTGTTCGTGTTCGTGTTCGTGTTCGTGCGCGTGCGCGTGCCCGTGGTCGTGGTGCCCGTGGTCGTGGGTGTGCCCGTGCGAGTGGGCGCCGGCGTCGAGAACCTCCAGCCACGGTTGCACCCCCGCGCGCCACAGCTGCACCAGCAGGAGCGCGCCGAGCACCGCGAGTGAGGCCCACGCGATCCACCCGTGGCCGTGCGCTGCGAGCAACGCCTGCGGTGGAAACACCGGCACGTCGAGCAGGTTCACGAGTCCACCCATGGCCGTACTCGCCAGCGCGATCGCCAGCACACCGAGCGCCGTGACGCGTCGGCCGTAGGCGCGCCCGAGCACCGCAATGGTCGCGACGTTGGTCGCTGGTCCCAGCATCAAGCCCACCAACACCGCGCCGGGTGAGACGCCCTTGAGCAGCAACACCGCGGCCATCGGCGTTGCCGAGGCCGCGCAGACGTAGGTCGGCAGCGCGACCACGGCGATGACCAGCACGTCGAGACCGGTATCGGCGAGCCCCGCGAGGCCATCGGTCGGCACACCGATGTCGATGAACGCAGCGGCGAGCAGGCCCACCACCGTCCACGGCGCGGTGTGCAGCAGCAGCTCGTCGAAGCAGCGCCAGGCCTTGCGCCACGTCGAGCCCTGCGGCTCGGTCGCGGCCACCAGCTCCGCCGAGGTCACCTCGCCGCCGACGTGGGCGCGGCCCACCAGCCTCGCGAACACCACACCTGCGAGGATCGCCAGGGCCAGCGCAGCGAACAGCCGCACCAGCGCGAACGGCCAGCCCACGAAGCGCAGCGTCAACGTCAAGGTCTCGGGCCCCAGCTCCGGCGTGCTGATGAGAAACGCGACCACCAGCGCGACCGGTGCACCGCGGGCCTTCAGGCCGGCGGCGATCGGCAGCACGCCGCACGCACACAGCGGCAGCGGAGCCCCGACCGCGACGCCGCGGATCGCCTGCCGCAGGGGCGTGCCGCGATTGAGCCAGCGCGCTGGGATCCGCGATCCCGTCAGCTGTAGCACCGCACCGAGCACGAGGCCCAGCAGCAGCATCGGCGCGGTTTCCAGCGCCAGCTCGAGCCACGCATGTTGCAGCCGGACGTGGACGCCGCCGCCGGGATCGTGGGAGTGCACCGAGAAGAGCGGCAGCGCCACGCCGATCGCGACTGCGATCACGTCGAGTACGCGCACCGACACCGTGCGGCGCGGCGGCGCGAGGTCGTGGTGCAGCAGCACGTGCGAGAGGAAGCCGGCCACCAGCGCCGCGAGTACGGGCGCGACGGTGGCGGTGACCCGCGTGCTGACCCAGCCCGCGATCGCAAACCCGAGCGCCGAGGCCAACACCAGCGCCAGCACCCGGCGCAGCGCCGGCGGTCGACCGCGGCGGGCCAACACGGTGCCGATGAAGAGCGCCGTCAGGGGCACGGTGTGCGCCGCGACGGCGAGCACCAGCTCGACGTGATCATGGTCGGCGTGCAGCGGTCCCGTGTAGGTGCCGAGTGCGAGACCCTCGACGAACTGATGGGCGACGAAGCCGAGGTAGCCGAGCTCCTCGCCGACGCCGTGGGCGGTGACGGCAGCACCCGACCCGCGCCGCAGCCGTCGACGGAGCAGGGCGGCGAACGCCGGTGGCAGCGCGAGTGCACCGACGAAGAGCAGCAGCGCGACGGCGCCCAGCTGCTCGACCGCCTCGGGCAGCAGCTGCAGCGCCGCGAGGGTCGCGACCGCCGTGATCGCGAAGGTCCGTAGCGCGCCCAGCCACATGCTGTCGCGCGGGGCCGCGGCTGCGAGCACCGCCCCGAGCAGCACGGACCCGAGCGTGATGAGCAGCGCTTCGTTCATCGCGGTCGCCGGCCCATGGCCGGCTCGACCTTCGCTCCGTAGCGCGGGCGTGGGGGCGGCGCAATCGCGGCGGCCGCGTCGTCACCCGCGGGACCCCGCCGGCTGCCATGGAGGCCCGCGGACTCACCGTGACGACCCCGCGCGGTCGTCATTTCGACGGTCATGCAACTTTGCCAGCGTCGATGTCAGCGCGTCTCGATGCGGAAGCGCGGCGGCTCGATGCGCTCGCTCTTGCAGCGCGGGCACCGACTCGGTCGCGACATGCGGTCGCGTTGCTCGAACACGTAGTCGCAGCCGTTGCAGCGCGCCGGCGCGACCACCAGCTGCTCGTCGGACCCCGCCAGCGACTTGCGCAGGTGCTCGAGGTGATCACCGACCTGCTTGCTGGCGATGCCGATCAGGCTCGACAGCTCGAGCGCCGTCAGCGGTCGGGCCCCGCGCAGCGTCTCGCGGAGCGCCGCGCGGACGGTCTGATCGGCAGCCCGCGGCGCGACGAGGGGCTTGTCGGAGGGGGCGGACATGGCGGCGCGACAGAGTCTACGCCAGGCGCGCGCAACGGGCAGCGCGCGCCACTACAATCCCGCACCGGTGGCCACTCCGCGTCTGGCGACGCCCGCGTTCGTGCTCGGCTTCGCCGCCAACTTCGCGCACTCGCTGGCGTTCCACAGCTACGTGCATCTGCCGGGACATCTGCAGGCGCTCGGGGCCAGCGAGCTCGACATCGGCGTGATCGTGGCGACGATGGCGATTGCGGCCATCGGCGCACGGCCCTTCATCGGCGCGCTGATGGACGAGCGTGGCCGTCGTGGTGTGGCCCGCGTCGGCAGCATCGTCAACGTGCTGACCTGCGCGGCCTACCTCGGCATCCACAGCATCGGGCCGGCCCTGTTCGCGCTGCGGGTGTTGCACGGGATCGCCGAAGCGATGCTGTTCTCGGTGCTGTTCACGATCGCCGCCGACGTCGTGCCGGCGGCGCGGCGTACCGAGGGCATCGCGCTGTTCGGCATCTCCGGCATGATCCCGCTGTCGCTGGCCGGCTGGCTGGGCGACGCACTGCTCGAGGTCGCGGACTACGATGCGCTCTTCTTCGCCACGTTGGTGGCCGCTGGCGTGGGCACGGTGGCCTGCTTCGCGCTGCCCGACTCGCGCCCGCCCCGTCATCCCAGCGATGCACCGGCGCGGCCATTCCTGCGGGCCGTGTTCGCGGCGCCCCTGCGTCCGTTGTGGTTGGTGGGCTTCGGCTTCGCGTTGGCGGTCGCGTCGTACTTCGCGTTCCTCAAGACCTTCGTGGGTGCGCGCGGCGTCGGCTCGGTGGGGGCGTTCTTCGGTGCCTACACGGTGGCGGCGATCGTGCTGCGGCTCGGCTTCGGGCGCCTGCCGGATCGCTTCGGTGCGCGACCGACCCTGCTGCCGGCGCTGGCGTGCACGGCGATTGCGGTGGCGCTGCTGGCCGAGGCCGACAGCAACCTCGACGTGGTGCTGGCGGGGGTCTTCGGCGGCATCGGCCACGGCTACGCGTTCCCGATCCTGAGCGCGATGGTGGTCGATCGTGCGCTCCCGGCCGAGCGCGGCGCGGCGCTCTCGACCTTCACCGCGCTGTTCGATCTCGGACTCGTCGTCGGCGGGCCGCTGTTCGGCCTCGTGCTCGAGCTCAGCGACTACCGCGTGATGTACTGGCTCGCCGGCGCACTCACGGTGGCGGCGATGATCGGCTTCGTGCTGTGGGATCGACCGTCGGCGTCAGGGCGCGATCAGCCCGGCGCGCGCTTGCCGGGGTGACGCACGTCGCGGCCCTCGATCATGAAGATCACGAGCTCGGCGAGGTTGGTCGAGTGGTCGGCGATGCGCTCCAGCCACTTCGCGACCGACTGCACGTGGATGAACTCGTGCACGGTGTTCGGGTCGGCCCGCATCGACGCCAGCAGCTCGTCGAACACCCGGTGGTAGAGTTCGTCGACCTCGTCGTCGCGCTCGATGACTTCGCGGGCCTTGGTCGAGCTGCCGCCGACGAAGGCATCGATCGCGTCCTTCACCATCGACTCGACCAGCGCGGTCATGCGCGGTACGTCGCGATGCACCACCACCGGGTTGCCGCGGCTGAGATCGATCGCGCGCTCGCAGATGTTGACCGCCAGATCGGCGATGCGCTCGAGGTCGGTGACCATCTTCATCGCGAGCGTGACGAAGCGTAGGTCCGACGCCATCGGCTGCCGCTTCGCCAGGATCAGCAGACACATCTCGTCGATGTCGACCTCGGCGCGGTTGACGGCGCGGTCGAGCTCGATGGTGGATCGTGCGAGCTCGGCGTCGCGCTCGGCCAGTGCTCGGCCGGCACGCGCGATCATCTCTTCGACGCGTCCGGCCATGAGCAGCAGGCTCTGACGCAGCGCTGCGAGCTCTTGCTCGTACGTGCGGGCCGTGTGCTCGACCGGCTTCGACACCATCGACAGAGCCTAGCAGGCAATCGGCCGCGCGCGCATCGGCTCCGTGTCGCCGTCTTCCGGTGGTCGCGATCGGCGGACGCCGGTCACGCCGCCGACTCGGCGTCGGAAGCTGGGCTGGCCTTGGGCAGCGCGATCCAGAAGATCGATCCGCGGGGCGACCGGGGCTCGACGCCGGCCGAGCCGCCCATCGCCTCGACCAGGTGCTTCACGATCGAGAGTCCGAGCCCGGTGCCGCCGGCTTCTCGCGAGCGGCCGCTGTCGACCCGGTAGAACCGCTCGAAGACCCGTGCGGCGTGCTGCGGCTCGATGCCGGGACCGTCGTCGCGGACCTCGATGCGGATCTGCCCGCGGTCGCAGACGGCGGCCACCTCGACGTGGCCGCCCACCGGCGTGTACTTGACCGCGTTGTCGACCAGGTTGACCAGTACCTGCTCCAACGCCTTTGCGTCGGCGCGCACCCAGACCGCCTCGTCGACGTGATCCGACAGCGTGATCTGCTTGGCGAGCGCGTCCTCCTCGAGCGCGAGCACCACGTCGGCGGCCAGCTCGTGCAGCTCGAGCGACTCCAGTGCCAGCACCCGCTTACCCGCCTCGATGCGCGAGATGTCGAGCAGGTCGCTGATCAGGCGCGTGAGTCGATCGGCGTGACGGTACAGCGCCTCGACGAAGCGGCGCGCCGCATCGGGGCTCTCGAGCGCGCCGTCGAGCAAGGTCTCGGCGTTGGCGCGGATCACCGCGATCGGCGTGCGTAGCTCGTGCGAGACGTTCGCGACGAAGTCCCGACGCACGCGCTCGAGGCGACGGATGTCGGTGACGTCGTCGGCGACCACCACGATGCCGCCGTCGGCGAGGCGACTGGCGCGGCTCTGCACGTTGCGATGGCTGCCGGGGAGCTCGAACTCGGTGGTTTCGGGCTCGCCACCGGCGGCGACCCGATCGAGTAGCTCGTGCAGCGCCGGCACCCGCACGCGCTCGAGCAGCGCTCGCCCCTCCCAGCCGTCGCGCAGGTCGAACAGCGCGCGCGCGCTGCGATTGGCGCTGGTGATGCGGCGCTCGGCGTCGAGCGCGAACACGGCGGGGGCCATGGTCTCGAGCACGGCTTCGAAGCGGTCGCGCTCGGCCGACAGCGAGCGCAGCGCGGTGTCGAGCTCGCCCGCCATGCGATGCACGGAGCCGGCGAGTCCGGCCATCGCGGTGTCGTCGGGCATTGGGCCGCCACTTCTGGGGTCGCGGGTCTGCGCGCTCGCGACCAGACCCTGCAACGTGCGCGAGAGCTCGCGTTCGCTCCACGCCAACCCGACTGCCGAGAGCACGACGCTGGTGATCCATGCCAGCACGAGCACCGTCCACAGCAGCGCGCGGGCGTCGGGCACCATCGACGTCAGCAGCAGGCCCAACACCAGTGTGACGACCAGCTGCGCGCCCGCGAGGACGGTCAGCGTCGGCATCCATCGTCGCGCACGCATGCGCACGAGGTCAGTCCCCCGCGTTGGGTTGGGGCCGGAAGCGATAGCCGACGCCGCGCAGCGTCTCGATGCAATCGGCGACGTCACCCAGCTTCTTTCGCAGCCGACGCACGTGGGTGTCGACCGTGCGCGTGGTGATGTCGCCGTTCATCTCCCAGACGTGGGTCAGCAGCGCGTCTCGGGTCTGCACGCGACCCTTGCGCTGGGCCAGCGCGATCAGCAGACGAAACTCGAGCGCCGTCAGCACGATCTCCTCGTCGTCGATCCACACGCGGTGGCCTTCGACGTCGATCTGCAGCCGTCCGAAACGCAGCCGCGCGCCGGGCTCGGTGGCACCCTCGGTGCGGCGGAGGATCGCCTTCACGCGCAGGGTCAGCTCCCGCACGCTGAACGGCTTGGTGACGTAGTCATCGGCGCCGAGCTCGAAGCCGACCACGCGATCGACCTGGTCGGCCTTCGCGGTCAGCATCAGCACCGGGATGTCACGGGTCGATTCCGACTGCTTGAGGCGTCGGCAAACCTCGGTGCCCGCGATGTCGGGGAGCATCAGGTCGAGCAGCACGAGATCCGGTGCCGGGCTCGCGCTGGCCAGTGCGAGCGCCGCTTCACCGGTGCCGGCGCGCGTGGTGCGGAAGCCCTCGCGCTCGAGGTTGTAGGCAACCGTCGAGACCAGGTCAGCCTCGTCGTCCACGATGAGGATCTGTGCGGTCATGCCGTGGCATCACCCGTAGCACGGTTTGCCGCGGTCCACGTGACAGCCTGGTGACGGCGGCGCGACACCAGGCGGTTCGGGCGCAGGAAACCGCGGGCCGACGGGGCTTTGGCGCTCGCACGTGCGCAAGCTCGCCGGCGGCTCGGCCGCAGCTCGTCGCAGGCCGCGGAGGTTGCCGCCGGTGGCTACGGCTCGCAGATGCTGCGCTGATTCGCGGTCGAGAACGCGGTGTTCGGCGCGGTGCCGAGCACTTCGAAGTCGAGACCACAGCGGTCGTAGGCCGACTCGCCGGTCGCGCCGTCGCGCACGACCGCGCCGGTCGGCGAGGCGATCGCCACCAGGTCGCCCTGCGGCGACCAGTTGACCTCGTTGTGGAACGCCCCGGTCGTGAGCGACCACAGTTCCTTGAGCGAGTCGCTGTCGTAGACCGTGATGCCGATGCCACCGGTGCGTTGGTGCACCGCGAAGAAGCGCTTGCCATCGGCAGTCGGCCATAGCTCGTTGACCGAGCCGTCGCCGATCGCCTTGCTGCGCACGTGCTCGCCGTTGTCGACGAACACCTCCATGCGGCTGCCGTTCCAGCGCACGCCGTACTGGCGACCCTTCGCGTCGATTGCGAGCGGCGCGATCTGGCCGGGCTTGAGATCGATGGCCTTCTGCTTGATCTCGTCGACGCTGAGGTCGGAGCGCAGCTCCGCGAGGGTGTAGAAGCGGACGTGGTTGCCGCTGTCGAGCGACCACATCACCGCGCCCGCGTGGCCCGGTGCGCCGCCGCGCAGCAGGCCGGTACGGTACGACGTGTCGGCGATGATGTACGGGCCGCGGAATCCCAACCTGTCGTCGAGCTCGAACACGCGACTGTCGTTCACGACGCTCTGGCGATCGATCAGCAGCAGGCCCTGTTGGGCATCGAGCTGGACCGAGCGCACCGAGCCGTTCACGCCCGCGGTGGCGATGACGTCGCCGGTGTGCCAGTCGATCAGCTGCACGCCGCCCATGCCGTCGACGACCAGCAGCCGGTCGTCGGTCGCGAAGCGCACTCGGAACACGCCGCTGGTCGGATCGGTGGCGATCGACACCGACTCGTCGCCCTTGCCCGCGAGCGGCTCGACCCAGATCGGGCCCTGGGGATACACCGTCGCCACCGATCGCGAGCTCGGGGAGATCGCGATGGCGTTGGCGGTGAGGCTGCGGTAGCCGAGGAACTGGTGTCGGCCGGACTTGGTGTCGGCGACGTACAGCCAACTGCCGTGGCCGGCGATGTGGCGGTTCGACGCGAAGCTCTGCGCGCGCACGTTGCCGTTGAAGTCCTGCGGAGGAGCGCTGCGGACGTGCAGCGACTTGCCTTCGAGGTCGATCAGCCACGCGACGCCGCCGTCGTTGGCGGCGGCGAGCAGCTCGGTCTTCCCCACGAAGCCGAGCGCGGGCACCGTGTGGGCCTGAGCGGCGGCGGCGAAGCGCTGCTCCGGCGTATCGGCGAGCAGATCGATCACCACCACGTCCCACTGCGCACCGTTCCACTTGTCGACCACCGCGGCCTTGCTGCCGTCGGCCGCGAACGCGAGCCCGCTCGAGTGGAGGTTCAGCTGGGCCGTGAACAGCCGGGGCGTGCCACCACGGCGGATCGTCGGCTTGGCGCCGGTCGTGATCGCGATCGGCTGCAGCTCGAGCTTGGTGGTGTTGGACGTGCGCTCTTCGATGACCGCGAGGGCGCGCTTGCCATCGCTCGAGATGCGCAGCTGCATCGGCCGGAACTTGCGCTCCTCGAGCCGCGCGACCTCCTTGGCGTCGCCGTCGAGCAGGCGCAGCGAGTGGTCGCGGAACAGCGCGAGCACGTGCTTGCCGCCCGGCAGCACGTGCCCCTCGATGAGTGGCTCGAACGGCGGCAGCTCGGCGTGGGGCACGACCTTGCCGTTGGCGGCGACGTCGTAGAGCTTGGCCCCGCCCGAGGCGTCGACCATCAACACCCGCCAGCCGTCGCCGAGCCGCGCGAGCGACATCGCCTGCGGTGCGCGTGACGGCATCGCGATGGGCTCCTGCGAGCCGTCCAGTGCCGGCCAAAGTCGGACCCCGCCGACGGCGTCACGGCTGAGCGCACCCATGCCGTCGGGTGACAGCGCGACCATGTCGATCGCGCCCGAGTGGGCCATGCCCGCGCGACGGGTGCGGACCGTCTTCACGCGGTGGTTCGGATCACCCGGGCGGTTGGTTCGCGCGCCGCCGTCGGGGCTCTCACCGTGGGTCGGCGAGCGGGTCGGCTTGGGCGCGTCGTGGCACGACGAGAGCAGCCCCAGCGCGAGTGCCAGGGCCGAGCACGACAGACGGAGCATGTCCCGTTCTACAGCGTCTCGAGGTAGGCGACCAGGTCGCTGATCTGCGCGTCGTCGAGCCGCGAGGTCTTGCCCATGGCGTGGATGCTGCCGTTGTTGCGCAGCAGCGACTCCAGCGAGCTCGCGCTGCCGTCGTGATAGTAGGGCGCGCTCGCGGCCAGACCGATCAGCGACGGGGTGTCGACGGCCGGGAGGTCGGTCGCGAGGTCGTGGCGCTTGCCGTCGGTCGTCATCGCGCCGTCGTGGCAGTTGAGGCAGCCGGTCGTGCTGCTCTCGAACAGCTGCTTGCCGCGGGCGACCGCTGCGGGCTCCTCGACGGTGGGCGTGCGGGGCTTGGGCAGCGCGGTGAGGAACGCCTGCAGATCCTTCGCGTCGCGGTTGGTGATGCCGGAGCCACCGAGTCGCTTCACCGTGCTCGTGAGGCTCACCTGGAGGTTGGCGTCCTGGCCATCCCACTTGAACGGGTGGGTGCCCTCGAGGCGGCCCGACAAGAACGGGGTCTGCAGGATGTTGCCCTGCAGGAACCAGGTCAGGCCGTCGGAGCGGGCCTCGGCGTGGCAGCTCGCGCACGCCATCGCGCCGAAGGTCGAGATCATGCCGTTGCGACCCTCGCGGAACAGCTTCTTGCCGCGCAGCTCCGAGCTCGAGAAGCTGCTCTTCGCGAGCTCCTTGCTGGTCGAGACCATGCTGGGGGCCGTGCCGCCGCTGGCGTCGCCCTTGAGGCGGACGACCTGACGGGTCAGCGAGCAGAACACCAGCACCTCGCCGTTCTCGCCGTCGACCGCGAGTCCGTCGGGGGCGCAGCCTTCGCTGCTCGCGATGTGGTGCTGCCAGCCGAGGTGCACCGACGCCTGTGAGACGTTGGCCACCGCCATCACGTCGTCGGAGCCGTAGGCGGCGACGTACAGCGTGTCGCTGTTGCCGTCGTACGCCATCGCGCGCGGCTGGTGGAGGTTGGTCGTCGCCATCGCGGTGCGGATGTCGCCGCTCTGGCCGGCATCGGGCGTGTCGAGGAACGCGAGCCGGTGGGTGATGGGCGACTGGAAGCCATTGCCGCCGCCGTATCCGCCCGACGGCACCTCGAAGTCGCCGCTCGCGAGGTGCGGCGTGCTCAGCTGGTGGGGCACCACCGCGAGGCCATGCCCGACGTACATCGGCGCGAAGGCGTTGCGAACGAAGCTCTTGCCCTTGTCGGGGTTGAACGCGGGCGTCTTGACGGTGCCGCCCGCATTGCCGGTCTGGGCCGGGATCGCGGCCTGTCCGAAGGCGTTGTCGAAGCCGGCGGTGTTCGCCTTGGCGGGGTCGAGCGAGACGAACGACAACTTCGGCGCGTGACCCTTGCCGCCCAGATCCACGCGGGCGACCGCGCCAGTGGTCAGGAAGGTGACGAGCGCCTCGTGGCCATCGGGGGCGATCGCAACCCCGCGGGGCTCGGGGCCCAGCTCGAGCGACCAGCTCTCGAAGCCGGTCGTGGTGTCGAACGCCACCAGCTTCTGATCGGCCACGTGGGTCACCAGCAGGCTGGCGCCGTCCGGCGAGAGCGCGAGGCCGAAGGGCTCCGCGCCGGTACGCCACGCGTCGGTCTGCGCAAGGCCACCCTTGGCAAGCGACACCACCACCACGCGATCGTGCGCACGGTCGCTCACGAACGCGCGCCGATGCTTCGCATCGACCACCAGCTGGCCGGCATCGCGGCCGATCTCGAGCTCCGCCACCAACTCGCCCTGCACGTTGGTGCGCAGCAGCTTGCCGCTGTCACCGTCCACCACGAGCGCGCCGTCCTTCAAGGCGGCGATGGTGCTGCCCGCGAGCGACGCGGAGGGCGGGGTCGCGGCGGGGGCTTGGGTCTCACCCAGGGGGGGATCCTGCAGTGCGAAGGGCAGCTCGGCACCGCCGCCCACCATGCCGAACTGCCCGATCTCCTCGAAGTGCGGCTGCTTCGACCGCGCCACCGATCGGGCACTGGCGCCAGCGATGGCGAGGCACAGGGTCGAAGCGGCGAGGGTGGAGACGACGAGCAGGTGGCGCGGCATGGGCGAAGCCTTGAGACGCACGACCCCCTCGATTGTTCCACGCCGTTGGTCACGGCGTTGTCACCCACCGCGATCGTGGGATGCCCGACGCGGTGGGACGCGGTTCCGCCCCGTCCCGCGCCCCATCGACGCACGCCGAGGATCGCCGATGCGGTTGGTTGCTGCGACAAAGGCAGGCGTCGACCCGTGCGTTGACGCACCGGTCGACGGTCGCTGCATGGGGGATCGCGCGACGCTATCGCGCTTCGCGGCCGTATCGCTGGGTCATGCCGTGGGTCAGCACGGCCGCAGCCGCGGGGGCACCCCAGAGGATGTTTCCGCGCAGGCCCACGAAGAACATGCCCGCGGCCTGGGTGCGGAACGACTCGGGCACGTCCTCGCGCGCCAGCGGGCTGTCGTACTGGCCGCCGACCACCAGGGCCGCGAACCCACCGATGCTGAGGCCGATGTCGCCGGTCACGCCGACAGGGCCGCGCTGCATCTCGTACTTGGGCTCGGCGCCGCCGAGGTCCTTGGTCGATCGCCGCGCGAGCTTGAACGCCATCGCGCTGGAGAATTCGATCGCCGGTGCGAAGCGGCCGCGACCGAGCCAGTAGCGGCCGACCAGCCCGATGTTCCCCCAGGTGTCACCGGTATCGCTGAAGATCGCGCCGGCCTTGGGGCCCAGCGTCATGCGGGTGTAGCGGGTCTTGCCGCGGGTCTCCACCAGCACGGGGATGTTGAACCAGACGTCGTACTGCGCGCGGCCGCTCGACCACTTGTGCGCCGACTTCTCGCGCACGTCGCCCTGACGTAGGCGCGCCGCGAAGGCACCCATGGCCTGCACCTCGACGTTGAAGCCGCACAGTGGATCGCCGATGAGGCAGTGCCATCGCACCTTGCGGGTCTCGGGCGCCGGGGCCGGCGCGAGACCGTGGCGCTTGCGCAGCGCGTCGAGGTCCTGCGCGGTGTAGTAGGGCGCCTTGTCCTGCGCGTTGCCGGCGGAGACCACGAAGGTCTCGCCGGTGCGCTTGGGCGCATCGATCGGCGGCGCGGCCTCTTCGGCCGGCGGCGCGGCCTCTTCGGCGACGGCGGTGGGCTCGGCGGTGGCCGGCTCGGTGTTGGCGGTCGGCTCGGTGGTGGCGGGCTCGGCCACTGCAGGCGCGTCCGCGGGCGCGGGGACCTCGGTCGGGCCCTCGGTGAGCGCGCGCGGACGCTGCACATCGGGCGCCATCACGGCCAGCAGGGCGATCGCGGCGGTGATCGTCACAGCGCACCTCCGAGGGCCATGCCGGCGATCGCGAGCGCGATGAGTGGCGCGGCTGCGATGCCGTGCGCGCGCACGCCCAGCGTCACGCGGGAGTCGCGATCGAGGAAGTCGCCGCCGGCGAACAGCGTCGCCCAGCCACCGAAGCCGAAGCCCACCTCCGCGTGGGTACCCCACAACGCGACGCCGCTGGTGAGCACCTGGCTGCGCACCGTACCGACCGAGAGATCGAGGTGGATGCCGTGGGCCTTCTTGCTGAGCCAGATCTGGTTGAGCACCGCGATGCGTGTGGCGTCGGTGCGCACCGTGCCGCGAACTTCTTGGTTCTCGGCGTTGCCCTGCACCGTCACCGAGCCGGTGCCGCGACTCCAGCTGCCGACCAGGCCCAGGCCCCACGGATGCCAGCTGCGCCGCCCGGCCAGCATCAACGGGCGCACCACGACACCACCGTGCACGCTGAACTGGCCGTACGGTACGTCGGGGCCGGCGTTGCTCGCCGGTGCACGCAGACCCACGGCGACCCCCGCGGAGATCAGCAGCGACGTGCGGCACCAGCTGCCGTCGACGAAGCAGAATGCGCCCTTGCCCACCGACAGCAGCGGCTTCTTGGGCTGGGCCTCCAACGCGGCCGGGTGCGCGGTGTCGGACGGTGGCTCGGCCTCGAAGAAGGGCCCGTACTCGTCGGGGTTGCGCTTGCGCGGCGTGCCGTCCTCGGGCGCCGTCGCGGACTCGGTCGGCTCGGCGGCCGTCGCCTCGGCCCCGAGCGTGTCGGTCGCGGGCGCGGTCGCCAACGCGGCGGCGAGCGTGAGGGTCGAGGCGGACGAGAAAGGCATCGGGGCACTCCCAAACGGGGGCGGCAGCCGCAGCTTACGCCCGCGCCGGGTGTCCGCGAAACCATCCGCCCCCGCCCGCGTCCCGGGCGGGCCCCGGCCGTGCGGCCGGTCCCAGCCGTGAGACGGCACTACGCGGCGCGCCGCAGGGGCGTGGCGTCCGCGAGATCCGCCCGTGCGCGCGCGAGCTCCCGCAGGGCTCGCTCGAGCAGCGCGCGGGCGCCGTCGCGGGGCTCGCCGCCGTTGCGACGGGCCGCGGTCCGGATCTGCAGCGTCGCACCGCCGAAGGCCAGTGTGCCGCGGCCCGAGCACGCGCTCGCGAGCCGCAACGCCATCGCGTCGCGTCCGCTGCTGGCGGTGCACGGCAGCACCACGAGCACGTGGTCGACCGGCATCGCGCTGCGCGGGAAGTCGACCACGGTGACGTCGCCCTCGGCCGGCCCGCCGCGCTCGAGCGGATCGCAGGCACCGACGCGCTGGCTGCCGCTCAGATGGCGCGCGATCGCGTCGGCCACCGCGGCCGCACGCTCGGGGTTGCCCGCGGCCGCGACCAACACCGAGAGCTCTTCGAAGTCGAGGTGGCTGCGACGGACCTCGCGGGCGAGGTACCGCAACACCGCGCCACCGCCGAGTGCGTGACGGGGTCGGCCGAACTCGTTGCCGTGTGCGCGCAGGGCCAGCTCCTCTTCGGTGACCCGCAGCGCCCGGGACAGTCGCATGTCTTGCACGACCAGCGCGTAGCTCGAGCCCTCGGGGTCCGGCAGCATCAGCCACCGCAGTCGCAGCGCGCGTCCCTGGGCCGGCGCGGTCGAGACCGCGTCGCCAGCTCGCAGTCGCAGGTTCCACACCGGTGGCAGACCGAGGATTGCGAGCACGTGATCGGCGTCGGCCCCCAGGAGTTGCGCGCGGGGGGTCGCCAGCAGCTCGCACGCGCCTTCGCTGACGATCGCGGCGCACTCGTTGCGGAACACGATGACCCCGTCGCTCAGGCTGTCGCACAACATCTCGAGGCCGAGCGCATCGACGGTGAACGTCATGCCCGACCCATCGCCGGATCGCCTACGGGTTTGTAGGGTGGCCGTCGGCGGGCCGCGGTGGCGCGTCGTGGGCCGCTTCGTCACCGCGCCCTCGATCGAGGAAGGGCGCGAACGGCAGCACCAGCATGCTGGGAATCGTGGCCACGAAGCTGAGCAGGAAGAAGTTCGTGAAGCCCATGCGCGCGACCAAGTAGCCGCTGCCCATGCCGGCGACCGTGAAGCCGATGCTCATGACGGCGGTGAGCACGGCCATGTGCGTGGCTTTGTGGCGGGGGTCGCAGCAGCGCATGATGTAGATCATGAACACCGAGGTGCCGAGTCCGGCGCCGAAGTCCTCGAGGATGACCACGCTGGCGATCATCTCGATCGCGACCTGCGAGGGATCCCCGACCGCCGCGAGCAGGACGTAGAGCAGGTTGGGCAGGTTCTGCGCGAACACCATCGGCCACAGCCAGCGCCGCAGTCCGTGCTTGGCGATGAGGTAGCCGCCGAGCAAGGTCCCGATCATCGTGGCGATGAAGCCGAGCGTGCCGTTGATGACACCGTAGGCCTCGAGCGAGAGGCCGCAGGCGTCGCGCAAGAACGGCAGCCTCATCTTCATGAGGAACGACTCACCGGTGCGGAACAACAGGATCAGCGCCAACGCCCGTGGGATCTGCGGGTGCTCGAGGAAGTCGACGAAGGCCCGTGCGTAGCTGGAGTTCCGGCGGCGCAGGAACGCCTGCACGCGGCCGAGGAAGATCATGGTCGGGATTGCGACCAGCAGCAGCGCGACGCCGATCCATTCGCCGAGTCCGAGCGAGCCGACCAGCGGCACCTCGGCGATGCGCTCGCGCAGCCACGCGAGCGGAGCGTCGAGCAGGCCCGACGTGCGCTCGAGGCCGATCGCGGCCGCGACCACCGCGAGCATGATCAGCCGCCGCGGCCGCGCCATCGCCGACAGCCACACGCGCAGGGGCACGCCGCGGCGCTCGACGTCGGGCAGGGCATGGCGGTGGAAGAACAGCATTGCGACCGCGACCGCGACCGCGAACCACCACGCGGCGTGCCAGCCCGCGAAGCCCGCGATCACGAGCATCGGCCCGCTGGCGACCAGCACCGCGCCGCGGTAGGCGGCCGCACGCAGACCGACGTACTTGGACTGCTCGTCGCGGTCGAGCGCCTCGAGGTAGTAGCCGTCGATTGCGACGTCGTGGGTCGCCGCGACGAACGCCAGCGCGACGAAGACGACCGCCGCGACGGCCATCGGCATGGTCGCTCCGAGCAGCGCGAGCGCGACGGTGATCGCCAGGACCAGCCACTCGCAGCCGAGGATGAAGCGGCGCTTGGTCTCGTGGCGATCGAGCACCGGTGCCCACAGGAACTTGAGGTTCCACGGCAGGTGGAAGGCCGACGTGAGTCCGATGGCCTGCACGCTCGCCCCGAGGTCCTTGAAGAGCACCTCGGCGACGTTGTTGACCAACGCGTAGGGGAAGCCCTCGGCGTAGTACAGCGTCGTCACCCACGTCAGCGGCGGCATGCGCCGCGTCGGCGTGGTTGCCGGCGTGGGTTCGTTCGGCGCAGTCATCGATCGGGCCTCCGACGTATACACCCGTGATCCGCCGTGGGGGCGAGCATGCGGCGCTTCAGCCCCGCCACGACACGAAGTGCGACCACACCAGGACGCACGACGCGACCGCGACGAGCAGGCACAGCCACAGCACCGCGCGGGCACGCCACGGGTGCTGCAGGTGCGCCTGGGGCTCGGCGATCCACCGCTGCCACGCCACCGCGAGGCCGAGCCCGACGATCGGCACCGCGGGCACGAGGTAGCGATGGTCCAAGGTGGCACCGCCCGACGGCGTGCGATGCAGGCAGAGCAACAACAGCCACGGCAGCAGCGGAAGCAGCAGCCGCGGCTCCCGCAGTGACGGCAACGCGGCGACGCCCAGCGCCATCACCGGTGCGATGGCCAGCACACCCGCGCCCTCGCCGAGGCCGAGCAGCGTCCACGCTCCCGTGACGGGGTTGCCGGCAAAGGTGCTGCCACGCTCGCGCGCGAACGCGAAGGCGGCGTGGTGGTCGTAGCCGATCGACCACCACGCGCCGAAGGCGGCGTGGTGATACGCGGCCGTCGCGATCGCAGGCGCCGCCGCGCCCAGCAGCAGCAGGCCCCAGCGGCGCGGGGGCATCGCGAGCGCGAGCTGCAGCCCGATGGGCACCACCAGCACGTAGTCGCTGGCGACGGCCCACGCGCCGGCGAGCCCCGCGATCACGGCCCAGCGATCCGAGCCCGCGCGGCCGCGGGCGGCGGCGAGCAGCGCGATGCACCACAACGTGCCGCTGGTGACGTGGGAGAACAACGTGGTCGAGTAGGGGCCCCACGAGGTCGCGAGCGCGACGGTGATCATCGCGAACGCGCGGGCGCCTTTCGACATGCCGCGATCGACGAGCCAACGCTCGAGCGCGAGCAGGCCCAGCAGGCCCATCGCGGCTGCGTGCATCACGACCAACAGCGCCGTGCCCTGGTACTGCACCAGCGCGGGCGCGCGACCGTGCCGACGCGCGCGTGCCACGTAGGTCTCGGCGAACGCGTCGCCGGCTGGGCGCACGACCATCTGGCCGTGGGCGAGGGCGCGGTCGCGCAGCACCGGGTCGAGCTGCGCGCCCAGCCACACCGCGGGCAGGGCCGCGAACGCGGTGCCCGGCGGTCGGTCGGAGTAGTGGTGGCCATCGCGCTCGGCGCGGTCGACCCATAGCGTGAGCGCGACGTCGGGATCGATCGATGTCTCGTGACGCAGTGCCAGCGCGCGTGCGAGCGCGACGTGGGAGCCGTCGTTGCTGCTCACGAAGCCACGACCGATCGCGACCCACAGCAGCCACAGCGCCACCAGGGCGAGACGTCGCGGCCAGCGGCGGCCGGTCGAAGCGGGTGCGGTCATCGTGGCGGTGCGCGCTCCGGAGTGTCCACGGCTGGCCGCGGTGTGTCATCGTACCGCGGGTGACGGTGCGCGAGGCGATGACCGAGGCCGAGGCGCGCTTCGACCGACGCCGGCGCGCACTCGGCCGCGTGCTCGCGCCTGCGTTGTTCGTGGCGCTGTGGCTGGCGCCGCTGCCGGGCCTGTCGCCCTCGGCCCACGCGCTGGCCGCGGTCGCAGCCGCGACGGTGGCGCTGTGGATCACCGAGGCGGTGCCGCTGCCGGTGGCGGCGCTGTTGGGCCCCGCGCTCGCGGTGCTCACCGGGGTCGCGCCCGCGAAGCAGGCCTTCGCGCCGCTGTCGGATCCGCTGATCTACCTCTTCTTGGGTGGCTTCGTGCTCGCCGAGGGTCTGGCACGGCAGGGCGTCGACCGCCGCATCGCGCTGTGGCTGATCGCGCGGCCGCAGGTCGCGGGCTCACCGAGCCGTGCGATGGTGGCGATCGGTCTCATCGCGTGGGCCTTCTCGATGTGGATCTCCAACACGGCGACGTGCGCGATGCTGCTGCCGGTCGCGTTGGGTCTGCACGCAACCATGCGCGAGGTCATCGGCGACGACCCGCAGCAACGCCGCGCGCTCGATCACTTTGGCGGCGGCATGTGCCTGCTGCTCGCCTACGCGGCCTCGATCGGTGGGGTCGCCACGCCGATCGGCACCGGGCCCAACGTCATCGCGATCGGCATGCTCGAGGAGCAGCTCGGCGAGCACTTCGGCTTCACGCGCTGGATGGCGTTCGCACTGCCGCTGTCGGCGGCGATGATGGCGACCGCGACGGTGCTGGCGGTGCGGCGGTTCCGACCGCCGATGACTCGGCTGCCGGGCCTCGCCGACGAGGTCGCGCGACAGCTGCGGGCGCTCGGTCCCGTGAGCGTGGCCGAGCGTCGCGCGGTCGCGGTGTTCGGCGTCGCAGTGCTGGGCTGGCTGACGCCGTCGCTGTTGCAGCTGGCGCTCGGCGGGGCGCACCCGTGGGCGTCGTGGGCCGGCGATGTGCTCGACGAAGGCGTCGTCGCGATCGTGTGCGCGAGCGCGTTGTTCGTGCTGCCCAGCGGCCGCAGTGATCCGGGGCGTCCGCACCTGCTCTCGTGGGAGGACGCGCAGCGGCTCGACTGGGGCACCCTGCTGCTGCTCGGCGGTGGGCTCTCGCTCGGCAAGCTCACCTTCGAAACCGGGCTGGCCGAGGCGATCGGACGCGGCGTGCTGGCCAACGTCGGCGGCCTCGCCAGTCATCCGTTCGGGCTGCTGACGTGCGCGGTCGTGTTGATGCTCGTGCTGACCGAGGTGACCAGCAACACCGCGGTCACCAGCATGATGCTGCCGGTGTTCCTGGGGGTCGCGCAGGCCGCCGGGCTGTCGCCCCTGCCGGTCGCCGTGCTGGCGACCATCGCCGCCAGCTTCGCGTTCATGCTGCCGGTGTCGACGCCACCCAACGCGATGGCCTACGGCACCCGCATGATCCGCATCGAGTCGATGCTGGCCCTGGGCACGAGGCTCGATCTCGCGGGGTTGGGGTGGCTGCTGGTGCTCGGCGCGACGTTGTTGCCGCTCATCATGTGACGTAGCGGGTCGGGTCGGATGCGCCGGCGAGTGCGAAGCCCTCACGGCGCAGGCCGCAGCTCTCGCAGGCACCGCAGGCCAGGACCCGCTCGCCGTCGACGACCGGATCGTAGCAGCTCACGGTGTCGGCATAGTCGACGCCGTGTCGCAGTCCGAGCGCGATGATCTCGTGCTTGCGCAGGGCCGCCAGCGGCGAACGGATCGCGATCGCCTCCCCTTCGACACCGCGGCGGGTCGCGAGCGCGGCGACGGTCGCGAAGGCGGCGATGAACTGCGGTCGGCAGTCGGGGTAGCCGGAGTAGTCGAGCGCGTTCACGCCGATCCACAGCTCGTCGGCGCCCAGCGCCTCGGCCCACGCCAGGCCGTAGGAGAGGAACAAGAGATTGCGCGCCGGGACATACGTGCTCGGGATCGCGGTGTCGCTGCTCGGCGCGCCGTGCTTGGGGACGTCGAGCGCACTGCTCGCGACCAGCGACGTCGCGGGCGCGAGCAGACGCCCGAGGTGCGCGAGATCGACGGTCTCGTGCGCGACTGCGGCGAAGCGCTCGGCCTGCCGCGCGGCGCACTGCAGCTCGACGGCGTGCCGCTGGCCGTAGCGAAAGCTCAGCGCGTGGATGCGGCGACCCTCGGCATCGGCGAGGGCGAGCAGCGTCGTGGAGTCGAGGCCGCCGCTGGTCAGCACCACGGCGGCACGGTCGGGCTCAGCCACTGCTCGCGTCACTGGCGGGGCCGGTGGGGACGCAGTTGGGATCGGGATCGAAGTTGGGATCGTCGGGGCAGCAGTACAACGCGAAGGTCTCGTTGTTGAAGCCGGGGTTGCAGGTGCACGACGGCTGCTGTTGCTGATCGAGGATGCAGGCGCCGCGCTCACTGCCGCCGCAGAAGAAGCCTTCGCAGGGATCCTTCGCGCTGAAGCAGTAGTTCTTGTCCTGGTTGCAGACGCCCTCGTCGCAGTGGCCGTCGGGCGCCAGGCACAGGCCGCCGAGGTTCCCGGGCGGCGCGTCCTTCTCGCGATCGGCCCCGTGAAAGCACGCGGTGGCGGTCGCCGCAAACACCAAACCGAGGAGGACTCCGAACGTGCGTGACATCGTCGACTGCTCTCGCGTTCGCACGATAGCAGAACCCCCACGCCGGTGGTGCGGTGAAAAACTCGTCGTCGGCGACCGCCGGCGTCGCGCCGCCGCTGCGGAGCTCGTGCATGCCGCTCGAGCTCGGCTGGGCGAAATGCCTGGGCAAACTGCCAAGCGCTCGCGCGTCGCCACGACGCACGAAGAAACCAACGTGGGCTCGACCCACGTACGGCGTGGTCCTCGGTGCGCGGCCCCGCGCCAGTGTTCTGCAGTCGCTACGCAATTCGAAGCATCGCGTCCCGCGATCGCGCGCACAGCTGCGGGTCGCGCGGGCGGTCGCTCGCGCCGCCGACGACGGAGCGTTTGACAACGCAACCGCGACACCGATAGCGTGCGGATCGATGCTGGCTCGATCGATCATCTCGCAACGTGCATCGCTCGCGTGTGCCCTCGCGCTCGCGCTGCCGATCGCGTCGCTGCCCGCGGCCGCGTCTGCAGCACCGCGCGTGACGCCCGAGGACGGCGCACGCAAGCGTGCCGAGGCGCAGGTGATGGGTCGCGATCTGCTCGGGGCCGATCCGGCGGCCGCCGGCATGCACTACGACGCTCGCGCGTCGGAGTGGGGCGATCCGGTGCTGTACCTCGACGCCGCCGATGCGTACATCGCAGCCGCCGAGAAGGATCGCGACGTCGCGATGGCCGAGGCGGCGATCGAGCGCGGTCGCATTGCGCTCGACCTCCTCTACTTCGCGCTCGACTCCACCGCCGATCCGAACTTCCGCATCATCGACACCAGCGCGGTGCCCGATCTGATCGCGCGCGCCAACGACGTGATCGCCAAGGCCCAGACCGTCACCGAGGACATCGCGCGCGGCGACGAGGGCGAGGGCGAAGGCGACGCGACCGCGAAGCCCAAGCGAGAGCGCAAGCCCATCAACGCCCGGGCGCTGTTCCTCAGCGGCGCGGCGGTCACGGGGCTCGGGGGCGCCGTGTTGGGTGTGGGGGCCGTGGGGCTGATCATCGGCGCCGTGAACCAGAACCGGGCCGAGGACCCGAAGGTCTATGGCAGCGCCTACGACCAGGTCGCGACCAAGGGCGAGCGAGGCAACCTGATCGCCGGCGTCGGGCTGGGGGTCGGCGGTGCACTGGTGTTGGGCGGCGTTGCGATGATGATCGCCGGTAAGGTCGTGCAGAAGCGACAAGGCCGCGCCCCCGACGAAAAAGCTACGCAGAAGAAGACAGTTCGCGTCGCGCCGGCCTTGAACGGCGTCTCGATCTCGGGGAGATTCTAGCCATGCCGAGCCGCAACAAGTTCCTGGTGCTGGTGCCGTCGTTGTCGCTGTTCATCGGGCTCGGCACGTACGCAGGCACGCCGGCGATCGCCGCCAACCATGCCGCCGCCATCGCGATGGCGTGCGATGATCCGAGCAACCTCTGCGTGGACTCGGGCGGTGCCAAGTGGGAGGCCGACAAGACGGTCACCGCCAAGGACAAGAAGAAGCGCAGCGACAAGTCGCCGGCGACGGTGTCGCTCGCCATCGACGGCGGCCGCGGCAGCTTGTTCGTGAACGGGCGCTACGCCGGCACCGCGCCGCTCTCGGGCGTGCCCGTGCCAGGCGGTCGCAACGACGTGCAGGTGCGCGACGGCGCCACGGTGATCGCCAAGGGTGTGCTCACCGTGCCCAAGGGCGGCTCGGTGAGCTTGACCGTCCGCCACCCGTGAGTGCGCCGGCGTGCCGCGGGCGCGCCGTGCTCCAGCGGCGCCGATCGGACGGACAGACCAACGATCCGATCTCCCGCCGTCGCTTGCGTGGCTGACCGCACGCGATCCACCGTGCACACGGCTTCACGCTGCGCGGGCGCCTCGGCCAGCGCGGATCCGAGCCGTCACGGTCGTTGAGGCCCGAAGGCCTCACAACGTATGATGGCGTCGTGGAGGGGACGGCGCAGCGGTCGCGTTCGCGCGGCACCCTGGCAGCCGGCAGTCGCATCGGGCGCTATGTCCTGGGCCGCCGACTCGCCAAGGGCGGCATGGCCGAGCTCTACCTCGCGAAGGCGGTCGGCATCGGCGGCTTCGAGAAGCCCTGTGTGCTCAAGCTGGTGCTGCCGCACCTGACCGACGACGCGTCGTTCGTGGAGATGTTCCTCGGCGAGGCCCGCCTGGCGGCGACGCTCGATCATCCGAACGTCGTGCACGTCATCGACATCGGCGAGATCGATGGCGAGTACTTCTTCGTGATGGAGTACATGCACGGTCGCGACGTGCGTGCGCTGTTGCGGGCGTCCAACCCCGGCACGCTGCCGCTGGCGGCTGCGTTGACGATCGTGCACGAGGCCGCAGAGGGCCTCCACTACGTGCACGAGCGGCGCGATCCGACCGGCCGTTTCCTCGGCCTGGTGCATCGCGACGTGTCGCCGTCGAATGTGATGGTCAGCTTCGACGGCACCGTGAAGCTGGTCGACTTCGGCATCGCCAAGGCCACCGAGATGCGCCACGCCACGCGCACCGGGGTGCTCAAGGGCAAGGTGCACTACATGGCGCCGGAGCAGTGCGAGGGGCTCGCGCTCGATCGTCGCACCGACGTGTTCGCGCTCGGCATCCTGCTCTACGAGATGACCACTGGCCGGCCGCTCTTCACCGGCACCAACGACTACTACGTGATGTCGCGGATCGTCCGTGGCGTGTTCGCGCGGCCCCGCGAGGTCGATCCGGCGTATCCGCCGGAGCTCGAGCGCATCGTGATGCGTGCGCTGGCCCGCGAGCCGAACGAGCGCTACGTGTCGGCGCAGGCGCTGCAGGTCGACATCGAGGCCTACGCCCGGACGGCCGGTCTCACGCTGTCGTCGCGCGTGTTGGTCGAGACCATGCACGACATGTTCGGCGAGGCGCCGCTGCCGAACTTCGAGGACGACGAAGAAGAGTCGAACCCCACGGTCCTGCACGTGTCGCAGAGCGTCGACAGTGCGGCGGTCGCCAACCTGACGGCGCCGACCGACGTGTTGATGGCACCGCGGCAGCTCTCGCGGGTCGCTGCGCCGCCCCGGCGCCGCACGGTCGCGCTCGCGCTCGCGCTGGGACTCGGCGTGCCGTGCTTGACGATCGGCGCGTGGGCTGCGGTCGAGCTCGGGGTCGCCGACGAGGCCGCCGCGCAGGACGTCGCGCCCGCGCCGGTGGCCCAGGCCCCGGTGGTCGCCGATCCGAGCCCTGCGGCCCCGACACTCGGTCCGCCGCGGCTGGCCCCGGCCGGTACGCGCGCGGTGGCGCTGCCGAGCTCGGCGGTCGATCGGGCGGTCACACCGACCGAGGCGCCGCTGGTGCTACCCGCGGTGGAGCCCACCGACGATGTGATCGAGATCGAGCCCGGTGACGAGCTGCCCCAGGTCGGCGAGCCGTCGGAGCCCGGTGCGCCGAGCGAGCCGAGTGAGGTGGCGCAGGCCGTACACGTCGCCGACGCGGGCATCGCGGAGGCCGGTGCAGCGGCGGGTCGCACGAAGGCGAAGCGGCGGGCCGCCAGCGCCCGCAAGCGCAAGTCCGGGCACGCCTCCGCCGCGAAGCACACCGGTGCGCAAGACGACGTCGACGCGATGTATCCTTCCGGCGGTTGATCGCCTCACTGCCGCTTCGGTTCGCGCTGCTGCTGGCCGCCGAGCCACCGCACGAGGGCTTCGACGAGCTGATCGCGAAGGCCGAGGCGGCCTTTGGCGCGAAGGACTACGACGTCGCGAGTCGAGCCTTCGCCGACGCCTATGCGCTCGAGCCGGTGCCGAAGTACCTGTTCGCGCGGGCGCAGGCCGAGCGCCTGGCCGGCCGGTGCAACGTCGCGGTGCCGCTGTACGAGCAGTTCCTGGCCTCGGCGCCATCGAAGGCCGAGGTCGAGCGCGCCCGGCAGGCACGGGCCCGCTGCCTCGAGGGCGCGGACGCCGGCGATCCGGTCGGTGAGCTCGACGGCTCCGCGTCGCCGAGCGCGGCCGATCGCCCGCCGGCCAAGCCGCCAGCGCCGTGGTACCGCGACCCGGTGGGTGGTGCCCTGGTCGCGACCGGAGGGGTCGCCGCCATCATCGGTGCCAGCGTGCTCGGCTTCGCACTGGGCAAGGACCGACGCGCCGACCGGGCCGCGAACGAGGGCGACTACGTCGACGAGAAGGACGCCGCGAAGCCGCCGCAGCGCGCAGGCATCGCGGTGCTCTCGGTGGGTGGCGCGCTGCTGGTGGCGGGTGCGATCCGCTGGGGCGTGCTGGCCTCACGGCAGAAGCGGCGCGCGCGTGCGGCCGCCGCTGTGGTGCCGGGTGCCCGTGGCGTGTCGGTCACGTTCGCGCTGCGCTTCTGACGAGCGCGCGTGCGCCGGACGCAGCCACGGCAGCACGGCTTGGGTCCCGGCGCGTGACCGTGTCACGCTTGTCGGCGAGGACGCGGCGTGCGTGGGTTCCGAGCGGCGATGGGCGTGGGTGGCGTGACGCTGCTGGTGGCCGCGTGCCTGCAGCCGCGCGCGTTCCCCTGTACGTCGGCGGGCGACTGCGTGTTGGGCTCGCGAGCGGGGCAGTGCGTCGATCCGGGCTACTGCGCCTACCCCGACGACGCTTGCGAAGACGGGCTGCGCTACGGGCCCGCCGCGGGCGAGGGGCTCGCCGATCGCTGCTTCGATCGCGGCGGTGATGCGTCGTCGGACTCCACCACGCCGGTCTCGAACATCGACTGCGGCGTCTGCAATGCGCCGCCTGACGAGTGCCTCGACGCGATGGGTACCTGCATCGATGGCGAGTGCAGCTATCCCCCGCGCGAGGCAGGTGGCAGCTGCGGCGCCGACGATCCCTGCATCGGCGTCGGTCGCTGCGACGGCAGCGGGCTGTGCGTGCCGGTCGATCCGCCGTGCGACGATCCGCCCTCGGGGTGCCACGAGGCGATCGGCAGCTGTGGCCCCGATGGTCGCTGCGACTACGCGCCGCGCGAGGGCGGCTCGCCGTGCGAGGACGGCCACGCCTGCACCTACGGCGATCAGTGCGACGGCGCGGGCGCGTGCGTGCCGGGGGCGGTGTGTCCCAGCGAGAATCCCTGTGCGATCGGCAGCTGCGGCGCCTCGCAGCAGTGCAGCTACTTTGCCGCGATCGATGGCACCGCGTGCGACGTCGGGGCCTGCTGCGCGGGCACCTGCGTCGACCTCGGCAGCGATCCCGCCAACTGCGGCGGCTGTGGCACCGCCTGCGTGCTGCCGCAGACCTGCGTCGAGGTCGGTGGGGTGCCGGGCTGTGCGTGACCACAGCGGACGGCGCGGCATCCACGGCGCTCGCGGCTGCGACGGCGCCAAGGTCTTGCGAGGGGGGCCGTTGCCGGCCCGCGCATGCGCGCGGAACTTAAGCGCTTCGAAAAACCACGACGGTCGGCGATGATGGTGACCGAGGTGCACGCGCGACGACGTGGGTCGGTGCTCGGCGCGGTGTTCACGGCACTCGCGCTCCAGGCATGTCTCGGCGAGACGATCTATCCGTGCACCGGCGACCTCGAGTGCGTGGTCGAAGGCGTCCAGGGCTCGTGCCAGAGCTCGGGCTTCTGCGCCTACCCCGATGGTCGCTGCCCATCGCAGCTGCGCTACGGGCCGGCCGCCGATCGCAGGTTCGAGTGCGTGCCGGTCGGGGTTGCGTCCGACGGTGATTCCCATGCGTTCGTGGCCACCGGCGGTGACACCGACGGCAGCTCCAGCACCACCGCGGTGGTCACCAGCACCGGGGCGATCGAGGGCTCCGGTAGCGGCGGCTGCACGGTGTGCGACGATCCGCCGGGACCGTGCTTCGAGCCGCTGGGCGCGTGCGGCGACGACGGCTGCATCTATACGCCGCTGTCCTCGGGGCTGCGCTGCGTGATCGACGACCCTTGCGTCACAGCGGCGCAGTGCGATGGCGCCGGCCAGTGCGTCGTGACCGGCGGCATGCAGTGCAACGTCCCGCCCGACAGCTGCCACGAGTCGCGCGGGACCTGCGAGCGCGATGGCACCTGCAGCTACGCGCTCAAGCCCGCCAACAGCCCCTGCGACGACGACGACGGCTGCACCACCGGCGAGCGCTGCGATGCCGCCGGCGTCTGCGGTGGCGGCGAGTCGTGCACGAGCAACAACCCCTGCGAGACCGCGAGCTGCAGCGGTGGCACCTGCGTGTTCGCGCCGGTCACCGATGGCAGCTCGTGCGGCGCCGCGGACTCGGCCCGCTGTTGCGGCGGTGACTGTGTCGACATCTCCAGCGACGAGGACAACTGCGGCGGCTGCGGGGTCGGCTGCGACGCCGACGACATCTGCGAGAGCGTGTCAGTAACCTCGACCTGCGATCCCGCGCCGGCCAACACCAGTGGTCGCTGCACCTGCGACGGCGCCAACGCCGATTGCCCGCTGGGCCAGCTATGCCGCACCGTCACGCCGTTCAACAACCGCTGCACGCCGAACTCGGCGGCGAACTGCGTGAACGACTTCGTCGATGTGAACCTGTGTCCGAACTACTGCGCGTACCCGTGAGGGATCACGGCGCCGCGGCTGGGGTCGGTGGCTTGGCCAGCGTGCGCACGCAGACCACGCGCCCGCCCTTCCAGCGCTGCGGTGCCGTGCCCATGCGCGCGTGATCGGAGTTCCACACCACGCGCATGCTGCCGAAGGTGTCGCCTTCGGTCGCCGACCAGAACTTGCCGTCGGCGAGCATCGAGTTGGCGGTGAGCGAGCCGAGCTCGCCGACCCGCGGCAGTCGCCACTGCGCGACGCCGCCCACGTCGAGCGCGTCGCAGTAGGCCTTCGCCTGCGCGAAGGTCATGCGCGCGCTGCCCTTGAGGATGCGCTTGCCCTTCTTCTTGGGTGGCTCGGCCGACACCAGCAGGATGTCGAGCGCGCGGAACTTGCGAGCGACCAGTCCGCCGTAGATCGCCTGCATCTCGGCCTCGTCGATGACCGGCTCGGCGGGCGCATCGGCGGCGATGATGGTCGGCTCCTCGGGCACCGCCGCGGTCGCGGGCGGTGGTGGCGGCAGCATGGTCGGCGGCGCGGGCACCGGCATGGCCAGCACCGTCGGGGCCGCGACGGGTGCGGCCACAGATGCCGCCACGGGGACGGGCGCGGCGGGGGCGGCCGTCGTCGGGATGTGCTCGGCGAGGTGGCTCAGCAGCGGCGCCGCGGTCTGTGCGGTCTGGCTGGGGCCGCTGGCGATCGCGACCGTGGTCACCAGCAAGGCGACCCCGGCGGCGACCAACGCCGCCAGCTGCACGGGCCGACGCGTCAGCGCGCGGGCGACCACCAGCGGATGCGCGTCGGTGTGTGGCCCGCGATCGACCGGCACCGTACCCGATGGCGAACCCGCGAACGCGGCCACCGTCGCGCCGGGGTGCGGCAGCTCGACCGCCGGTGACGGCGCGCCGGGATGATCGGGCACGGAGGTCACCAGCGTCGCGCGGCGCGGTCCGACCCGCAGGCCCATGCGTTGCGCACGCTCGATGATCTCGATCGCACCGCGCCACTCGGGCGGCATCACGACCACGCGATGGGGCTGCACGCCCGCCTCGAGCAACCGCGTGCGGAGACGTTCGAGTCGCGCGCTGGTGAGCTCGAGGTCGGGGAACAGCAGGTAGCCCGCGTCGCCACGACGCGACGCGCTCGCGAGCAGGCCGTCGTCGCGGGTCTCGATGCCGCTGACGACCTCGACCGCGAGTCCGCGCGCGGCGAGCTGTTCCAACGCAGGACCCAACAGGTGGCGCGCATCCTTGGCGCAGCCGAGCACCAACACTTGATCCGTCGTCGAGTCCGCCATGGAGTTCACCTCGAGGAAAAGAAGTAATCCATGGTACAGCAATTGCCGATGATGTAAAGCGCGAAGATCGGGCCGGAAACCCGTGTTCGGGCTCCGATCTGCGTTCGGTGGGCGAACGGCGACGAGAACGGCCGACCGGCCAGCGCCAGCAGGGTCGGCTAGCTCGGTGCGCCGGGCCGGGCGACGTCGCGGCGCGGGTCTTCCTCGTCGAGCAGGATCACCGGCAGCGGCTCGCGTCGACCCGGACTCCAGTGCAGCAGCTCGCCCTCGTGGTCGCGCACGCGCAGGAACGTGAACTGCACCCGCTCGCGCGGCAGCAGCACGTCGTGGGTGAACACGGCGATCCAGGTGCCGGTGTTGAAGTACCACGCGGGGCGCTCGACGCTGCCGCCGATGCGCCACAGCACCTCGTCGTGGCTGTGTCCGAAGCTGACGACCGGCACGTCGACGATGGTGGCGAGCTCGGCCGCCGCGCGGCGCATGGGCTCGGGTGGCACGGTGCGGCCGCCTCGCAACACCGTGAACGCCAGCGCGCCGAACAACATCAGCAGGAACACGAAGCTGAACGCCAGGAACAACGTGGCCTTGCCGAGCAGGCCCAGCTGGACCTGATCGATCGCGTGGTTGCCGGCGAACCAGATGCCGAGCACCAGCATGCTGACCAGCAAGAAGGCGCCCGCGAGCTTGAAGGTCTGTAGGCCGAGGCCGCGGATCGCCTGCACGAGGTCGGTGTGGGTGTCCTTGAGGCGATCGATCGCGTAGAGCCGCTCGCCCAATCCGCTGCGCGCTGCCAGCTCGGCGAGCTCACGGGCATGGTTGTCGGCGATGCGGGTGCGCGCCCGCGAGGGGTACTTCAGCACGCGCTTGACGACCTGCCACCAGAAGCGCCAGTGGCTGCGCACGACCCCGAGCAGCAGCTGTGGGTTGTTGAACGCGAGCCACTTGAGATAGCGGCTGTTCGCGCGCGTGCTCGGCACGATGAACGTGATGTGGCCGAACGCGTTGTAGAGGTAGCGCTGGAAGAAGTTGCCCAGCGGGTTGTCGAGCTCGGCCTCGTGCACGGCGTCGGGAAGATCGACCAAGCCGCGGCGCAGCGGATAGCGGAACGCGTTCTCCGGATCGTACTGGCAACCGTGCTCGATCCAGGCGCGGCCCGGCTCGTGGTAGAACCACGGCTCGAAGCGCAGTCGCGCGAGCGCCTCGGTGGCCTCGCGCGCGCTGCCGAGTTCGCCGTGCTGCAGCAGCGCCTCGCGCAGTGCCTGTTGCACCGGCGCCCACTGCAGCTCGATGTCGTGGTTGCCGGGCAGCATGATGATCTCGTGGCCCTCGCGCAGCACCAGCCCCATGGCGGCGCAGAAGCGGGGGTGGCCGTCGAGGATGCGCGAGAGCTCGGCGGCGGCGCGCGACGGCGTCAGCACCGGGGCGAAGCCCGAGCGGCGCTCGGGCGTGTCGCCCTCGAGCGGCACCGGATCGAGCCGCAAGAGATCGAAGGCGTCGCCGTTGAAGATGAGCTTGAAGCGGCGGTCGTTGGCGCGCGCGTCGTCGCACAGCCAGCCGCAGAAGCGTCGGAAGTCGTCGTCGTAGAAGAAGGTCTCGAGCTCGTAGTACCGACCCGACTCGCGGTTCTTGCCGCGGCCGATGTGCAGGTCGCTGACGACCACGATGTCGTGCAGCCGCACGGGTTCGCTCTGCTCAGTCATCGGCCTCCGCGCCCGGTCGCAGCCACGCCGCCAGCCCGATGAAGGTCGCCGCCACGCCACCGGCGAGGCCGAACGCCATGGGGGTCGCCATCGCCTGCGGGGCGTACCACAGCAACAAGCCCACGGTCGCCAGCTGTCGCGCGACATCGAGGGGCGCGGCCCAACGCTTGCGCTCGAGCCGACCGACCAGCGCCACGAGGGTCGCGAGCACGACCACGCCGGGTCCGATCGCCGCCGTGCGAGTGGTCGTCTCGGCGAGCGAGAGCACGATGCCGCTACCGACGAAGGCGAGCCAGAAGTGCAGCAGCGCGTAGCGCTGCAGTCGTCGCGTCGCGGCCGGCGCGTACTTCACGTAGTGCGCACGGTCGACCGCTGGCGGTGGCTTGCCGGCGCCCAGCTCGGCGGGCTGCCACCCGGGGTGCTTCCACCACACGCGCACGCGGTCCCACCACCGCGGGAATCGCCGGGCATCGCGGTGCACCTGCGCGTAGTACTCGAGATTGGCCCACAGCGGGTTGTAGCTGTGCAGCGGCTTGGTCACGCCGAACACGACGGGTTGCTGCTCGGGCGCGAGCGTGCCGAACAGACGGTCCCAGAGGATGAAGATGCCGCCGTAGTTCTTGTCGAGGTACTCTGGGTTGATGCCGTGGTGCACGCGGTGGTGCGACGGCGTGTTGAACACCGCCTCGTAGCGACCGAGATCCCCGACCAGCTCGGTATGGGTCCAGAACTGGTAGAAGAGATTGAGGGCGTACATCGTGACCCACACGTGCGCGGGCACCCCGAGCAGGGCGAGCGGTGCGTAGAACACGAACGCGGTCAGCAGCTCGAACGCGGGCTGCCGCAGCGCGACCGAGAGGTTGAAATCCTCGCTGTGGTGGTGCACGACGCACGCCCCACATGAAGTTGACGACGTGGCTGAGCCGGTGCCACCAGTAGAACGCGAGGTCGATGCCCACGAACGCCACCAGCCACGGCCACGGGCTCCCGGGCGCGAACTCGACCAGGCGCGCGTGCTCGTACAGCCACGCGTAGGCGAGCAGCGCCAGCAGCTTGAAGAACAGCTCGAAGACCTGCGAGATGATGCCGGCGCTCAGGTCCGACATCATGGTGCCCAGGTGGTAGACCCGCGCGCCGCGTCGGCGCGCGATCGCGGCCTCGACGATGATGCCGAGGATGAAGAACGGGACCAGGAGCGGGATGATGTTGTCGGGCATCGCGCCTGACGGGTCGCGATCGCGCGCCCAGCCCGATCGTAGCACCCGCAGACGCGCGGGGCAGCGCCCGCGCGGCTGGTCACGCGCGCAGACGCGACTTCAGTTCAGCGCGTACGGAGTGCTGAGCGAGAACGCTGCGATCTCGGCGTCGAAGTGCTCACCGCGATCGGTGACCATCTGGTAGCTGCCGTGCATCGTCCCGAAGGCCGTCCCCAGCGGACACGCCGAGGTGTACTCGAACGACTCGCCGGGCTTGAGGATCGGCTGCGCTCCGACGACGCCGGGTCCACGCACCTCTTCGACCTCGCCGTTGGCGTCGGTGATGATCCAGTGGCGGCTCATCAGCTGCACGGTCTCGCTGCTGGCGTTGGCGATGTGGACGGTGTACGCGAACAACCAACCGCCGCGCTCCGGATCGGACTGCTCCGGCACGTAGCGGGATCGAACCCGCACCTCGATTCCGCGGGTGCATGCTTCGGATGTCGACATCGAGGGGTCCTGCTGGCGGCGCGGATGTTATCGCAACCGCGCCGGCATGGCGGCCCCGCGGGTCGAAGGCTCGAAAGCCGCACAGAGCGCCGGTTCGCGTCGCGAACTCACGGACAGCCCACCATGACCGCTTGGGGATCGAAGGCGTAGTTGGTGGTGCCGTCGCCGATCTGTCCCTCGGTGTTCGTGCCCCAGCAGAGCACCTCGCCGGCGTCGGTGCGCACGCAGGTGTGGTCGCGGCCGCCGCTGACGGCCAACACGCCGGCGCCGACGTCGATCGCGACCGGCGTGAGCGTGAACATGTCGTTGCCGCCCATGTCGGGCTCGAGCATGAGCTGGCCGCCGAGGTTGCTGCCCCAGCACCACAGCGCCGCGGCGTCGTCGATGGCGCAGGTGTGCTGGTCGCCGCTGGCGATCGCCGTGGGCGTACCCGCCTCCGGCGGCCAGGCGACGGCCACCGGGGTGATCTGCTCGACGCCCGAGCCGTCGCCGAGCTGACCGAGATTGTTGCGACCCCAGCAACCGATGGCGCCCGCATGGGTGAGCGCGCAGGTGTGCGTGCGACCGAGCGCGACGTCGGCGACGTCGGCGATCGGCATCGAGGTCGGCGTTGCGATCGTCGGCGTCAGCGCGGGGTCGGTCGCGAGCTGACCGAAGTCGTTGGCGCCCCAGCACGACAGCGCGCCACCCTGCACGATGCAACCGAAGGCGCCGCCGGTCTCGAGCTGCGCGACCGGCCCGGTCCCGAACGACACCGGCCCGGGGCCAGCCGCGCCACCGGTGAGTTGGTTCTGCCCGTTGGCACCCCAGCACGACAGCGACAGGCCATCGGTCGCGCAGGTGTGTGAGGCACCGGTGCCGATCCCATCCGCCGAGACGATCGCCGCCGGGGTTGCCGGCGCGATCGGTTGCAGCAGGGCCGGATCGACCTGGCCGCTGTCGTTGGCGCCGAAGCAGCGCACGTTGCCCTGCTCGGAGCGCACGCACGTGTGCGTGGTCGCGCTGATCTGGCGGATCGGATCGGTCGGACGCACCGCGAGCGCTTCGATCGGCGTGGTCTCGAAGGGCGCCGCGCTGCCGCCGAGCTGACCGACGTCGTTGGCGCCCCAGCACTGCACGCTGCCGTCGACCAGCACCGCGCAGGTGTGGCGATCGCCGGCTTCGATCTGGCGCACGCAGCCGCAGGCGCTGCCCATGCACTCGAGCCCTTCGCCGCAGGCGGGCCCGGATGCGCAGCACGCCTCGCCGGCGCCGCCGCAGCTGGGGCCGCCGCCGCTGCTGCTCTCGTCGCCGGTCGCCGGGCCGCTGGAGTCCTGCGGCCCGGTGTCGGCGGTGGTGTCGAGGGTCGTCACGGTGGTTGCGCTGCTGGCGACCCCACTCGAGCTGCCGGTGTCCCCGACGACGCACTCACCGGCGACATCGGGATCCGCGAGCTCGTCGTAGCGCAGGCCCCCCGGGCACGCTGCATCGGGATAGGCACAGCGCCCGTCGGCCGCGCACACGCCCCCGTCGTGGGCGTTGCACGCGGCGTCGTCGCTGCACGAAAACGACGTGAACCGCAGGCACGCGCCGCACAGGACACCGGCCGTCAACGCGAAACCCCATGCGTACGTGCGTGGTGCGGGCATCGCCGTCGCCAAGGGCGTCAGACTATCACCGATCGCGACCAGCCGACCCTTCGCGATCGGATCCACGCGAGGGCCGGCTTGCGCGCGTTCGTGGCCGGCCCGGCGTGCGCGCGCCACAGCGCTTGCAGATCACGTCGCCGCGCCACTACGATGGCAGGCGGACGATGGCGCTCGACACCGCAGCCGACCGACGAGGTCTCGCGCCGCCACCGGCGCCCGGCGGCGGTGATCGGCTCGGCCGCTACGAGCTGTTGCGACGGCTGGGCTCGGGCGGCATGGCCGAGGTCCACCTCGCGCGGGCCGCCGGCCTCGAGGGCTTCCAGAAGCTCGTCGTGCTCAAGCGGATCCTGCCGCACCTCGCCGCGGACCCGGAGTTCGTGCGCATGTTCCTGGCCGAGGCCCGGCTCGCCGCGATCCTCGATCACCCCAACGTCGTGCAGGTGTTCGACATCGGCCGCGAGGGCTCGGCCTTCTTCTTCACGATGGAGTACGTCTACGGCGAGAACCTGCAGACCATCCTGCGGGCGGTCCGCCGCAAGGGCGACGCGCTGCCGATCGAGCTCGCGATCGCGATCGGAATCGGCGCCGCGACCGGGCTGCACTACGCCCACGAGCGGGTCGGCTTCGACGGCATGCCGCTGCAGCTGGTCCACCGCGACGTGTCGCCGACCAACGTGATGGTCACCTACGACGGCTGCGTGAAGATGGCGGACTTCGGCATCGCGAAGGTCACCTCGCGCACCGACGTCACCCAGGCCGGCATCCGCAAGGGCAAGGTGCCGTACATGTCGCCCGAGCAGTGCCGGGCCGAGACGCTCGACCGTCGGAGCGACGTCTTCGCGCTCGGCATCGTGCTGTACGAGTGCACCACGATGGTGCGGCTGTTCGATGGCGACAACGAGTTCGGCCTGATGAACCGCATCGTGAACGGCGACGTGCCGCTGCCGTCGACGCGGCGTGCGAACTTCCCCAAGGATCTCGAGCGCATCATCATGAAGGCGCTCGCGCCTCAACGCGACAAGCGCTACGGCAGCGCGGCCGAGCTGGCCGCGGATCTCGAGCGCTTCGCACGGGAACGCAAGCTGCGCTCGACGCAGTCGGGCCTCGGCGAGTTCATGCACGGCCTGTTCGAGCCGCGGCCGTTCCCGTTCGGCGCGCTGCTCGGTTCGCCGGTGGCGAGCGCGGCCGCGTCGCAGACCGGCGAGCACAGCCAGCGATCGGGCTCGTCGGTGCCGGCGGTGCGCATGCCGCCCGATGTCACGCCGGCGTCGCATCCCTCGAGCACCGCGGCGGGCCGCTCGCGATCGATGATCGCTTCGACCGCGCCGCGATCGCACGGCACGCTGCGAGGGGTTGCGATCGGGCTTGGTGCGGTGGCCGCGGTCGCGTTGATCTCGGTCGGCGCGGTCGCGCTGTACTCGATGAGCACGCAGCCCGAGGCCGGGGCGCCGGCCGGCAATGCTGCGGCCCCGATCGCGCCGGCGGCCGCCTCGACGCAGCAGGCGGTTGCGCCCGCTGCGGCCGCGCCCGCGCCGGCGATGGAGGCCGCGCCCGCGCCGGCGGCGAAGGCTGCCGAAGCGTCGGCGCCGGCGATGGAGGCCGCGCCCGCGCCGGCGGCGAAGGCTGTCGAAGTGTCCGCGCCGGCGGTGGCGGCCGCGCCCGCCGAGCGCCGCGCGACGCCGTCGCCGGACGAAGCCGCAGGCGAGCCCGTCGTCATCGTCGAGGACGACGTCGCCAAGCGCACCCGCAAGAAGTCGAGCGCGACCACCACGAAGAAGCCGGACGCGCCCTCGAAGGGTGGCGAGTCCCACGATCTCGACGCGTTCCTGCCGCAATGACCATGCTCGCCGGTGTCGTCGCGTGGGTGTTGTCGTCGTCGCTGGCGATCGGGCCGTCGTCGATCCTCGGCGATCCTCAGGCGCAGGCGGCGTTCGAAGAGGCCCAGGCCGCGTTCGAGGCCAAGGACTTCGCCGCTGCGAGCAAGCTGCTCGAGCGCGCGTACATGCTCGAGCCGAACCCCGTGCTGCTCTACCCCTGGGCCCAGGCCGAGCGCAACCTCGACCACTGCGCGGTCGCGATCGATCTCTATCGGCAGTTCATCGAGTCGGCGCCGTCGCAACGCATGGTCGACGACGCGCAGAAGAACATCGACCGCTGCGAGGAAGCGCTCGCCGCGGCCGAGCCCGAGCCCGAGCCCGAGCCCGAGCCGGCGGTCGACCCGGATCCACCGCCGCGGCCGAAGGACCCGACGCCGCCGGCGGACGTGCGCGAAGCCAAGCCGGTCGGTCGCGATGCCGCGGGTGCGGTGCTGGTCTCGCTGGGTGCGGTGGGCTTGGTCGTCGGCACCGCGCTGGCGGTCACGGCCGCGAAGAAGGCCAAGCTCGCCCACGAGGCCGACGACAACCTCGCCTACCTCGACGCCCGCAAGTCGGCGCTGGGCCTGCGCGCGGGTGGCATCGCCTCGTTGGTGGTTGGGGGTGCGTTGGTGCTGGCCGGCGTCATTCGCTATGGCGTGCTCGCGCGCAAGCGCGGCCGCGGCGACGTCGCGCTGCTGCTGCCCCGTGGTGGCGCCGGGCTGGCCTGGTCGGGTCGCTTCTAGAGGTTTCCGACCGGACCACGGCCGGACGCCTCAAGCGCTGCTCTCGACCAACGTGACCGTGCTGCCGCCGGTGTTCGCACACGCGATGTCGGGCAGGCCGTCCTCGTTGAAGTCGCCGATCGCGAGCGCGCCCGGGCCGGCGTCGGTGGTGAGCTGGATCGCCTCCATGAACTCGCCAGCACCGTCATTGGTCAGCACGCGCAGCGTCATGTCGCCGGAGCTCGCGACCACGAGGTCGAGGTCGCCGTCGAGGTCCAGGTCGACCAGCTCGAGCGCGCTGGGTGCCGAGGCGGTCGCGAACGGCAGGCCGGCGCCGAAGCTGCCCAGCCCGTTGCCGAGTAACCGCGTGAGGTTGCCGCTGGCCTCGGCGGTGACCGCATCGCCGAGGCCGTCGCCGTTCACGTCGCCACCTGCGATGGCGCGCGGGTCGGCGCCGACCGGGAACGGTGCGGCCGCGCCGAACTGACCCGCACCGTTGCCGAGCAGCAGCGACACCGTGGCCGCGCCGGTGTTGGTCACCAGCAGATCGAGCTCGCTGTCGTCGCTGATCTGCGCGAGCGCCAGGCCGCGCGGCGCGATGCCGACACCGAACGTGACCATCGCGGCGAACGGCGCCGGCTCGGACAACAACACGCCGACGGTGTCGTCGGTGGCGTTCGAGATCACGAGGTCGTCGCGGCCTTCGCCGCCGAAGTCGGTCGCGACGAGCTGTTGTGGGGCCATGCCGACCGCGATCGCACCGCCGGCGGTGAAGCTGCCGTTCGAGGCCCCGCGCAGCCACGAGACCGTGGCCGCGCCGGTGTCGGCGGTGACCACGTCGAGGTGGCCGTCGGCGTCGAAGTCGCCCGCGACCACGTCGTTGGGGCTCGCGCCGACGGCGTAGGTCGTGCGCGCGCCGAAGTTGCCGCCGCCGTCGCCGGGGCGGAGCGCGACCTCGTTGCCGTCGCGGTTGCAGGTCGCCAGATCGAGCGAGGGATCGCCATCGAAGTTCGCCAGCACCACGCCGGTCGGTGCCGCGCCCATCACGAGCAGCGTCGGGCTGCCGAGGCACAGCTCGCCGGCGTGGGGTTGTCCGTCGTTGCACGCGATCGGCCCGGTGCCACTCGAGCTGTCGCTGGCGTCGCCGCTGCTCGACGATTCGCCGACGCCGGTGGTCGACATCGCGCTGCAGGTGCCGGCGATGCACACCGCAGGCGCGACACACTCGCCGGCCTCGCACGGGCAGCCGAGCACCGGCTGTGGACAGGTGCCGGACTCGCTGCCGGTCGCGGTGGTGGTCGTCGCGCTGGTCGAGCCGCTGCCGGTCGAGCTGCCGGCGTCGTCCGACGACGCCTCGCCGCGGCAGCCAGCCGCCAGCAGCAGCGCCCACACAATGCACGGAAACGAACTCCAGCGAGCCACCATCGAAGTCAAGCGAAGCGTCCTCGCGACAACTTAACCCCAAAAGCTCCGCGGCCGCAAAGGGTGGGTTGGACGGCGGCTCGGCAAGTGCACGAAGTTGGAACGAGGGCGTTCGCGCTGCTAGCCTCGATCGGGTCGCTGCGCTCGCGACTCCAGCACGCCATGTGTCGCATCTTCGGGTTTCGCTCGGTCCTGCAGAGCCAGGTGCACCGCTCCCTGGTGAGTGCCGACAACGCGCTCATGCAGCAGAGCGGGCGCCACCCCGACGGTTGGGGCGTGGCCTACTACAACGCCGGCGCGCCGCACGTCATCAAGAGCGTCGCCACCGCCATGGACGACGCGTTGTTCCGGCGGGTCTCGGGCATCGTGTCGTCGGAGACCGTGCTCGCGCACCTGCGCAAGGCGACGCAGGGCAACCTGTCGATCATCAACACCCACCCGTTCCAGTACGGCCCGTGGGTGTTCGTGCACAACGGCAACGTCGCGCGCTTCGCCGACATCAAGCCGCAGCTCGCCGACCGCATCGCGCCGGTGCTGCGTCGCTTCATCCTCGGCGACACCGACAGCGAGGTGCTGTTCTACCTGCTGCTCAGCCACATGGCCCGGCGCTGCGATCTGGCGCGGCCCGGCTATCCGGTCGGTGATCTCGTGGAGTCCATCCGCGCGACCGTGCAAGACGTGGTCGAGCTCGCCGGGCCCCCGTGCGAGACCGACGACGGCCCACCCGACTCGACCTACCTCACGTTCGTGGTGACCAACGGCGCCACGATGGTCGCGCACCATGGCGGCAAGTCGCTGTACTTCACCACCTACAAGCGTCGCTGCCCCGAGCGCGACGAGTGCCCGCGCTTCGGGCCCAGCTGCGAGCAGCCGACGCCCGACGGCCACGTGAACCATCTGGTGGTGTCGAGTGAGCCGCTGCAAGGCGAAAACGTGTGGACGGCGATGCGCCCGGGTGACATCGTCGGCGTCGATTGGCGCATGCAGCTGACCCAGGCGTCGCCGACCTGATCACGGGCGAGCCCTCACTTCCGCGTTGGACGCTGGCGCTGTGCTGCCTGCCGGTCGCAGTGCTGTGCGGATGGGCGGCGTCGGTGCTGCCGTGGAAGGCGTGGACGACCTTCGCAATCGTCACCGGCGCGCTCGGCCTCGTGCACGCGATGACCTTGGTGCTGGCGGTGCTCGGGCATCGCGCCCGCGCGCCGATGTGGCGCGTGCAGGCGATGGTCTCGCTGGGCTACCTCGCCTACCTGACGTGGAACCTGGTGGTGTCGGCCAGCTACATCGCCGCGCTCTACGGCGGACTCGGCCGGGGTGTGGCGGTCTCGCTGGGCTTGGTCTGGTGTCTCGCGGCGTTCGTCACGGTGCCGCTATCGGCGTGGGGACTCGCGGTCACCGGTGGCATCCGTGCCCGACGCCGTGCCGGTGTGGTCGCGACGTTGGCCGTGGTCGGGCTCGGCGTCGGCGGCGTGTCGGCGCGGGCCAGCGCACAGGCGCAGCCCCTCACGGCGGTCGACGTCGATGCGGATCAGCTCGCACGCAGCGTCGGCGCGGTCGCGCCGCGCCATCGCGGCCCGGCGCCGTCGCGACCCCGCGCGCTCGTCACCACCGCCGCCGCGAGTTGCGAGCAGGCCCCGGAGCATGCTGCCGCGACCGTGTTCGTGACCTGGCTGCGCAGCCAGGACGGCGACGGCGTGGTCGAGCACGACTGCGTGCAGGGCCCAACGCTCGACGCAGCGCTGTCGCTGGCCCACGCCCGGCTCGCGGGTGCGGCCGCGCCGGGGCCGATCGCCATCGACGTCGTCACCGCGACGCGAGCCTTGCAGCACCTCGCGCCGATCGTCGACGGCATGCTGCTGCGTCCCGGCCTCGATGGCGTCTGTGAAGGCGAGCGCTGCCTGGTGCCGTGGCAGCTGCTCGCGCTCGATGCGTTCACCGCGTCGCGACCACTGTCGGTGGTGCCGGAGTTCCGCTTCGGCTTCGATGCCGCTGCGCTGCGTCACAGCCTCTGGCCATCGCAGCGACCGCGCGGGGAGATCGAAGGCTTGGTGCGGTTCGAGACCGCGAGTTTCGTGATCGACGACGACGGCGTCCACCGGCTGCGTCGGCTCCGTGAGGCGGGGCCGGGCCTCGATGCCGAGCACCTCCACCGCGCCAAGCTGGCCGCCGAGCGCTACATCCTGTCGGCACAGGCCGACGATGGTCGCTTCGAGTACCGCCTCGATCCGTTCGTCGGCCGCGTCGGTTTCAACGGATTCTCGCTGGCACGGCAGGCCGGCACCACGCTGGTCGTGTGCGAGCTCGCCGAGGACCGCGAGCGTGCGCGTGGCGTCGCAACCGAAGCGCTCGCGATGTTGGTGTCCACCCAGCGGCGCCATGGCGAGCTGGCGGCGCTGGCGTACCCAGCCGAGAAGGACGTCAGCTTCATCGGCCTCGGCGACACCGCGTTGGCGACCATCGCGTTGCTGTCGTGTCGTGATCTGGTCGGCGATCGCTTCGACGACGACATCGATCGGATGACCCGCTTCCTGCTGGCGATGCAGCGCGACGACGGTGGCTTCTTCCCGCGCATCGACATTCGCGACGGCGCGCCACAGCCGGGCCCCGATCCGCTCTACGCGGTGGGACAGGCGGTGTTCGCATTGACGCTGCTCGAGCGCCTGCAGCTCGACGCGCCCGCGCTCGATCGCTTCGCGGAGCCTTCGGCGGTGCGCGACGCGGTCGAGCGCGCGATGGCGTACATCGCCGAGGACTACTGGTCGATGTTCGCCGCCGACTTCTTCTTCATGGAGGAGAACTGGCACTGCTTGGCCGCGCGCGCGTCGCTCGGACATCATCGCCACGACGGCTACGAGCGCTTCTGCCTCGACTACGTGCGCTACAAGACCCGCCTCATCTTCGGACCCGAGGACGACGTGGACGTCGACTTCGTCGGGGGCTACGGCTTCAGCAACGTGCTCACGCCGCACAACACCGGCTCGTCGGGCTTCGGCGAGGCCGCGGCGGCCGCGCTGGCCATCGCGGCCCAGCGCGGCGACCAGCTGCCCGAGACCGCCGCGGCGCTGCGTCACGCGCTCGGGTTCCTGCTCCACCACCAGTGGAATCCTCGCAACGCGTTCGCGACCTCGGGGCCGCATCCGATCGCCGGTGGCATCAGCGAGAACATGGCCTCGCCGCACATCCGCATCGACTATGTGCAGCACGCGATGGCCGCGATGGGGCACGGTGGGGCCGTGCTCGGGCTGCTGGCGCCGACGCGCTAGCGCAGGGCGATCCACCATGTCGCGAGAGCACGTCGCGTGGGGGTTGGTCGGCGCGGTGTTGCTGGCGCTGCTGCTGTGGCCACTCGTCGACGGCCGCGATGGCTTCCCGCTGTCGACCTACCCGATGTTCTCCGAGGATCGCGGTCGCATCGTGAGGCTCGCCCACGTGGTCGGCCGCACCGCGGGCGGTGAGGTGCGACCACTCCCACCGCGCCTGCTCGGGACCTTCGAGGTCATGCAGGCCGCGCAGAGCGCCCGCATCGCGAGCAAGCGCTCCGATCACGCCGATCGCCTTTGCACGCGCGTGGCCGCGGCCTTGCACGACGACGCCGCGCTCGCGACCGAGTTCGTCGCGGTCGAGGTGCGCACCGATCGCTACGACATCGTCGCGTACTGGCAGACCGGTCGACCACTCGACGGCACGCTGCACGCGAGCTGCCCGGTTGCCGGGGGCGCGACGTGATCGGCGAGCGGCTGTTCCCGGCAGCGCCGCCGCAGCGCTTGGCGGCGCTGCGCATCGTGATGGGCGCGGCGGCGCTGATCTACGTGGCGATCCGTTCGGTCGGGCTCGTCACGGCCGTGGGCCATCCTGCGTGGCAGTTCCGCGGCGTCGGTGCGCTCGCGTGGAGCTCGGCACCGCCCACGCTCGCACCGGTGATCGCGGCGCTGGTGGTGAGCGTCGTCGGCGGCGGCGCGTTCGTGCTGGGCTGGCGCCATCGCGTGAGCGCGCCGCTGTTCGCGTTCGCGCTGCTGTGGCTGCTGAGCTTCCGCAACTCCTGGGGCATGGTGTTCCACACCGAGAACCTGATGGTGCTCCACGTCGGTGTGCTCGCGATCACGCCCGCCGCCGATGCGTGGTCGCTCGACGCCCGCCGACGCGGTGACGCCGTCGACGGCGCGGCGCGGACACGCTACGGCGCGCCGATCCGACTGTTGGCGCTCGTCACCGTCGTCACCTATGCGATCGCCGGCGTCAGCAAGCTGCGCGCGTCGGGCTGGCGGTGGGTGACGGGCGATACGCTGCGGAATCTCGTGGCGTTCGACAACCTGCGCAAGGCCGAGCTCGGCGACGCCTACTCGGGTCTCGGCGTGGCGTTGGTGCCCTACGGCGCCATCTTCGTAGGGCTGGCCGCGGTCTCGCTGGCGGTCGAGCTCGGCGCACCGCTGGCGCTGCTGCACGCGCGCGTGGGCCGGTGGTGGTGCGCGGCGGCGTGGGGCTTCCACGTCGGCGTGGTCGCGCTCATGTGGATCGGGTTCCCCTACCAGCTCTTCGGCGTCGCGTATGCGCCGTTCTTCTCGCTCGAGCAGCCGCTCGCGCGGGTCGCTGCGCGTTGGCGCGATCGATCGGGCTCACAGCGCGGTCGAGCGCCCGAGCGGAGGTAGCGCGAGATCGGGCACCGGCAACGCGCGCGGCACCACGTGATGTTCGATCGGCAGCGGCGTGAACGCTGCGATGGTGCCAGGCAGAGCACCGGGGGTGCGAAAACCGGTGGCCTGGAAGCGCTCGACCACCGCGTCGCGTTGGGCGGCGAGCGCATCGAGCACCCGCTGCCAGCGCAGCGCATCGCCCTGCTGCTCCTGGGGGTCGACCGGCGCGGCCGCGAGCGCCTGGCGTTGGGCGTCGCGGCGCAGTTCGTCGGCCAGTCGCATCGCCATCGCCATGCGCCAGGCCATCAAGGCCGGCAACAACGCCATGAGCTGTCCCCACGTCGAGAGCATGCCCAGCAGGTGCATGACCGCGATGCCGATCCCGGTCGCGCCGGCGACGAAGCCGACCACGCCCCAGTGTCGCGCGGGTCGCTTGGGCACTGGCTCGAGCGCCTGCTCGGGTTGATGGCGGCCGATCGCGACGACGCGGAACTCGATGCCCTCGCTGGGCGCGCCGTGGCAGCGACAAAACCGCTGCACGCTGACCATGCCGTGGAACCGGTGGCGGCGGATGGTCGTGGTCATGCCGTCGAGTGCGCCCGAGAGGCGTTGGTGCACCACCGAATAGCCGGCAGACTCTGGGAACGCGGCCGTACAGGCCTCACGGGCGAAGCGCGAGAGATCTGCGAGTACCCGCGTCGCGGTGGCGTCGTCCTCGCCTGGCTCGCGCACGCTCCACGTCAGCTGTAGACCATCGTCATGCACGAACGATCAGCGTAGCAGGTCGGGCCGCCGCCGCGAGGGCCCGGCCCACGAGTACCTCGACACAGGATTGTGAAGGGCCATGACACCGCCCTGACCGCGCCTCGCTGCGTTGCCGCACCTTGAAATACGCCCGGTATTCCGGCGGCACGGCGCCTTGCGGAGTCGCGGCCATGACGGCGTTCTGACCCATCACAATCCTGTGTCGAGGTACTAGCGAAGATCGCGACCGAACGGCATCAATGACAGCGGCGCCAGCTTGAGGTGCTGCATCGCGAAGGGCAGCCCGATGATGGTCAGCGCGAGCACACCTGCCCACAGTAGGTGGGCCAGCGCCAGCTCCCAGCCCACGAACACCAGCCACAGCAGGTTCGCGAGGAACCGCAGCGGGGTGCTCGCACCCGGGAGGTCGACGATGCGCTTGCCGAACGGGGCGAAGGTCGCGACGCCGATCTTGATCGCCTGCAGACCGAAGGGCGCGCCGACGATCGTCAGGCACAGCAGCAGTCCGACCACGATGTAGGCTAGTCCGGAGAGCAGGCCGCCGAACACCAACCAGATGATATTGCCGAGCAGGGACATCGTGGACTTGGGGCCGGAGTAGTCGGTGCGGTGTCGAGCTATTCCAGGACACCCATCGCGCCGCTCGACGCGTTACCTTGGGTCATGCGAGGTGCCATGTCGAGGTCTGCGTCGTTCACGGTGGCTCTGATCGCGGCGCTGGCCGCGTGTACGGGCCACGAGCCGCCCGTGGGCGAGACCCCGCCGCCGACGCCGAAGGTCGAGGCGCCGCGTGTGCAACTGCGCGCGATGATCGCCTCGGTCCAGCTCGTGCAGGACTGCCCCGATGCACCCGCCGACGCCGCGCCGGCAGCCGCGATGCCGGCCAGCGCCGCGCAGCCCGTCATGCGCGAGCGTCCCGCGGGTGATGTCGCGCCGGGGGCTGCATTGCCGGGCGATGGGCGCGGCTGGTCGCAGCCGTGCACGCAGTCGACGGTGCAGCTCGCGCTGTCCCACGATGGGGCCGGCGATCTGCCGTTTCGCGTGACCGCAGCGCGGGTCACGACGGCCGCCAACGGCAAGGCGATCGCGACGCTCGCGGTGCGCGCGCCCAGCGTTTGGAACGACGATGGCCGCTACGTCGCATGGAACGAGTCGCTGCCGCGCGCGCGCGAGCTCAAGGTCTCGTACAAGCTCGGGGCCGCTGCGGGCGCCCAGCTCGAGGATGCGCTCGGGCCCGACGATGGCGCCCGGCTCGTGCTCGAGCTCGATGTCACCTTCGAGGGCCGTACCATCACGCTGCGCTCGCCCGAGTTCCAGCGCGAACAGCCGCACGTGATCGTGACGTA